>CAYQXN010000126.1:0-2631 GCA_964421585.1 uncultured Ruminococcus sp. | reverse complement strand
CGCTTGATTTATCCGAGTTTGAAATGAGGAAAATTTACATTGACACAATGCTTACCGAAGCAGGCTGGACAGAGGGCGAAAATTGTATAAACGAAGTTGAATTGACGGACATGCCAAACAAATCAGGTGTAGGATATGCTGACTATGTTTTATATGATGATACGCACAAGCCATTAGCTGTCATTGAGTCAAAGCGCACCTGTAAAGATGTTGCAGCCGGCAGACAGCAGGCAAAACTTTATAATGACATTTTAGAAAAGCAGTGCGACAGACATCCCGTTATATTCCTAACTAACGGCTTTGAAACCCGCGTTGATGACGGTCGATACCCGGAGCGCAGAGTTGCAGCAATTTACTCCAAGCGGAATTTAGAGAAAATGTTTAATCTCCGCAGAATGAGGACAAGCCTTAAAAATATACTCGTATATAAAACTATTGCCGGACGTTATTATCAGGAAGGCGCAGTCAAGGCAGTTTGCGACGCATTAGACGAGAAAAACCGAAGAAAAGCACTTTTGGTTATGCCAGCAGGTTCTGGTAAGACAAGGACTGTTATTGCTCTTTGCAAGGTGCTTTTGTGAATTTGCTGCCTGATTTATCCGTAACGAATTTGTGCGAAGAAAAAGACAATTTCGCGGCGCACTGCGTTTTTTCAACATACCAGACTATGTATAACTGCATAAACGATATTAGCAATGACGAGGGCAAGCTGTTTACAAGCGGACATTTTGACCTTGTTATATGTGATGAGGAACATCGTTCAATTTACAACAAATACAAGGATATTTTTAATTACTTTGATGCGCCGCTTGTTGGACTTACCGCTACACCGAAGGATGAAATTGACAAGAATACATATGAGATATTTGAGCTTGAATGTGGTGTTCCTACATACGGTTATGAGCTTGCTCAAGCGGGTAAAAGATGGTTATCGGGTTGATTACATATTAGTAGAATCCAGTCTCAAATTTATTGAACAGGGTATCACCTACGAGGATTTGACAGAAAAAGAAAAAGCGGAATATGAAAATCTATTTGAATACGAAAACGATGAAGTGCCCGACAAGATAAGTTCTTCTGCATTAAACGAATGGATTTTTAACCGCGATACAATTCATCAAGCGCTGAATATCCTTATGTCTGATGGTATCAAAATCGAATACGGCGAAAAAATTGGAAAAACAATTATATTTGCAAAAAACATCATCATGCGGAAAAGATACTTGAGATGTTTAACAGTGAATATCCGCATCTTAACGGCTTTGCCAAGGTGATTGACAACAGAATTAATTACGCGCAGAGCCTTATTGATGAATTTTCCGACCCGAAGAAATTACCACAGACTGCGATTTCTGTTGATATGCTTGATACAGGCATTGATGTGTCTGAGGTCTTGAACCTTGTCTTTTTCAAGAAGGTTATGAGTAAGGCAAAGTTCTGCAGATGATAGGCAGAGGTACGCGTCTTTGTCCCGCACTTCTGGATGGTGAGGATAAAGATAAATTTTATATTTTTGACTTCTGCGGAAATTTTGAGTTTTTCAGATTGAACAGCGGTAAACCAACCGCAAATCAGATGGCGCTTCAGAGCGCGATATTCAAATTGAAATTACAAATTATATTTAAGCTGCAAGACATTGCATATCAGACCAAGGCTTTAATTGCCTTCCGAAAGAGTTTGGTTTCTGAAATGGCGGCAAAAGTGCGCAAGCTTAATAAAGATAATTTTGCGGTCAGGCAGCATCTGAAATATGTGGAGCTTTATGCGGATGAAGAGAATTATGTGTCGCTTACCTACGAGGATACACTGATTATTAAAGAAGAACTTGCGTCCCTGATTGTTCCTGATGCAGATGAAGCAAGCACTGTACGCTTTGATGCGCTTATGTATGGGATTGAGCTTGCTTATCTTGCGGGTAAAGGATATAGCAGACACCGCAGCGATTTATTCAAAAAGGTAAGCGGTATCGCAAACATTGCGAATATACCTGAAATATCTGCAAAATCAGAAATTATAAATAAGATTCTGCATACGGATTACCTTAATAATTGCGGAATTAACGAATTTGAGTATATTCGCAAATCGCTTTGTAATGTAATGAGGATTCCGCATAGTTTTATAAGGTACGATACCAATTTTAACAATGGCATTCTTTCGACCGAGTGGAATGAGTCTGAGATTGACAATAATGACCTTAAAAAATATAAAGCAAAAGCGGAATTTTATATAAGACAGCATCAGAATAACAGCGCTACTGCGAAATTAAAAAGTAACGTACCGCTTACAAAAGATGATATTTCAGGACTTGAAAAGATTTTATGGAAGGAGGTCGTCACAAAAGAAGAATATACCGCAGAATACGGCGAAAAACCGCTTGGAGAGTTTGTCCGTGAAATTGTGGGGCTTGACATGAATGCTACGAAAGAGGCACCGGCAGACGGAACTTTTTGTTCTCTCCGTTTGAGAAGTGCAATTTCAGTGTAAATCTTTCGGCTTCATTAAGAAGCGGAAATTCTATGCCTATTATTTCAGGAACAGGCGCAATATGTTTGTCACAATTATCAGAATCAATTTTCAACAAATTCATTTATTTTTCTTTCATTTTCGTCAAACCTTATTATTTAAATATTT
>CAYQXN010000125.1:2735-3083 GCA_964421585.1 uncultured Ruminococcus sp. | reverse complement strand
TAAAAAATAATATTGTATAATATTATTGATAAAACCATAATATTTAGGAACAAATGTTTAAATAAAAAAAGGGTTATAGCAGATGACAGAAAAAGAAAAAACTAAGCCTGCGTCCAAAGTGACGGAGACTGCTCAATCTGAAAATGATATCAAGGAAATAAATCCCAAAAGGTTTCGTAAAAAAAAATATATTCTGCTTTATCTTGCAATTATCGGTTTTGTGTTCTATTCCGTTATTACTATTATAAATCAGAATATTAAAATTGCTGAAAAGCGCACTGAGCTTCAGAATTTGCAGCAGCAGATTAATGTTGTTGAGATTCAGACCCAATATCTTGAAAAGGTACA
>CAYQXN010000125.1:0-2725 GCA_964421585.1 uncultured Ruminococcus sp. | reverse complement strand
AGGACTATGAGGGTGAGGAGCTTGAAGAATATATTGAAAAAATAGCCAAGGAGGATCTTGGTTATGTCAGCGACGGTGAACGAATATTTATTAACGTTGCAGGCGAATAATAAAAAGGGAAGAAATTTATTTTAATCTCGGATTGAATATTGAAAAAATTTTTGGATAATATTGTGTCGTATGCTGTTTTTTAGGAATACAAAAGCTTGGTGCAATTTTCCCGGAGAGATTTTTGTTCTTTAAGCCGAGAGGCATTATAAGGGGTAATTAAATTTTATGGCAATTGAAGTCGGAATGATTCTGGAAGGCAAGGTTTCCGGTATTACAAAGTTTGGAGCATTTGTTGATCTGTCTGATTCAAAAACGGGCATGGTACATATTTCGGAGGTTGCGCCTACCTTTGTAAGCGAAATCAACGATTTTGTAAAAATGGGACAGACTGTCAAGGTTAAGGTTCTTTCTCTTAATGACGGAAAAATAAGTTTATCGATAAAGCAGGCTCTTCCAAAGGAGCAACAGCAGCCAAAAAAAGTTCGCAGCGACGGCGCTTATGACAATCGTCAGCAGAATCGCAAAAACAGGCAGCCATATAAGCCCGCTCCGCCGGTAACTTCACCGGGAGCGTATGAGTGGCAGAGCTCATCTAAAAACTCTCCGTCATCATTTGAGGATATGATGTCTAAGTTTAAGCAGACAAGTGAGGATAAGATGTCTGACCTCAAACGTGGTGGTGAAAGCCGTGGGTATAGCCGCAGAGGCAACGGAAACGGCAGAAAATAACTTAATAAAAAGGAAGGCTGATTTTATGAAAATTACCTATACTGCAAGAAAGGTTAATCTCAGAGATAATTTCAAAGAAAGGGTAGAGAAAAAGCTATCCAAGTTTGAAAAGCTTTTTTCTGAGGACGCTGCGGTAAATGTAGTTGTCACCCTCGAAAAAAATCGCCAGACCGTAGAAATTACAATCAGGGATAACGGTATGGTATATCGTGCCGAGAGTACAATGTCAGAAATGAATGATGCTCTTGATAAGGTTACCGATGTTCTTATGCGTCAAATCAGAAAGAATAAAACCAGATTGGTAAAGAAAATTAAGTCCGGCAGCCTTGATGATTTTGTCGCACAGAATGTTTTTTCTGAAGATGAAGCAGTAGAAGAGGATGATTACAATGTTGTTCGCAAGAAGCAGGTTCTTGTTAAGCCGATAACGGTTGACGAGGCTATTCTTGAGATGAATATGATTAACCATGGATTCTTTATGTTTATCAACGCAGAAACCGACGAGATTAATGTTGTTTATAGGCGATCTGACGGTGATTATGGTTTGCTGGAACCGTCGGTTGATTAAATTTGATTAAAAGAAGAGGAGTTGTCTCGGCTTTGATGATGAGGCAACTCTGTTTTTATGTGAAATAATTAATTATAAGATACTATGTTTATATCTGTTTTTTCGGAGGAAATATGAAGCTAAGATTTTCAGCTCCCTGCATATTTGGGCTTGAAGGCATTTGTGCAAATGAATTAAGGTATCTCGGAATTGAGGATGTTTACGCTGAAAACGGCAGAGTTCTGTTCAGCGGTGATTGGAGTACACTGGCGCGTGCCAACATCAACTCACGCTATGCTGAACGTATTCATATACTGCTTGCGGAGTTTGAGGCACGCTCATTTGAACAGCTTTTTGAAAATGTAAATAATATTAACTGGGAAGATTTTATCGGCATTACAGAAGCATTTCCTGTTAAAGGAAGTTGTCTCAGTTCAAAACTGATGAGTGTACCTGACTGTCAAAAAATTATCAAAAAGGCTGTCGTTAATCGGCTTTCCAAAAAATATATGCTTCCGTGGCTTGAGGAAACGGATTCTGTTCATCAAATTCAATTTCTTATAATTAATGATAAAGTGAGCATAATGCTTGATACCTCAGGGGCAGGACTTCATAAACGCGGCTATCGTGCTGAATCGAATGACGCTCCAATTAAGGAAACGCTTGCTGCAGCAATGGTCGAATTAGCACGGGTGCGTTCAAATCATTTTGTAACAGACCCTATGTGCGGCAGCGGGACTATACTGATTGAAGCCGCCTTAAAGGCCCTCAATATTGCCCCGGGACTTAACAGATATTTTGCTTGTGAAAAGTGGGAGTGTATGCCTAAATCTGCGTTTAGTGAAGAGCGCAGGCTTGCAAAAAGCAGAATTATATCAGATTGTTCATTTAACGCTGAGGGCTATGACATTGATGAAGTTGCACTTGCAACGGCACGGCATAATGCTGAGCTTGCAGGTGTAGCTGACAGAATAAAGTTTGCAAAGCGTGATATAAGAGATTTTGAATTATCAGACGGTTTTCAGACAGTTATTACCAATCCCCCTTATGGTGAACGGCTGCTTGACTTGAAGTCTGCGGAGGAGCTGTATAAGGTGATGGGAGAGAAGTTTATGCGTGATAAGGGTAAGAGCTATTCAATCATAAGTCCTGACGATGACTTTGAGCGAATATTTGGCAGAAAGGCTGACAAGCGTCGAAAGATGTATAACGGTACATTGAAATGTCAGCTGTATATGTATTTTAGATAATCGTGTTTAATATTACAAGTTTGATATACATTCAGTTACTTTTTTTGAAATAACTTAATTCTTTCTGATAATCAAGTTTTTGACAGTTTTTTAGAAATCGTAAATTCTCAAAGTAAATGCAACAGTACGAAAAGATGGCAATTACCAT
>CAYQXN010000124.1:0-3126 GCA_964421585.1 uncultured Ruminococcus sp. | reverse complement strand
AAATTCAGCGCCGCAAAGAAAATTAATATTGTACAGCTCAGACTTATTGCGTTGACTGCTTTGCCTCTTTGCCTGTCAAAGAATAAATACAAAAAACCAACAAACATAATTGCTTGAAATAAATTTACCGATACTTCTATAACTACATCAATCATTTTGCTTCGCCATCCATTCAAAATATTTATCCTTTACCGATTGTTTGTAGTTTTTGCTGACCGGCACTGTTTTGGCGTTTTTCAGCTTTACTTCCGTACCGGTGATTTCTAAAATGTACTTGGGGTTGACAAGATAACCGATATGAGTTCTGATGAAACCTCTTGGGGACAAATCTTTGAGCTTTTCATCAATATTACTTCTCTCTTTATATTGGAAGTCGTCTGTGTGAAAAACAACATAATTTTTATCTTTTTCTATATATATTATGCTTTCCGTATCCAAAAACGTTGTGTTTCTGCCTATCTTGACAGGATATCTTATTACTTCATTTGCCAGCCTTTTATTTAGACTTAAAATGCACATTTTAATATCCTCATTGAAATGTGTTTTTCTTATAAATGAATATGGAAATTGTTTGAGCGCGTCAAAAACAAGATGATCCTTGCTTGTGATAAAAACGATATAAGGGCTGCCGGGATTGATTTTTAACTCGTTTATCAGACCTGCAGCTTCAATACCGTCCATGCCCGGCATATCTATATCCATAAAAATTATGTCGGATTTATTGCAATTTTCTACAGCATAATAACCGCTGCTATATGATTCTATTCGACATTCAATTTGATTATCTGTGCATATATCTTCTATAACACTTTTTAATTTATTGCGAAATAAGCTTTCGTCATCGCATATTGCTATTTTTAACGTAATATCACCTGCTCTTCATTAAGTATATGTAAAATTATAGCACAAATAGCAATAATGTTTATTGAAAAAAATTTATATGATTGTGCCGCCGCCTATCACATAATCATCATCATAAAGAACCACTGCCTGACCGCGTGAAATAGCTCTTTGAGGTTCTTCAAACACAATATGGATAGTGCTTTTGTCTATCTGTTCTGCAACAGCGTTTTGCTCCGTTTGGTTGTACCGTACTCTTGCCTTGACCTTAACAGGCTTGTCTATTTTGTCGCAGGTAATCAGATTCAGGTCATTTGCGTAAAGCTCCTTTGAAAAAAGTCTGTGATTTTCACATAGAACGACCTTGTTGTCTGCAAGATTCTTTTCCTTTACGTACATAGGACGTGGAAGCGCCAGCCCGAGCCCCTTTCTTTGACCGATTGTGTAGCGGATAATTCCCTTGTGCTCGCCCAGAACGTTGTCATCTTCGTCAACAAATTGTCCGTAAGGATAGGTCTTGCCCGTATATTGCTCAATAAATTTTGCGTAGTCGCCGTCGGGAACAAAGCAAATGTCCTGACTGTCGTGCTTGAGTGCGTTAATCAGACCAAGCTCCTCTGCAATTTTGCGTACGTGTGTTTTTGTCATGCTGCCAAGAGGAAGCAGAGTTTTTGAAAGCTGCTTTTGAGTGAGGGAATAAAGAACATAGCTCTGATCTTTTGAGAGGTCAACAGACTTTTTTAACAGGTATCTGTCGGCTCCGCTGTCATACTCGATGATTGAATAATGACCTGTTACTACCTTGTCAAATTCAAGCTCCTCGGCACGTCTCATCAGCTTTTCAAATTTTATAAAGCGGTTACAGTCAATGCAGGGATTTGGCGTTATGCCGTTTTCATATGCGTCAATAAATCTGCGTATTACGTTTTCTTTGAAACTGTCCTTAAAGTTATAGACATAATACGGAATTCCTATTTTATAGCACACATTGCGTGCGTCATCAATGTCATCAAGCGAGCAACAGGTTTTTTCACGCTTTTCACCTATATCATCATTGTCAAACAATTTGAGCGTGATGCCGGTGGCATCATAGCCCATCTGCTTTGTAAGATAAGCGGCAACAGAGCTGTCAACTCCTCCGCTCATTGCAACTAATGCCTTATTTGCCATTTTTTGCCCTCTTATCATCCAAGTCTAATCATTTCGTCAATGCACTTTTTGGCATCTGTGATGGTAGCGTCGTCAAGTATAATTTCCTCTCCGCCGTTTCCTGTTAAGCAGTTATAAACGTCAACAAGTGTTGTAGATTTCATGTTTGGACAAAGGAGCTTGAGCGTAAGAGGATAAAAGTTCTTGTCAGGACATTTATACTGCAAGTGCTCTGCAATACTGATTTCTGTGCCGATTATGAATTCTTTTTTATCTGACGCAATTGCATAATTCATTATTCCTGAGGTTGAACCGACATAATCTGCCATAGCAACAACATCAGGAGTACACTCGGGGTGAACAAGAAGCTCGGCGTTTGGATACATAGCTTTGGCTTTTTTGACATCGTCAGTGTTTACACATGCATGGATTGGACATCCGCCGTTTAAAAGCTTGATATTCTTGTCAGGGCACTGCTTTGCAACATAATCGCCGAGGTTGCAGTCCGGAATAAACAGAATGTTCTTGTTTTCAATATTATTTACAATTTTTACAGCTGAAGAGCTTGTAACGCAGACATCACATATTGTTTTTAGGTCTGCGGTCGTGTTTATATAAGCAACTACCGTATAGTCGGGGAACATTTCTTTTACCTGCGAAATAAGCTGCTTGTCCATCTGGTCGGCCATACTGCAGCCGGCAATAGGCTGTGCAAGATATACCGTTTTTTCGGGAGAGAGAATTTTGCAGGTTTCAGCCATAAAGCGAACACCGCACATAAGAATATTTTTGCTTTTTACTTTGCTTGCGTCAACGCTGAGTTTGTAGCTGTCGCCAGTGAAATCGGCAATCTCCAAAATCTCGTGCGCCTGATAACTGTGTGCAAGGATACACACGTCATTTTTCTCTTTAAGCTCAGTTATTTTCTTCTGTATTTCAGCAATATTCATATACATTTCCTTTCAATTACAGTTGAGATTATCTGTAAAATGTGATATTTTTATTATACAATTATCGGTTCTCTTATGCAATAAATATTGAAAAGAAATTTGTTATTTAAAATTAAAATTAAGGAATTTATGGTTTTTAAAATAATATTTTAATTTGCTCTTTACACTTTGAAATTTATGTGATATA
>CAYQXN010000123.1:0-3128 GCA_964421585.1 uncultured Ruminococcus sp. | reverse complement strand
TTTGTTATGTTTTTCAAAAATTTATTTCTTTGGGAAAATGTTTCAAAAATGGTCGTATAATGTTACAAAAGGTGATGTAAAATATAAATTGAATTTTATGCGTGCAGATGATATAATATTAAATTATGTGAAAAATGATAGTTATCCATATTTGGCTTGTTCTGTCATTTAATGCAGCTTGCCTGATTAATATGGAGTTGAATTGAGGTATTTTTATGGATGTAAGGGAAGATTTAAGAAACATAGCCATCATTGCTCACGTTGACCACGGCAAAACTACGCTTGTTGACCAGCTTTTGAAGCAGAGCGGTGTTTTCAGGGAAAACGAGACTGTTGCAGATCGTGTTATGGACTCAAACGATCTTGAAAGAGAAAGAGGAATTACAATTCTTTCAAAGCCAACAGCGGTAATGTATAACGATATAAAAATTAATATTGTCGATACGCCGGGACACGCTGATTTTGGCGGCGAGGTTGAGCGTATTTTGCAGATGGTTGACGGCGTTGTTTTGCTTGTTGACGCATTTGAAGGTTGTATGCCGCAAACGCGATTTGTTCTCAAAAAGGCTCTTGGTCTTGGAAAAAAGCCGCTTGTTGTGCTTAATAAGATTGACCGACCCGGCGCACGTCCCGAAGAGGTTGTTGACGAGGTGCTTGACCTTTTTATCGAGCTTGGTGCTGATGAGGATCAGCTCGAATTTCCTGTAATATATGCGTCAGCCCGTGACGGATATGCAAGTGCAGATTATCACGAACAAGGCACAGATATGAAACCTCTGTTTGACGCTGTCATAAATGAAATTCCTGCCCCTAAGGGTGACATTGACGGCGGCTTGCAGATTCTTGTATCAAATATTGACTCAGACAAATTTGTAGGCAGAATAGGCGTAGGCAGAATTGAAAGAGGCGTTGCAAAGAACGGTCAGGCGGCTGTTCTCTGCCACACGGACGGAACTACGCAGAATGTACGCATAGCAAAGCTCTATCAGTTTGAGGGGCTCAAAAGAGTTGAATGTGAAGAAGCAAAGCTTGGTGACCTTGTGTGCGTCAGCGGTATTCAGGATATTAATATTGGTGAGACTATATGCTCAAACGATTGTGTTGAGCCGCTTCCGTTTGTCAAGATTGATGAGCCTACAGTTACAATGAACTTTATTGTAAATAATTCACCTTTTGCAGGTAAGGAGGGCAAGTATGTAACCTCACGTAATTTGCGTGACAGACTTTTCAAGGAGATTGAAACAAATGTTGCTCTCCGCGTTGAAGAAACAGACAGTGCAGATACCTTCAAGGTTTCCGGCAGAGGCGAGCTTCACCTTTCAATTCTTATAGAAACAATGCGCCGTGAAAACTATGAATTTCAGGTTTCACGTCCTCAGGTTATCACAAAAACTATTGACGGTAAGCTGCACGAGCCGATTGAGTACCTTATTATTGAGGTTCCTGATTCTTATGTGGGCGCTGTAATGGAGAAGCTTGGCTCACGAAAAGCTGAGCTTATAAATATGGGCACGCGTGAGGGAGGAATTACTCACATTGAATTTAAAATTCCTGCACGTGGACTTATGGGGTACCGCCCTGAATTTCTTACAGATACAAACGGCAACGGTATTATGAATCACGTTTTTGACGGCTATGAGCCTTTCAAAGGAGAAATTGTAACACGTCATCAAGGCTCGCTTATTGCCTTTGAGGCAGGCGACACTGTAACATACGGTCTGTATGCGGCTCAGGAAAGGGGACGTCTCTTTATTGGTGCCGGTGTTCCTGTATATGAGGGTATGATTGTTGGTGCAAGCCCAAAGGCTGAGGATATTACTGTAAATGTCTGTAAGAAAAAGCATATCACAAATACGCGTGCTTCGGGCTCTGATGACGCACTAAAGCTTACGCCTCCTACAAATATGTCACTTGAACAGTGTCTTGAATTTATTGCAGATGATGAGCTTGTTGAGGTTACACCGCAAAATATACGTATGAGAAAGAGAATTCTTTCAAAAGAACAGCGTATGAAGCAGGCGTTCCGCAAAAAATGAGTTATGTAATACTTGATTTGGAATGGAACGGCTCATACAGCAAGATGCTTCACAAATACGTAAATGAAATTATTGAATTTGGCGCAGTAAAGACTGATGATGAGTTTAATATTACTGACGAGTTTTCGGTGCTTATAAGGCCAAGAATCGGAAAAAAGCTTTGTTCAAAGGTAAAGCAGCTAACTAAAATCTCGAACGAAGAGCTTAGAGAAAACGGTGTTTCTTTTATGAAAGCTGTTGATATGTTTTCTGATTTTGCAAAGGACAGCTGCATTGTTACCTGGAGCACCTCGGATATTCACGCATTGATTGAAAATTATTCATATTACACCAATGATATTCATTTACCTTTTCTTAAACGGTACTGTAATATGCAGGAATATTGTGAAAGCTGTCTTGATTTGCACGATTCAGCAAATCAGTTAGGACTTTCGGTTTGTGCGGAGATGTTAATGATTGAGTTTTCCGAGGAGGAGCAGCACCGTGCATTTGCTGACGCAGAGCTTAGTCTCAGGTGCCTTAAAAGACTTGCCTCTGATTATCCGATAGATGATTTTATTGTTGATTCAGAAAACGAAGAGTTTTATGAACGTATGATGTTTAAGACTCAATTTATTACTGATATAAATAGCTCTGATATAGATAAATCTCTAATGTATTTTAATTGTGAAGAGTGCGGCAGAGGTGCAAAGCGTACTACAGACTGGAAGGTGCACAACAAAGCATTTACTGCTGATTTTGTATGCAGCAGCTGTCACAAAAAATACACCGGCAGAATTTTCTTTAAAAGAAAATATGATGAAGTATTAATACGTAAATAACTCAGCGAAAAGAAGCCTAAAGATGCCAAACAGAAGCAAAACGCTCAAGAACAAACGGCTGTTTCATCAGCAAAATAAAATACTCCCAAAAAGGCTGTCTCAATTAACGGGACAGCCTTTTTAGAGTAAAATTTAATATTTTTGTTATATTATTTCATATTAATTTCAATACCAGTTCATATGATTTTCACTTTTTAATTTTAATATATAGACAACATCAAAGGAAATATCCTAATGGAGGCTTTATTATGACAGATAATTTTGAAAACGA
>CAYQXN010000122.1:843-3450 GCA_964421585.1 uncultured Ruminococcus sp. | reverse complement strand
TATTTAAAAAAGAAAATAATATAAAATAATCCGTAAATTTTATTTCGATTTATTAAATTTTGCCTTTGACAAAAAAACTTGAAATATATATAATATTATCAAGATGTGTTGCGTTACTGCGTAAATCCAATCAGTAACATTCACATCTATTTTTATGTCAATTTTTATGAGGAGTGATTTAATGAAGCAAATACAGGAAAAGGATAAAATGCAGATTTTACCTGTCAAGGGTCTTATGCTTCAAATGGGCATACCTATGATTTTATCAATGGTTATGCAGGCTGTCTATAACATAGTTGACAGTGCCTTTGTGTCAAATATGGCACAAAACGGCGAAGAAGCACTCAATGCCCTTACTCTTGCATTTCCGTTGCAGATGTTTATGATTGCTATAAGTGTAGGTACAGGTGTCGGTGTTAATGCCTTAGTGTCCAGAAGCCTTGGTGAGGGTAACAAGGAGAAGGCAAATAAGGCAGCAGGAAACGGCTTGTTTCTTGATTTTATCATCTATATTGTGTTTTTGCTGTTCGGTTTCTTTGGAGCCGGAATTTATATCAATTCCCAGACTTCCAATCAGTTAATATCTCAGATGGCAATTGAATACCTTCAAATTTGCTGCATAGCTTCATTTGGCGTTGTATTCTTTGGCCTTTATGAAAAGCTTTTGCAGTCAACAGGTAATTCGTTGCTCTCAACAATTGCCCAGCTTGCAGGTGCAATAGCAAATATAATCCTTGACCCTATTATGATTTACGGTTGGTTCGGCTGTCCTGAAATGGGTGTAAAGGGTGCTGCCTATGCAACGATTATCGGTCAGATTATTGCTTTTTTGCTTGCGCTTATATTCCACATCAAGGTAAACAAGAATATTTCAAAGAGTTTAAAATATGCTAAGCCTTCAATTAAAATTATCGGCGATATATATAAAATTGGTTTGCCGGCAATCATTGCTCAGGCTCTCCTTTCTGTAATGACATACGGTCTTAATATTATTCTTGTAAACGTGTCAGGAATCGGCGAAAATATGGTAACAGCCTACGGACTCTACTACAAAATTCAGCAGTTTGTTCTTTTTGCAGCCTTCGGACTTCGTGATGCAATAACTCCGATTGTATCTTACAGCTACGGTATGAAGAGCAAATCACGTATAAACGACGGTCTGAAGTACGGTATGCTATATACTCTTGTAATTATGGTTGTCGGACTTATTATAGTTGAGCTGTTTGCAACACCGTTTTCTGCAGTTTTCGGACTTTCGGGTCAGACAGAGCAGCTTTGTGTCGGAGCAATGAGAGTTGTTTCAATAAGCTTTGTATTCGCGGGCGCCAATATTGCTTTTCAGGGAATTTTTCAGGCCTTGGAAGGAGGTATGGAATCACTTGTGGTTTCAATATGCAGACAGTTCTTGTTTGTACTTCCTGTAGCTTGGGGATTTTCTCTGCTTGTAACCTCTGTGGACAACGCTTGGGTTGTTTGGCTGACATTCCCGATAGCAGAGATTGTATCTGCGGCAATCGCAATTCTTTTGAGGAAGCGTCTGTATAACAAAAGAGTAAAAACACTTGTTAAAAGCGAAGCAACAGCTTAATTAAGAGGCTATTATTCTGATATAGAATAATAGCCCGCTTTTTATGTAAAAAAACAAAAGAAAACTTTGTTTAATTTGCACATACTAATTTTTTTTGTGTAAGCTTGAAAGGCGCTTGTTTCTCTTTATGAAAAAAATAATGCACAAAAAGATAACAAAAAAACTGTGCAGGTTGTTTTTTTGACTGTTGGAATATGCAAAAACAGCCCTTTTGACTTGAATTTTCAAGAAAAAAATAGTATAATAACAGAAAATGAATTGTTCAAAGCATCTGTATTACAGACTTATTATCAGATTATGACGTTCATTTTTAAATTCGGTTAATGTATGGTTCTTAACGAAGCATTCATTTTCATAAAACACACAATCGCAGAACAGACTGTCGTAAGACAGTCTGTTTTGCATTTTACAAAAAAAATTGAGGAAATTTATACATTCGGTCGTATAATAAGTGTAATTAATTACACACCAATAAGGAACTAATATGAAATCAAAAAGAATTTTGTCTGCATTTTTAGCAGCCGCAATGCTCTTGGTCTCAATAATCAACCTTTCGGGTTGCGCAACATACAGTAATAAAACTGTAAATCTTATGGATGGCATTGAAAGACAATGCCTTGCTCCCGAGCTGATAGATGATAAGGACAAGGGTTTGATAGATGGTGTGGACTTTGCGCTTGAACTGTTGAGAAACAGCACGGCCGGCAATGAGAATATAACGCTTTCATCGGTTTCGGCAATGATAGCTCTTTCTATGACTTTAAACGGTGCAAACGGCGAAACTTTGGATGAAATGCTGGAGTTGATGGGGGATAACTGTACACAGGGATTTATCAACGGATACTGGCAATCAAATCCTTATAGTCTGTTTTATGATGATGAAATAAAAATAGCTAATTCAATCTGGATTAATAGCGCAAGCGCTTTTACACCAAATGATGATTTTTTGCTGGTCAATGCCTTTTACTATAATGCAGGAGTGTTTTCGGCGCCGTTTGACAGCAGTACTATGAATGATA
>CAYQXN010000122.1:0-833 GCA_964421585.1 uncultured Ruminococcus sp. | reverse complement strand
GCGATAATGCTGACGGCGAGATTGAGAATATGGTCAAAAATATTGATAAAAACGGCATTATGTCGCTTATTAATACTGTTCTTTTTGATGCAGAATGGGAGCGTGAATTTGACCATAATCATACCTATGATGGAGAGTTTAATAATGCCGACGGTACAAAAACCAGTGTAAGTATGATGAGCTCAGACGGAGAAAAGTATATCACGGGTGATAATGTTAAGGGATTTATCAAGGACTATAAAAACGAGTATAGCTTTGTTGCTTTGCTCCCTGAGAAAGAAATTGAAATCAATGATTTTCTGAGTTCCCTTGACAGAAATACATTTAAACAAATACTTGACAGTGAAGATGAAAATGAAACAGCACATATAGTAATTCCAAAGTTTGAAAACAGCAGTTCAAAGTCTCTTGTTGAACCTTTGAAATATATGGGAATGAAGACCGCTTTTGACATTGATAGGGCTGATTTTTCGAAGCTTGGCAGTTCAAATAATGGAAATATTTATATCGATAATATAATGCAAAACTGTACAATCAAGGTTAATGAGCTTGGCACAAAGGCAAGTGCAGCGACTAAAGTTGATATAACAGACGGCGCAGCGTTGATAGAAAATGAGGTTATCCTTGACCGTCACTTTATCTATATGATAATTGACAGCAGTAATCAACTTCCTCTGTTTGTCGGTATTGAATATAATATATAATAACATAGCGTAACTGAAAATTGGCAAATTGATACTTTTGGGTTAAACGTCAATTATTGAATTTTAAGTCCCAAAAAACTAACGCGGCATAAAACAATTGTTTTATGCCGCGTTAGCGTGTAGATAAAC
>CAYQXN010000121.1:0-3490 GCA_964421585.1 uncultured Ruminococcus sp. | reverse complement strand
CATTTATCATTTTATTGTATAAAATGACCTATAGTTATTATAATAACACAGTCAATTTAAAAATTCAACACACATTATGATGCAATCATACACATCAAAATCACATAAAAAAGCTGTTCTGAAAACTCAGAACAGCCAAATCCGCTACAATCCGTTACAAGCTCCTATTTGAATTATCATGCGTTCTATAATTTCTTACAGCTGTTACTCAATAAACCATTGCCGGAAACAGCACAGGAACGACTGAATTGAAAAGCGCAACCGAGCAAACACCGCATACAAGTCCAAGAAGCACGCCTGCAATAACGTCAGTAAGGTAGTGAACCCTCAGATACACTCTTGAAAAAGAAATCAAAGATGCCAACAGAATAATAGGTAAAATGATTATAAGCCTGCATCTTATAAGCGCCACCCCTACAAAGGCAAACGAAGCCGCCGTGTGGCCCGACGGGAAAGAATAATATCTTGGGCGGTCAACAATCAAATCATCGTCATCCAGTCTATGACAAGGACGTGTACGTTTTACAATATTTTTTAGAATAATTTGACCCATAAGATGAGCAATGCAAAGTCCAAGCACAAAATTGAATCCTGTAAGACGCCATGCCCTGGTGAAAAGGAACGGCAGACATATCATCCACCATACAGTGCCAAAGGTGCCCGCCTTTGAGAACAGTATCATCATTTTATCGAGAGCAGGTCTATGAATTTTTAAAATGCGTTCCAGAACTCTGTCATCAATGTTCTGAATTCTGCCAAACATAAACTTACCCTCCGTTTCTAAATAATTATAGCTTGACAGTATAGTCAAATTTATTTTAATTATAACACATTAAATTTAATTTGAACACCCAATTTTGTAAATTTATCTGATTTTCACATTTACCAGATGTGCAACCGACGGAATACTGGCACCTTGACCACTTGAGGTAGGACTCATAAGCGCACCCGTAGCCATAAAAAGGATATTTTCAAGCCTTCCTGATTTTAAATCATTCAGTATTTTTGAGCAGAACACGGAACCTGCACAACCGCAGCCTGAACCGCCTGCATGAACATCCTGCTTTCCCCTGTCAAAAATCATTAATCCGCAGTCGTTGTGATTTTTCCTTATGTCAATATTTTCAAGGTCAAGCAAGTCATATAGCGATTTACTTCCAATCTCGCCAAGATCGCCTGTCAGTATCAAATCATAATCCGATGGCTTTGTTTCTGTGTCGTCAAAATAGCTTTTAAGCGTTTGAGCCGCCGCAGGCGCCATTGCAGCTCCCATATTGTTGGCGTCCTTTACCCCCAAATCTACAATTCTTCCAACTGTAGCACGCGCAATGCAGGGACCTTTTTTCTCTTTTCCGAGCACACAGCTTCCTGCTCCCGTAACCGTCCACTGTGCAGTTGGAGTCCGTACTCCGCCGTATTCAAGAGGAAAACGATACTGACGTTCTGCTGAACAAAAATGCGATGATGTTACACACATTGCCTTTCTTGCTGCCCCGCTTTCAACAAACACGGAAGCCATAATCAGCCCCTGCGCCATTGTGGAACAGGCTCCGTACTGACCAAGATATGGAATTCCAAAGTCAATCAGACCATAGCTTGAACCTATGCACTGATTAAGAAGGTCTCCTGCAAAGATGAAATCAACATCATCAGCCGTTATCTTCGCTTTGCTGATTGCCCTTGTTACAGCCTCAGCCTGAAGCTGACTTTCTGCCTGTTCATATGTGTCTTTGCCGCTGTAGCTGTCATAAATAATTTTGTCAAAGCAGCTTCCCAAAGGTCCCTTAGATTCCAGCTTACCCGCAACGGCTGAGTTCCCGATTATTGAGGGCATCTCCTCAAAGCCTAACGTGCGTGTGCCTATTCTTCTGATCATAAAAAAACTCCCTTCTGCACTTAGTATCTGCCGAAGGGAGAGATTTTATTAAAATTATTGCATCACAGTCTCGATTGGATCAGTATGAGCTTCTGTTTCAGGAGGAGATGTTATCGACGCATCCGTAGGCTTCTCGGTTGCCTTTGTAGCTGTGCTGCTTGACGAAGGCTTGCTGCTTGATGATGTTTTACTTGATGATGTTTTGCTTGATGAAGAGCTTGTCTTTGACGAAGACCCAGTCTTGCTGCTTACAGAAGAAGCCTTGCTGCTTGACGAATATGATGAGCCTGAACCTAAGCTTCCCTCTGACTTTTCAGGAGCAGTTGTTTCTTCTATCACCTCATAATCAACGTCCTTTGCATTGCTGTCGTTATCCGCACTATAAAATACATAGCCGTTCTCTGTATCATAGGTTGATGAGCCAAGCGACTCTCTGTCAACCTCTTTACCGTCCTTGTAATATATGCGCCACGCCTTGACTGTATAGCTGCTGCTGTCCTTTGAGGTCATCTCATTATGAGTAGTTATAAAATCATAATCGGATGACTTATACCCCCAGAAAGTTGCTGTAAGGGTTGTGCCGTCATATACCTTACACTCAAGAAACATCTGATATTCTGTAGGATTTGAAAGCCTGAGGTCAAGGTTAGGATAGTCAATGGTAGCGTCAAGTCCTGTAGGTACATAGGATGAAGCCCACTTGTGATTGTAACGCTCCTCAACATCCAAATTTGCCCTGACTGCAGCATTATATATTGTTGAGCTTGACTGACAAATACCGCCGCCGATACCGTCAACAAGCTTTCCGTCTGAAATTACATGGGCTGACTTGTAACCGTTTGACTCAAGGTTGGAATCACCAGTACAGGTGTTGAACGACCACGTCTCACCCGGCTCAATCACAGAACCGTTACAGGCCTCAAGCGAAATCTTCATATTGGAGGTACCGTTTGCAGTATTGTAGGAAACGGTTTCATAGGTAGCAAGCTTGACAATGTTTTTCTTAAGGTCGTCAACCGTAATATCTGCCTCTACTGTTTCAACATCGGCAATAATTCTGCTTTCTCTCTGACCGCTTTCAAACACAGCGGCAAGCTGCTCAATCAAATCGTCGATATTAAGTTTGCAGCCGTCAACTGATTCCTCATATGTAAAGCGTTCCTCGGCATATGGAGTAAACTCCGACACATATGCATTTTCGGCATTCTTGTTGGTGCTCTCCTCAATTTCCTTTACTCTTGATTCTATTGACTCAGCTGTAACTGAAGCAGTAATTGTATATTCCCTTGTTACAGTAGTTTCTTGCTGAAATACAGCCCTTTTCTCAGACGCCGCCTCAGTTTCTTCACATTGAATTGTTGAAAGAACAGCGTCAATGTCATAAGTATATTCAAAATCATCCTGCGTAAGCTCTATAATACTGCCGTTAGAATCAATTGAAATGTTCATAGGATTTGCAAATGAAGCCTTATTTTCCTCAAGCAAAACCTTTGCCTCATCCAATGTCTTGTTTGCAATTGAAATTCCCGATACTATCGTGCCCTCGTCAAATTTAAATTGCAATTCTGATGAATCTGATGACAAAGAATCTTTCAGATTGCCATTGTGAAACAG
>CAYQXN010000120.1:0-3689 GCA_964421585.1 uncultured Ruminococcus sp. | reverse complement strand
AACACCAATGAAAACATAAACACCGAATGCCACCGTTGCGCCCATAATTGCAACAATAGAACTTGTTTTTGCAGTTCTCATAGAAATCTGCTTCAAGGTTTTTTCGCCGTCGGTCAGTATCTTGTCGGTTGCAATATGATTTATTAAATCTTGCTCCTTGTAGAGCCTTATTTCCTTGCCTGTTTTGTAGTCACCGAAGATGTTTATGAATGAATAAAACAATCTGTCAAGCGTTGCGTAGGCTTCGTTTGCCGCAAGATAAGACTTGTTCATTTTAATTGCAATAAAAAGCATTACAACTGCCATTACAACTATTATGCCAATTAATCCAATAAGGAAAATCGGTTTTTCAAAAAAAGTGTCACCTGTCTTTGTGAAACCGATTTTGAGCAGTGGCATTATCATAATTACAGAAACAGCAACGGTATAAACACCACTTACAAAAACTTGACTTGTCCACATAAAATACGAGAATCTTGCCCAGCGTGAAGCGCCTGCTTCCTCATGCTTATGTATTGTTTCCCTAAAGTGACTGTCTTCTAATTTTTCAAATTCCAAGCCAAAAATCTTTTTAGCTATTTTGAAGTTTTCTCTGTCAAAAAGAATACTTGCAAGCACTTGATAGTAGTCATCGGTAAAGCTGCCAATATACATAAAAATAAAGTTAAGTGCAACGGCAATGCAAATATATGAAATTAGGCTTTTATAATCCGCGTTATTTGACAGAAGAGTGACTATTTTAGCAGTGAAATAAATATTAATAAATGGTCTTGTCGCCGTAACAACAGCCTTTGAAAAAGCAACAGGCTCAATCCTCTTATCAAGCTTCCATATCTCTCGGTACATCTTGAACACCATTTTTAAATTACTCATTTACAGCCACCCCCTGTTCCTTATAATAGTAACTCTGCAGCTGATACATATGATAGTATTTTCCTTTTTTTACCATAAGCTCGTCGTGAGTACCTTCCTCTGCAATCTCTCCGTTTGACAGAAACAGAATTCTGTCACAAAAGCGAGTTGAAGAAAGTCTGTGAGAAATGAAGAATGACAGCTTACCCTGCGTCAGCTCGTTATACTTCAAATATAATTCATTTTCGGCAATAGGGTCAAGAGCAGCAGTTGGCTCGTCGAGAATAAGAACAGGTGCATTTTTGTAGATAGCCTTAGCAAGCAATAATTTTTGCTTTTCGCCACCTGAAAAATCAACTGCATCCTTGTAAACCGCCTTGTCCATTAAGGTGTTTTCCTTATCGGGCAGTGACTTTATTTTATCAATAATTCCCGCTCTTTCAAATGCAAAATTAAGCTTATCTATGTCATAATCAAGTGAAGCAGTAATATTTTGTGCAATTGTCATTGGGAGGAAATAGTAGTCCTGAAAGATTGGTGAAAACAAATCAAAATAACTGCTCTTAGAAATAGTACTTGTGTCAATGCCATTCAAGAACAATTGACCTTCAGTTGCACTATATAAACCGCAAAGCAGTTTAATAAGTGTTGTTTTGCCTGCTCCGTTTTCGCCGACAATTGCAATATTTTCGCCCTTATTGAATTTGAGATTGATATTCTTTAAGGTTGATTCTTCTGCTGAGGAATATTTATAAGTTACATTCTTAAATTCAATTGTATCAACATTGTCTGTTTTGAGTACTTCGCCTCTGTCTGCTGTATCATCGCTTTCGATATACGCCCTGTAAGCCTTGCACTCGTTACAGCTTCTCTCAATCTGATTAAAGGAGAATACCAAGCCCAGCACCCAGTTTGAAAAGCCTGTAATAATGCCGAAATAGAATATGAAATCGGAAACAGTGAGTTTGCCGACTGTTACCAAATACACAAGATAAGCGTAGGCTATTGCCTCACGGATAAGATTTAAAAGAGCTGTTAATCCGTCAAATGCAACGCACTGGTGAGTGTATTTTGCATATGTCTTTTCAATCTGATAAAGTGACTTTGCAAGCGCTTTTATGAAATAATCACTAAGGCTGTATAGCCTTACATCCTTTGCAGCGTTTGTGTCCTTACTGAGCTTATAAAAGTAATTGAATTTTGTGCTGAATTTTGACGCATTATCAAGATTTTCCTTCTGTTTGCCTGAAAGGTGCTTTAGAATAAAGAATTGTGCAGCACAGGTTGCAACTATAAGCAAAATCATAAAAAAATTGATTTTGTAGATAAGTACACTCGATGCGATTACACCGACAACAGCAACGCAGAACTGATTGAGCCTGTCAATGAAATTAGCGCCACCTGACCAACGACCGTTATAGAAATCCTCTGCACGCTTTTGCATTTCTCTCTTTTCAAGACTTTCAATATTTACATAATCGGTTCTAAGATTTTTTTCAAATGCCGCAACAGCATATCGCATACGAACTATTCTTGCCCCACCACGCACAAGCTCCTGCATAAACGGATCCATCCAAATTGTGAGTGTCAACAGCAGGCTGAGCAAACCGATAATGAGTATCAGCCTTTCAGTTGTCACACCCTTAGTAATGGCATCAATCATAGCCTTTGGTATGTAAGCGGTTACTATCGGCTGAAAAACAAGTGCCGGTACACGGATAAAAAAGTAAACAAGACTCTTTTTATCCCACTCAATCCAATTTGATAACATATATTTTAAATTATCTTTCATCGTTCTCACCAAATGTATGTTATCACATACAAAAAACAAATGCCTGACTTTTTGTGCTAAAATTAGTATTGCTGCTTAAAAATGCTTGTTTTTCTTGAAAAAGAAAAGCAATCGTCACTTCCTACTATAATATGATCTATCATATTAACGCCTAATTTTTCTGCTGAGAACTTGATATTTTGAGTAAAATTAACGTCAGCAGCTGACGGTTCACAATTACCATTGGGATGATTATGCGCAAAAATAAATCCCGCGGCATTATCCTTAACAATGTACTCAATAATAGTTCTCATAGATACATTTATTTTTGATACACTTCCCGCGGAATTAATAATATGGCTGTTGATTAAAGTGCCATCATTTGTGAGATTGATTATTGCACATTTTTCAACTTTTTCATGTGAAAGCAGGTTTTTGCAAAAGCTCATTGCTACATTTGATGAATTAATAGATATAATATTATTGTTTTTATTCAAGTCAATCTTTTTATTGATTGTTTTAATAAGGGAAATAGCAACAGCTGATGACTCGCCAATTCCTTTGACTTTCATTAATTCTTCAGGACTTGCGTTAACAACATTTTCAAGTGAACCGAAAGTATTTATTAAATCATATGCCAGAGGCTTTACATCCTTCTGAGGTATCACAAGGGACAAAAGCAACTCAAGCAGATTATGGTCGGGAGCATTTTCCATTCCTCCCGATAAATACAATTCTCTCATTCGTTGTCTATGACCAAATCTGCTTAAATCAGCCATTATCCTTTCTCCTCACTTTGTCCTGTCCCATTTCATATCATCAGTATTCGGACATGACTTATTTCTCATAATTGCTCTTATTTCAACATAGCAGCCGCATTTGAGACACATACCTGAAATTAAATACTCACATTTTTTGCATAATTCAAGCCGTTTTTTATATTCATCAGCGGAAGCCTTTATTGAAGCGTCTAAATTATCTATATAAGCTTTTACTGTTTCAAATGATTTTTTCTCACCTGCTTCAAGCAAAAGACATTTTTTACATTTTTCAGCCATTATTTTAC
>CAYQXN010000119.1:0-3697 GCA_964421585.1 uncultured Ruminococcus sp. | reverse complement strand
ATCGCTGAACATATCATTTGTTGCAAGCGTTAGTGTTGTGGCAAGCTCAAAGTTCTCTACATCAGCTTTAATCTCTACGTATTCGGGAATTTCAAATTCATCGCTGTCTATGCCGAGGTTTGACTGCATTCCGGGCAGTGCAAAGCCTGCAACATAAGTATGACTGCCGTCATTTATAATCTTGCCGTTTGATACCTCAACATTTCTGAATATATCATTATCGAGCATCATACCCGTGAGCATTACAAAAGGCACATAAATTTTTTCTTCCTTGCCGTCAATCTTTACCTTTTCATATTTTCTATTGGTATAATCAAATCGTATTGTGACCGTACCGCTTTTACCTGCAAGCTCTTCGGCAGAGATGTTTTTGCCGTCAAGCGTATAGCTGATGCTGAGTCCCACAGGCAGCTCTTCTGTGCTTGTTCCCTGATAGTAAATATCCTCGCCGTCTGCATTCCACTCGTACATATTGTTTTCATCAATTGTATATGTTTCATCGCCCTTGACATTTTCAATATTTTCGAGGCTTGAAACATCTTTAAACGTATTCGCTTTTGCTGAGTTTTTAATCCAGTCGCTAACTATAACCTTTCTTGCAGAGCCGTCGGCATTTGCAATAACATAAACAGTTTCATTTTTGAAAAGATTTTTACTGTTATCTGTAGAAGCAGATTTTGTATTTGACGATGTTTCTGAAAAATTTGTTTTTGCAGTATCTGAACCCGTGCTCTTTGCACCTGCCGAATATGATGCGATACTTATTCCGCTGCAAAGTATTGTAAGACTTAAAACACACGAAAGCACCTTTGGCATATGTTTCTTTATATTATTCATTTACAGTTACCTCCGATTTTATTTTCTTGGCTCTGAATCCTAATGTTGTCACTCCGATAACCCTGTCAAACAACATAAACATTGCAGGTAAAATAAGGATTACACACAGCATACTGATTATTGCTCCTCTTGCCATAAGCGCACAGAGCGAAGCAATCATATCAACATCTGAGTAAATTGCAACACCTACCGTTGCAGCAAACAATCCCATTGCACTGACTATAATAGAGGGAATGGATGTTTCAAGCGCAATTGTAACCGCCGTTCGTTTATCATTGCCCAGCGAACGTTCTTTTTTGTATCTGGTAGTCATCAAAATTGCATAGTCAACCGTTGCTCCGAGTTGAATAGTGCTTATACATATAGGAGCAATAAACGGTAGCGATTCTCCCATAAAGTGAGGTATGCCTAGATTAATGAAAATTGCAAGCTCAATGACCGAAACAAGTATGACAGGCAAACTCAGACTCTTTTCAACTATAGCGATAATAACGAAAATAGCTATGATTGAAATCAAATTTACCACCTGAAAATCTACTGATGTTATATCAATCAAATCATTTGTGCAGGCTGCCTCGCCGATTAGCAGACCGTTTTCGTCATATTTGCTGATTATGCTGTTGAGTGAGTCAATCTGTTCGCTTACTTCATCAGTAGCTGTTCCATACTCGGAATTAATAAGCATAAGCTCCCATTTATCGCTTTTTAATACACTTATTACGGATTCCGGAAGAATCTCCTCCGGCACCATAGGACCTACTATGCTCTCAAGTCCGAGAACATATTTTACTCCGTCAACCTTTTCCATCTCTTCCGCCATATTGCGTGCCTGCTTGGAAGAAAGAGTTGCATCCGTTAGAACCATATGCGTTGTACCAACACCAAACTCCTCCTTGAGCTTTGTATTAGCTATTACGTTTGACATATCTTCGGGAAGGCTTTGCGACAAATCGTAGTAAACCTCATCATTAGCATTGCTGTATCCGTAGTATGAAGGATAAGCAACCGCCGCAAAAAGGATAAGAAATACGGGAAAGATTTTTACAATTCCCTTTGCAAGCTTTTTTGTTGAGGGGATAAGAGATTTGTGCATTGTTTTTTCGAGCGGCTTATCAAGTACAAGAATAAGCGCCGGAAGAATTGTTACACATCCGATTACTCCCAATATCACACCCTTTGCCATAACAATGCCCAAATCACGACCAAGCGTGAAGGTCATAAAGCAGAGGGCAATAAAGCCGGCTACCGTTGTAATTGAGCTTCCGAGCACCGAACGGACAGTTTCTTTAATTGCAACTGCCATAGCCTCTTTGCGGTCTTTATAAATCTGTTTTTGCTCTCCGTAGCTGTGCCACAGGAAAATTGAATAGTCCATCGTCACAGCAAGCTGAAGCACCGCCGAAAGAGCCTTGGTAATGTACGATATTTCACCGAGAAAATAATTAGAACCAAGGTTCATAAGAATTGTAATTCCTATGCTTGCAAGAAAAACAAACGGAATTATCCAGTTGTCCATAAATATTATCATTGCAATCACTGCAAGTATAACAGCAATCGCAACATAAATCATTTCCTCAGCCTCACACAAATCTCTCAGGTCGGTAACCATTGCCGATATACCTGAAACAAGGCACTGCTCGCCTGCAACAGTTCGAATTTCAGTGATTGCGTCCATGGTTTCATCTGCCGAGCTTGAGGTATCAAAGAATACCGCCATAAGAGTTGAATCACCGGAATTAAAAGCATTGTAGATTTTATCAGGAAGAATATCAATAGGTACTGAAATATCAGAGATGTCATCGTACCAAAGCACAGTGTCAACATGGTCAATCTCCTTAATTTTATCCTCTGTGCTGACAATATCCTTTTCATCCATGTTGTCGAAAATCAGGAATGAAAAGGCGCCCTTGCCAAAATCATCAAGCAGATATTCCTGTCCTTTTATTGTATCAAGACTGTCTGGAAGATAATTCAGCATATCATAGTTGACGCGCGTAAATATCATTCCAAGCAATGACGGAATTAACAGCAAAACCGCGACAATAAGAATTATAACACGGCTTTTTACAACCGCATTTCCAAATTTCATTTTCTATGCTCCTTCTTAAAAAATATCTACATTGTATTTTATAATCATCCTTCCTAAAAGAAAACAGTCACAAAAAAAATCGTGCCCTGTTTTTAGGCACGAAAGTAAAAGTGACTAAAAAACAGACATTTTTCGCAAAATGTCTGTTTTTGTAACTGTTTTTATCAATTCAGATTTTCTCCGCTGCTTTCTTAAAAGCTCTCTCCATTGAGCCGTCAAAAATCTCACATATTCTGCGTATTTTTATGCTCAAATCGTACTTCATTCCTCCGCCAAGCCAATCAATCACAAAACCGACCAACAGGCTTTTGTAGTACATTGTAATAACCTCTTTGTCCTCACCGCTTATATTGTAATCACCTGATACTGCTTCTATGTACTCATAAACCGTGCGCTGAGACACTTTGTTCAGGTACTGCTCAAACATTTCTTTATTTGCCGAATTATAAATGTGCATCATAGCAGTTTTGTTATCTAAAGCAAAACTGATTGCCGATAATAAACACTCATAAATTGAATCAGGCTCAGTTTGAGATTGTAAAAACTCATCTGCCTGTTCCATAAAAATTTCTTCCAACAGCGATGGAATATCATCGAAATGATAATAGAATGAGTTACGGTTAATTCCACAATCCTCAACAATGTCCTTAACCGTGATTTTGTTCAGTTGTTTTTTATTGAGCAGCTTAAGAAAAGATTTCTTAATTGCATCCTTTGTAAACGAAGTCATATCCCACCCCAAAGCCATTTATTATGATTATTTATTATAGC
>CAYQXN010000118.1:0-3698 GCA_964421585.1 uncultured Ruminococcus sp. | reverse complement strand
GTCGCAAGTTCGAATCTTGTCACCTCGACCAGTTTTTATTGCCGGTTAATTATAATAGAATTTCTGCGGGAAACTACTTGCCATAATTAACCGGCACTTTCTCAGCGCCGAACTCCAATGGAGACGGCGTTATTTTTTTGGAGGTGTTTTATTTGAAAAGAATATTTTCACTCGCAGCTGCAATTGTTATTTGTGTCAGCATTATGACAGGCTGCAATTCTTCAAGTGTTGACCTTAGTGAGATTATGACAAAACTGAATACAGACTATAATCTTTCTCTTGATGAGTTCGAATCAGTTGACGACCTTAATACGTATTATAATATTGATGTTAACGATGTAAAACAGTTTTCGGCTGAAAATGATAAAGCGAATGATTCACCCAAGGAAATTGTTTTTGTTGAGGCTGTTGATTCCGATGCTGCCGCAAGAGTGGAAGAAGCCCTTACAGAACGTTATAATTCAGTTTACCGCACCTATTCGTCATATTCACCCGAGCAGCTTGACATGGTGAAGTCATGCAAGGTTACAAAAGACGGCAATTTTGTCAGTCTGATAATTTCTGATAATGCTACTGAAATGCTTGAAGTATATTATGAGTATGTCAAATGATAATAACTCTTGAATTCAATGGGCGGACTTAGTTCGCCTGTTTGTTTTATAAAACAAAAATGCATAAAAATTTAGCTTAACTTAGGACAGGGGCAAAATGACACACAGTGAGATTCAGAATAACTTTTCACATATGAATTCAATGCAGCAGCAGGCTGTATTTACAACAGAGGGACCTTTGCTTATACTTGCAGGCGCAGGTTCAGGTAAAACAACCGTGCTTGTAAACAGAATAGCCTACATTCTTCAATGTGATTTATGCAGAGCGTGGCAAATACTTGCAATTACCTTTACCAATAAGGCGGCAGGTGAGCTTAAGGAGCGTATCTGTAATACTGTTCCTGAAAACGGAGGAGACATCTGGGCTGCTACTTTCCATTCAACCTGCGCGAGAATTCTTCGTCAGCACGGAGACAGGATAGGCTACACCGGCCATTTTACAGTTTACGGTACTGATGATCAAAAACGATTGATTAAGGATATTTTCAAACAGCTCAATTATGATGAAAAAACTCTTCCTGTCAAGTCAGTAATTTCAGAGATTTCAAAGGCAAAGGATAAAATGCAGTCGCCTTCTGAAATGCTGAAAGAGGCAAGCTACGACAGTCGCAGAGCCTCTATTGCAAAGGTGTATGAAATATATCAGGCAAGATTAAAAACATCTGATGCAATGGATTTTGATGATATGCTTTGTAATACTGTTACTCTTTTTGAACAGTGTCCGGATGTTCTTGAACATTATCAGAACAGATTCAAATATATTATGGTTGATGAGTATCAGGATACCAACAAAGTACAATATAAATTTGTCAGTATGCTTGCGGCAAAGCATAATAATATCTGTGTTGTGGGTGATGACGACCAGAGTATCTATAAATTCAGAGGCGCAACAATTGAGAATATTCTCTCTTTTGAAAACACTTTCAAGGGTGCAAAAATAATTCGTCTTGAACAAAATTACCGAAGTACGCAAAATATTCTTAATGCAGCAAATGAGGTTATTTCAAATAACACAATGCGTAAAGGTAAGACCCTATGGACAGAGAACAGTGTTGGTGATAAAATAGAGGTACATACTTCTGAGACCGAAAGGGAAGAGGCAGCTTATATTGCTCAGCAGATACTTAACGGAGTTGAAAATGGCAGAAAGTATTCTGAATTTGCAATTCTTTATCGTATGAATGCACAGTCAAATGCAATTGAGCAGGCGCTTTCCCGAAGCGGTGTTCCGCATAGGATTATAGGAGGTCACAGATTTTATGACCGTGAAGAAATCCGTGATATGGTGGCGTATTTGCAGGTTATAAACAATCCTCACGATGACATTCGGTTAAGTCGTATTATAAATGTCCCTAAGCGTTCAATTGGCGCCACCACACTTCAGCATGCTGCCGATATTGCAGCAGGAATTGGCGAGAGCATTTACACTGTAATTAAGGATGCGGACAGCTATCCTCAGCTTTCGCGTGCAGCAGTCAAGCTTAAGTCGTTTGTACAGCTTATTGACGGATTTATTGAAGCTGAGCAGAGTGGTGATTATTCTCTTGCAGAATTATATAATCTTGTAATTGAACATACAAATTACAAAAATTATCTTAAAACCGAAAAGGACAACGGCGATGTAAGAATAGAAAATATTGAAGAGCTGTCTTCAAATATTATCAAATTTGAAGAGGATTATGGTGATGAGGCTGTGTTATCTGCTTTTCTTGAGGAAATTTCTCTGCAGACAGATATTGATAATTACGATGCCGATGCCGATACTTGTGTGATGATGACTCTCCACAGTGCCAAGGGACTGGAATTTCCTGTGGTATTCATTGCTGGCATGGAGGACGGAATATTCCCGCCAATTGCTTCAATTATGAACCCCGATGAGCTTAACGAGGAACGAAGATTGGCTTACGTGGGTATTACCCGTGCAAAGCAAAAGCTTTATTTAACAAAAACTAATTCTCGTATGCTCTTTGGCTCTACTACATACAATAAGATATCACGTTTTGTTGATGAGATACCTGAAAATCTTCTTGAACGTACAGGAGGCAGAAAGATGTACAGCGGCTCAGCTTCTGCACCTTCAACGGGAAATTCTTCTTCAAAAATTTCTATTGGTGACAGAGGGCAGTCGGGCAACTCGTATTCTGCAAATAACTTTAAAGCCTACTCAAAGCCTGTTGCTCAGAGCAGTCAAACCTACAGTGTCGGCGACTGTGTTTTTCATAAGGTTTTCGGAAAAGGTATGATTATGAAGGCTGAGAAAATGGGCAGGGATACAATGCTCGAAATTGCCTTTGACAAGGCAGGAACAAAAACCTTGATGGCTAACTTCTGTAAAATGGAAAAGATATAGAGGTGATTTTTTGGTTAAATCCATAAAAATGCTTGTTTGTACAATACTCAGTGCTGTAATGATTGCGTCTGCTGTCGGTTGTTCATCTGATGATGAAAGCTCTGTGCCTGCTACTGCTGTTTCATCTACGCAGCCTGTATCAGCCACAGTGACTCAAAACTCTGCCGCAACTGAAGACACTCCTACTCAGCCGGCAACATATAACTATCTTAAAATCAAAGAGAAGTCAGATTCACTTATGGATAGCTACGATAAATATATTTCCGGTAATAAATTTAAAGGTGTTGTCTATTTTAAAGTCGGCAATGATTTTGAATATATAGGCAATAGCGGAATGGCTGTGCTTGAAGAGCATAAATCAAATTCAATCAACACTGCCTATTATATTGGTTCTGTTACAAAACAATTTACTGCCGCGGCTGTTATGATACTCTCAGAGCAGGAAAAACTGAGTCTTGATGATACTTTGGATATGTACTATTCTTCTTATGAATACGGAAGTGAAATCACAATTAAAAATCTTCTTACAATGACATCAGGCATTCAAAGCTATATGTGTGTTGATGGTAATATAGACACTGGTATTTATACGGAAAGTCAGCTTGGATATACAATTAGTAATGAAAATTTTTCTTCAGAAAATAAAGAGTCTATTATGAAGTGGATTTTTTCGCAGGAGCTTTTGTTTGAGCCTGATACTGAGTTCAGATTTTCAGATAGTAATTATTATATTCTTG
>CAYQXN010000117.1:0-3799 GCA_964421585.1 uncultured Ruminococcus sp. | reverse complement strand
CAAAAAGGTTGGCGAGCTTACCAATATGCTCGGAGCAGGACATATCCTTGTACAGCGCTTCGGCGATATTCTTGACGGTAAGCGCACCTGGCAAAAGGAGCTTTCACAGTATAACCTCAGACCTACTCTTCCTGATGCTGTTGCAGGCGACATTACGGCAGCAATGCCATACAGAGCAATGGTTAACATTATTAACTTTATTCAGGCTGTTGACCATGTTGTGCCGGGATTTGCCTCAACCGAAACACTGCTCTATTCGCCTGAACTCAAGTTTTATTCCAATCGTGTCAAAATGGATGAGAATTTGAATACCAGTCTTGAAGGTCTCCATTGTCTTGGTGACTCCAGTGGTTGGACGCGCGGTCTTATGATGGCGTCGGTAATGGGCGTTATAATGGGAAGAAAGCTTGCTGAAAAAGAATAAAGTATAAAAAAGTAAGTATAAAAAAGCATAGAAAAACCGAAGGGTAATTAAAATATCCTTCGGTTTTGTTATTTTCAAAGCTTTGCTTTTATCAAAGCAAGTAACGCATAGCGTTACAAATTCAGTGGGAGATTGTTACTCCCACTGAATTTTGATAATGGACGCCGCCTATAGAGGCGGGGGACATTATCCGATTTGTTATACCAGCTTGATTGAATTAATAACAGGCTGATTTGCTGCTTCAACGGTACCGTTGCTGTCAGTTACGGGAGTATTCTCGGCAATTGCGTCAACAACGTCCATACCGTCGGTTACGTATCCGAATGCTGCATACTCACCGTCAAGAAAAGTACTGTCCTCGTGAACAATAAAGAACTGAGAGCTGGCGCTGTCGGGATCGTTTGAACGAGCCATAGAGATTGCGCCTCTTGTGTGGGAAAGATTGTTCTCAACACCGTTTGAAGAAAATTCGCCCTTAATTGTTTCATCGCTTCCGCCTGTGCCGTTACCCAGAGGGTCACCGCCCTGAATCATAAAGCCGCTGATAATTCTATGGAATGTCAGACCGTCATAAAAGCCCTCGCTGACAAGCTTTTTAAAGTTTTCAACTGTAATCGGAGCAGCATCAGGGTTAAGCTCAACTGTAATTGAGCCGTAATCCTTCACATCAATCAAAACAGTATTGCTGTCTGCAGATGTACTGCTGTCTGTAGATGCTTCGGAGCTTGTGTTGCTGCCGCAGCCTGCAAGCACAAGGCTGAATGCAGTAATAGCAGTCATACACAGGAGGCATACTGCCTTAACAGAAAATTTCTTAATGGTTGTTTTCATAATAAAATTCCTTTCATAAATTAATTCAAAGCTTGCTTTTATCAAAACAAGCAGTGCTATGCACTGCAATTCAGCGGGGGATTGTTTCCTTTCGCTGAATTTTGATAATGGACGCCGCCTATAGAAGCGAGGGTCATTATTCGTTTTGTTATATTTATTCTATCATTTTTATTTCAACAAATCAACCTCAATTGACACACAATACATTATTTGTTAAAATAAAGTAAATCACATATATAAGCAAGATAAATAAGCAAGACTGAGGAAAAAAATATGCAAAATAACGCAATTACCACCGTTACGGCAAGTCGCAGACTTTTCAGTCTCAGGCTCCGTGAGCTTTGGCGCTATCGTGACCTTATATCTCTTTTTGTGCGCCGTGATATTAAAAACACCTATAAACAGACCATACTCGGACCTTTGTGGATAATAATCAACCCGTTTTTATCAACCTTTGTGTTTACAATTATTTTCGGCGTTATAGCAAACATCTCAACCGACGGAATACCGCAGTTTCTTTTCTATATGTCGGGTAACATTTTGTGGTCTTTTTTTTCAAGCTGTCTCAATAAGTCGTCTTCAACCTTTCTGGGCAATGCCCGAATTTTTTCAAAGGTTTATTTTCCCAGACTTGTGATGCCGGTTGTTAATATCATATACAATGCAATAACTTTTTTAATTCAGTTTGCAATGTTTATAATCCTTATACTAATATATATGTACACGGGGGCAAACGTCCGCCCAAATCTGCTCGTACTGCTTATGCCTGCGCTGCTCATAATGTCGGCATTTCTCGGTACAGGCTTCGGACTTATAATTTCCTCTGTCACCACCAAATACCGTGACCTTGGCGTACTTGTATCCTTTGGCGTAACGCTTTGGATGTACATCACACCTGTTGTGTGGCCTGCATCTCAGGTGTCTGAGTCCTGGCGTTGGCTTGTACTCATCAATCCCGTGGCTCCTATAATTGAAACCTTCCGTTATGCTTTTCTTGGTTCAGGCATATTTCCCTGGCAATATCTGCTATTGAGCCTTGCAGTCACAATTCTTGTGCTATTTTTCGGAATGGTAATTTTCAATCAGGTAGAAAAGAACTTTATAGATACGGTATAAATTATGATAATGAATGATGAATGTGTAATCAAAACAGAACACCTCAGCAAGGAATATCGGCTTGGAGTAATCGGTTCAGGCACTTTGCGCCGTGACCTGCAAAGCTGGTATGCACGCATAAATGGCAGGGAGGACCCAAATCTTCGCATTGGCGCCAAGGCATACACCAAAGGCGACGCCTTTCTTGCGCTCGATAATATTAATGTTGAAATCAACCGCGGAGAGCGGATTGGCATAATCGGAGCAAACGGAGCGGGCAAATCTACGTTTCTTAAGCTTCTCGCCCGTGTTACTTCGCCCACAGAAGGATCTCTCAGTTTTCGCGGACGGATAGCAAGTATGCTTGAAGTCGGCACAGGCTTCAGCGGTGAGCTTACGGGCAGAGAGAATATATATCTCAACGGAGCAATTCTGGGAATGACAAAATCTGAGATTGACTCCAAGCTTGACAAAATTGTTGAATTTTCCGAGTGTGAAAAGTTCATAGATACTCCCGTCAAACGTTATTCCTCCGGAATGTTTGTCAAGCTTGCGTTTTCTGTAGCGGCACATCTTGATGCAGAAATATTGATAATGGACGAAGTGCTTGCGGTGGGTGATATGCAGTTTCAGCGCAAATGCATAGCCAAAATGCGTGAGCTTGCGCTCAGTGAGAACCGCACAATTCTGTATGTTTCTCATAATATGAGTACAATCCGTGAGCTTTGCACACGCTGTATAGTGCTCAGTCAGGGCAAAAAGGTTTTTGACGGTGATGTTGAGGAGGCAATCAAAATTTATCTCGGTTCCGAGCAGGGAGATTTTGTGTCGCACGACTACGCCAAAGGGGACGCGCGCCGAGAAACTCCCGACCGTCAAGACATTCTCATCAAGTCTGCCTCGTATGTCGGCAAAACCGACAATATTTTTTATAATAATGAGCCGCTTGAACTTGAACTTGAATGGACGACTTTGCATGATGCGCCTAATCTCTGTTTGAGAATAGAAGTCAGTGACAACCGCCGTTATCCCGTTACAGCCTTTGTGATTGAAGATTTCTGTTCCTGCAAAGAGGGGGAGACCTGTTCGCATAAATTTTCGCTTAACATAAGTCAGCTTGTACGCGGCAGCTACTATACCAGATATGTTTTCTATAACCGCAAAAGTGAAACTATGCCGTTTGAGACAGTCGAAAATGTTGCCGGTCTTACCTTTAGACGGCGCAAACCCGATGGCAATTGTTATCCTTGGAAAAAGTCCTGGGGCAGCGTCATAATGGATGACATTACTCTTGTTGAGTGATTAACGATTTTTATGACATGAATTTGTAAGGGTTTAAAATTCAAAGCTTTGCTTTTATCAAAGCAAGTAACGCATAGCGTTACAAATTCAGTGGGTTATTCCCTCGCTGAGGGAAATGTCGCACAGCGACAAAAGGAGTGCCGCCCA
>CAYQXN010000116.1:0-4072 GCA_964421585.1 uncultured Ruminococcus sp. | reverse complement strand
CTGCGGCATCTTGGTCCCAAACCAAGCACTCTACCAAACTGAGTTACACCTCGAAGCAACTGTCGTTTTTTCGACAGCTTAATTATTATACATTATCAATTCGGTAATGTCAACACTAATTTTAAAAAATACAAAAAAATCTAATTTTTGAATAAGTACTTTTCCGCTTTCAACACAGCAAAGCAATTATCATTACTTACAATCAGAAAGACGCTTATGCTAATTGAAAAATCGCCACAACATCTATAGAAACGACGTATATTTTGTTCCAAGTATATACACAATTTATAAAATAAAATATACTATAATATCTTTATAATATTAACACCACTAATCATAGTGCAACAATCTTTCCGTAAATCTCCGTCGGCTTTGCAAGATATGCCACACAGTTGTGTTGCTCCGCTTCCTCCTTTGACCTGAAGCCCCAGCCATAAAGCACAGCCGCAAAATCCATTCCGATTTCAGCAGCTCCGTTAGCGTCAATATAATTGTCGCCAATGAAAACACTGTCGGCAGGCGCAACATTAAGCTTCTCGCATGCCATACGCAGGAGATTGCTCTTATGCAAATCAGTACCTACATCTGTGGCACAGACAGCATCAAACAAATCCAGAACTCCGTGAACCCTTAACATATCCCTTGTGAACATATCGTGCTTTTGGGTGGCAACAGCAAGAAGATAACCGTCATCCTTAAGCTTGTGCAGAGTCTCCTCTATCCCGTCATAGAGATAAAACATTTCCTTGCCCTTCATAGAATACAGCTTGCTGTAATTATTTATAGCATATTCAGTTTCAGCGTCATTCATATCAAATAGCTTTCTCAGTCCCGTTTCAAGAGGAAAGCCTATGACGCCATACATAGAACTGCGCTCAACAGGACTGAACCCCATTGATGTTGCTGTTGTATTGAAGCAATGCAGAATTCCCGGAGAAGTATCGGCAAGTGTTCCGTCAAAGCCAAATATGATTAACCTTTTCATACCGTCACCTATAATCCAAATCAAACAAATATGCTTGTAAGTAATGCTATTATGTATTAATTATAACACTTAAATTTCCTAAATTCAATAGCAGCAATGTTTTTTCGATTGACATCGCGCGATTAACATTATAAAATTAAATTATAACTTTATTCAACTTGAAAGGTTTATAAAATGAGTATTGCAAAATCAAAACACAGTTCCGCCGCAATCACCAACCCCGGCGAAAAATACACCGTAATTGAAACACTTGTAAATTATTACATTGTGCTTATGTTTACGGTATTTCCTCTCTTTTTTACAAACGCATATTTTAATATCCGCCACGACAAATACGGGCTTTTTCTCGGGCTATCTCTTGTACTTATCATTGCGGAAGGTGCGCTTATTGCCTATGCAAGGCTCACGCCTGCATCAGGCGCTTGGTCAGAAAAATCTTGTTCGGCAAAGCAATGGTATAAACAACTTTCGTTCCCTGACCGGTGTATGCTTGCGCTGCTGTTATTCTGTGTAATATCCACATTGCTTTCCAGTCATCCGTATGATTCAGTGTTTGGCACGGCAGGAAGAAATAACGGTTTGCTGCTTATGGCAGTTTATGCAGGCATATATTTTCTGATTACCAGACTTCTGCATTACAAAGAATATATTTTCATTGCACTTGCTGTAGTATCATCCGTTGTATTCATTCTTGCGGTACTCAACTGCTTTTATATTGACCCTCTCGGTATGTTTGCAAATCTTACCGACGAACAGACAATCACAGACTTTACATCAACCATAGGAAACAAAAACCTTATGTCAAGCTTTATTTGCATTGCTGTTCCCGTACTTGTATCACTGTCTGTGCTTACAAGGAACAACGGACTCAGGGTTCTGTATCTTCTGTCATCAGGCCTTGGTTTTGCCGCTCTGATGACCTCTGACAGCGACTCAGGCATTCTTGGTCTGGGAGTCTTTTTAATAATATATTTCATCTGGTTTGTTAGAAACATTTCCAGACTAAAGAAGTATTTTCTCTCAATCACAGTTATGCTCGCCTTCGGAAAACTACTGAGATTATTCTCATATAGTATGAACGATTATTCAAAGGGTATGGACCAATTTCAGGAAGTTTTTGTATATTCAAACATAGGCTATGTTCTGATATTAGTATTCGCCGCTATTACCGCCCTGCTCTATCTAATAGATTTCAAAAAGCCAAACATCATTTTGCCAAAGGCAGTGCCGATTACTCTCGGTATTGCTGCATTGGTTGGAACGGCAGGGATTATCTGCACAATAATATATTTCAGTGTAATTGACACAACTACTGCTCTTGGCAGCTTTGAACGTCTGATAAGGTTTAATGACAGCTGGGGTACTCACAGAGGCTATATGTGGATAAGGTCAATGTGGATTTTCTGCGACGAATCATTCATCAAAAAGCTTTTCGGCACGGGTCCCGACACCTTTTATTATGCTTTTTCACCGTACTTTTCAGAACTTATGAAATACGGCGACAGCTCGACCAATGCGGCTCATAATGAATATATTAACTATCTTATCACGATCGGCGTTACAGGTCTTGCTTCTTATCTTGCATTGGTCGGCGGAGTAATTACAAGAGCAGTAAAAACAGCAGAGAAAAATCCGCTTGCCATTATATGTGTTGCAGCAGTAATCTGTTATTCTGTTCAGGCAATAGTGAATATTTCTCAGCCTATCACAACACCGCTGTTTATTATTTTTATCGCGCTTGCAGAAGCTTTCTCACGCAAGACCTTAAACTCTAATAAGCAGGCAACTATTTAATATCAACATCAAAATAAAAAAGTTTTACAATCTAAAATTAAAGTCGGGAAAAGCTTGCAAAATATACAGGCTTTTACCCGACTTTTTATAAGATTATTTTACGGTGATATAAATAAAAGGTTGTAGTAAATTTATATGGTTCAGTGTAAAAAAATTATTCCCATTTTCTCTTTATTTTCATCACAAACACTACAGAGGCAATTGCTGCAACCGCCAAAAATGAATATATGATTATGTACGCTGTTGCAAGTGAAATCACATTGCTCAAATAATCTGTTGCAAGCCCCTGCACGAAACAGGAGACGAAATCAACAGCAAAGTGTGCAAGCAGACAAATTAGAATTCCGACAATATCCTTTTTGTGCTTAACAAAATACCACACCATGACGGTTAATCCTATATGAAATCCAAGCGCTAAAATTCTCTCAAATCCTGCAAGCAAAAACATCGGAGAACTTGTACTTATCAGCTGCTCTTTTGCTGCAAGAAAACTTGACGCGTCAACATCCTGAACCTCCATTTGCTCAACAATCGTATTAAAGGAGCCTGTGTTAATCATAAATGACAGTACAAGATTTGAAACGTATGTCATACCTGTAAGTATTATTGTCTCAACTCCTCCGTGACCTAGTCCGGAAGCAAAACTGCGCTCAAAGGATAAGTCTTTGTTTAGAATTTTAGCCACACCATATCTTGCAATAACCTCAACCAAAGCGGCAGTAAATGCAAGAAGTGCACAGTACAAAACATAATGACTGCTTATAAAATCCAAAAAACCGGCATTTTGTGAAATTACTGATAAAATCGGTGTACGGATTATAATCTGCATAACAAAAAATCCGAGCGCACCGAGCAGTAGTGCCGAAAGTGTCTTTTTGCCTTTGTTTTTTACACACCATATTATTGCCAAAAATATAGGAATAAAAATTGACGCAACCAGTGTGACTATAATTGAAATAATTGATAAAGTACTAACCATATTCCACTCCATTCACAGAACAAAATCGCATATATGCAGTGAACATTAACTCTCTATAATAGGATCTGAAAAAAATATATAATATAGCATTATTTAATTAGTTAAATAACTAATTATCTAATAGATTTATTATATCATACTAAACAGAAATGTCAACATATAAAATCCTAACATAAAATCAACAGCGTATAACACCCCCCAGTTGCTGATTGGTAATTAAAGTAATTTTCATATATAATACATGATGTTATTAATCTTTCAAATCGAGTAGGAGGGAATTTCACCCTCCTCTCACACCACCGTACGTGCCGTTC
>CAYQXN010000115.1:0-4244 GCA_964421585.1 uncultured Ruminococcus sp. | reverse complement strand
ATTAAAGCCGCTTCACAGTGTTAAATTTGTGTGGCGGCTTTTGTTTGGAGAAATTAATTATACATTAAAGAGAGGTGGTGTGATTGGCTAATGAAGAAAATTTAATACCAAACAGTGAGCGAACTCCGAGCGAACTCCGAGAAATTACGTCAAAAGGCGGTCGAAAATCGGGCGAATCACGCCGACGAAAAAAGAGCATGAAACAGGTTATGGATATGCTTTTACAGCTTCCTGCTAATACTCCTGCTGATTGGCAAGTGCTGATTGATATGGGCATTGACACGGGCAATCTTGATGAAGATACAGTAAATAATCTGCTTGTTGTCAACGCGGCGCTTCTTAGAAATGCAAAAAAAGGTGATGTAAATTCCATAAAAGAATTAAGAAACATCATTCATGACAACGTTTTTGAAAAGCATAAAATGGCGATGGATAAGGCGTATCTTGACCTTGAACGTAAAAAATCGGAGTCTCCTCACGCAGATAAAAAAGAATACAAAGGTGTACCTGCTAATATGATTGCACCGTCGTTTTCGCCGGTGCTTTTTGACATAGAAAACAAAGAACATCTTGAATACGTGTTCCCGGGCGGTCGCGGTTCCACAAAATCATCTTTTGTCAGTCTTGAGATTATCGACCTGCTGATGAAGAACGAGCAAATGCATGCTGTTGTTATGCGTCAGGTTGCAGATACTCTCCGAAGCTCGGTATATCAGCAAATTTTATGGGCGATTGAAGCTCTCGGATTGTCTGATGAATTTCACGCAACTGTCAGTCCAATGGAGATTACCCGAACACAAACAGGGCAGAAGATTTATTTCCGAGGCGCTGATGACCCTAATAAAATCAAGTCAATCAAAGTTCCTTTCGGATATATCGGTATTCTGTGGTTTGAAGAGCTTGACCAATTTACAGGACCCGAAGCCGTGCGTAAGATTGAACAGTCTGTTATCCGAGGCGGTGACGAGGCTTATATATTCAAGTCTTTTAACCCTCCGAAATCGGCGCAGAACTGGGCGAATAAATACATAAAAGTCCCTAAAACCACAAGGCTTGTGGTTGAGAGCAATTATTTGACAGTACCAAAGCAGTGGCTTGGAAAGCCTTTCCTTGACGAAGCAGAATTTTTAAAGGAAACCAACCCCGTTGCATATGAAAACGAGTATATGGGCGTTGCAAACGGCACGGGTGGCAACGTATTTGATAATGTGACAATACGTGAGGTTACAGACGAGGAAATCAGAACCTTTGACAGACTGTACCGTGGTGTTGACTGGGGCTGGTTTCCTGACCCATTTGCCTATAACTGTATGACATACATAGCAAATCGGCATACGCTGATTATTTTTGATGAATACCACTGCAATAAAAAAAGTAATAAACAGACTGCGAACGAGCTTGTAAAAAATCACGGTGTGACCGTAAATGATTTAATTACCTGTGACAGCGCAGAGCAGAAATCAATAGGTGATTATCGTGCATATGGCTTATTGGCGCGCCCTGCGGAAAAAGGTCCTGGCTCGGTAGAATATTCTATGAAATGGCTCCAATCGTTGAGTGAAATCATAATTGATAACAGACGGTGTCCTGAAACGGCAAAGGAATTTCTTGATTATTAATATGAGCGCGACAAGGAAGGTAATGTGATTAGCGGCTATCCCGATAAAGATAATCACCATATAGACGCCTGTCGTTATGGTATGAATAAAGTCTGGAAGCGAAGGGGTGAGTAAGATAGGATTTATAAATTTTGTAAAGGGGGTGTGGCAGATATTGTTCCCGATAAAGGATATAAAGACAGCATTGAATTTAAAAATCGCATTGTCGGAGGACATGCTGAAAAGCATAGAACACTGGCATAAGTGCTATATCGGCAATGCACGTTGGATTGACCGTGAAAAAGACATTATAAGCCTAAAACTCGAACGGTCAGTAACAAGAGAGTTTTCAAACATCGTGCTTAATGAAATGACTGCAAGTGTGACCAATACAAAGCTTGACGGCATTTTTCAACTTGCAATGCGAAATATTAATCAATATCTGCAAAGAGGTCTTGCTACGGGTGCAATGGTTATAAAGCCTCTTGGCGGCGACAAGGTACAGTACGTAGCTGCAAACGCATTTATCCCGGTTGAATTTGACAGCAGGGGCAGGCTTATCAAGGTTATTTTTCCTGAATACAAAAAGATTGGCGATAATTACTACACAAGATTAGAATATCACAATCTTGATTATGACAATGGACTCAAAATCACCAATACCGCCTATGTATCGAGTTCACCCTCAAACCTTGGCAGACAAATATCATTATCGGATGTTGACGAATGGGCTAATTTATTGGGCTGTATTTCTTATCCGTTAATGAAAAGACCTGCATTTGGATATTACGTTAATCCGATTGACAATACCATTGACGGAAGTCATTGCGGTGTCTCGATATTCGAATCCGCAATTGATATTTTTAAAAAGGCAGATATTCAGTTCGGAAGAATTGATTGGGAGTTTGAAAGTGCAGAAAGAGCAATACATGCCGATGAACAGGCTTTTAAGAAAAACGGAAAAATACCAAAACTCAACGAACGCCTTTACAGAGCTGTTGACCTTGGAACTGACGAATTATTTAAAGAATATTCCCCTCAATTAAGGCAGGACGGTTTTATAGCAGGACTTGAAGAATATAAGCGAGAAATTGAATTTGCAGTGGGTTTAGCTTATGGCGATCTTTCAAATCCTCAGTTTATTGATAAAACTGCAACGGAAATACTCGCCTCGAAGCAACGGAAATACAACACCGTCAAGGCAATTCAGGAAAATCTTAAAGACTGCCTTGACGATTTAGTCTATGCACTGGCTTTTTACAACTCAATGACGTTAAGTGGTTATAAATTCACTTGTGATTTTAAGGACAGCATACTTACTGATGAGAGCGAGGAGCGCAAGCAAGATCAGATTGACCTTGCAAACGGAACGCTCAGACCTGAAGAATACAGAAGTAAATGGAGAGGCGAAGATATAGAGACAGCTCTTGACAATCTTCCAAAAACAACTGAGGTGGTGGATTAATGAATACAGCAATAACAATTACAACTATCATTTGTATAACGGCAGTTGTAATATGTAGCTTGAGCATTTTTGGGAGTAAAAAGTAATGTTTACCCCCGAAGAGCTTGAAGCGATACCGCTTTATCTTGAACAGCTATTCAGAGAATTACAATTAAATGTGATGTCGGATATTGTAGAACGGCTTTCGGCAAACGGTGAGGAAATCACTCCTGCGAACGATTATCAACTAAACAGGTTGTATGAGCTGGGAGCGAGAAAAAAACAGCTGCAAAAAACGGTACAGGAAACGCTTGAAAAGTCTGATGAAGAAATAGAAAAAATATTTTCTGATACCATTGAAAGCGGATATGTAAGAAATAAAGCCTTATATGAGAAAACAGGTAAGGACTTCATACCGTATTCTGAAAATAAGCCGTTACAGCAGCTTGTTTCTGCAATAAAAAAACAGACTAATGATGAATGTAAGAACATTACTCAGTCAATGGGATTTGCTGTTAAGCAGCCTGACGGCAAGCTGAAATTTCAGCCTATTGCGGATTACTATCAAAAAACGCTTGATAATGCCACGATGCAGATTGTTAGCGGTACGACAGACTATAACACGGTTCTTAAACGCACCGTAAAAGAAATGACAGACAGCGGATTGAGGACAGTGGATTATGCAAACGGTCACAGCAACCGGGTTGACGTCGCCGTTAGGCGTGCTGTGATGACAGGTTTTCATCAAGTAGTCGGTAAAATCAACGAGGAAAACGCAGAGCAGCTTGAAACAAAGTATTTTGAAATTACATATCATCGCGGAGCCCGACCGACTCATCAAGTCTGGCAGGGCAGAGTTTACAGCAAAGCAGAGCTTGAAAGCGTTTGCGGATATGGCACGGTTACAGGTCTTAAAGGCGCTAATTGCCGACACGACTTTCATCCGTTTATAAAGGGTGTATCAACTAGGCTTTATACTGATGAACAGCTTGACAAAATGAATGCCGAGGAGAACACTCCGAAAGAATACAACGGCAAGCAGTACACAATGTATGAAGCCACTCAGAGGCAGCGCAGACTTGAAACGACAATGCGTGCTCAGCGGCAGGAAATCAAGCTGTTGCAGGACGGAAAAGCGAGTGAAGAGGATATTTTAGCCGCTAAGGCAAGATATGTTCGCACGCAAGATGAATATGTTAACT
>CAYQXN010000114.1:0-4313 GCA_964421585.1 uncultured Ruminococcus sp. | reverse complement strand
ATTATTACATTTGTGCTTTGTGATTTTGGAATCACGATACGATATTGCAAATTCATCATCCTGCAAAAGCATAAGAATGAGCGCCATTCTGCTATACATACCATATTGGGCCTGTTTAAAATACAATGCTCGAGGATCATCATCAATATCAACAGTAATCTCATTAACTCTTGGCAGAGGATGAAGTATAATCATATCCGAGGGCGCCTTGTTAAGCTTTTCACGGTCGAGTACAAAGATATTTTTCTGCGCTTCATATTCTTGTTTGCTTTTAAAACGTTCCTGTTGAATTCGCGTCATATAAAGTACGTCAAGATCAGTAATTGCATCAGAAAGATTATGAGAAATATCGTACTTACAGCCATTTTTTTCAAGTGTGTCAATTATGTAAAGCGGGACGCTTAATTCTTCGGTGGAAATAAGAACGAAGCTGTTGTTTTCATATTTAGCAAGTGTTTTTATTAGCGAATGAACTGTTCTTCCGTTCAAAAGGTCGCCGCATACACCGATTTTTAGATTAGTAAGTCTGCCTTTCTCACAGCTTAGAGTGACAATATCGGTAAGCGTTTGAGTAGGATGAAGGTGACCGCCGTCACCGCAGTTAATTACAGGCACGTCAGCATACAGCGAAGATGCCATAGCAGTGCCCTCAACAGGATGTCTGATAGCAATAATATCAGCATAACCGCCGACAATGGTAATTGTATCCTTAAGGCTTTCACCCTTAGAAACAGATGAATTCATCGGGTTGTCAAAGCCTATTGTTCTGCCGCCGAGCTTAAACATTGCTGTCTGAAATGACATCTGAGTGCGTGTACTCGGTTCGTAAAACAACGTAGCTAAAATTTTACCGTCGCAAGCATGGCGGTAATCAGCAGGACTCTTCATTATTTTTTTAGCTTTTTTTATTATTTTGTCAATCTGTTCGGTGGACATTGCTTCAAGATCAATCAAATTCTTAGTAAACATAAAAACACAGCTTTCATTGGTTTTTCTTAATTCTATCATGAAATAGACTTTTTATAATATAAGAAAAAGAAATATATCAAAATTTTAAAAGAATTTCAGATTAAATTTTTTCTAAAAAAGCAAAAATAAAAAGCACTTCCGAAAAAGTGCTTTTATCATTTGGTGCCGGTGGTGGGACTCGAACCCACACGCCATTGCTGACAACAGATTTTGAGTCTGTCTCGTCTGCCAATTCCGACACACCGGCAAATTCAAGTGTTATTATACAATACTCTTTTACAAAAATCAAGTAAAAAATTATTTTTTGCATAAATATTCTTATAACTCAAAATAGTTTATGTATAACAAAGTCTTATAATAATAATTTTTCTTAAAAAATTTATTTTTAATTCTAATATGGTTGCTAAAATTCGAAAAACATAGTATAATGTATCTGTATTTTTGTAATCGGCTTTTGCCGGGATATGGAGGAATTAAAAATGGAAAAGAAAGAACTTCTTTACGAAGGAAAAGCAAAAAAAGTTTTCTCTACAGAGAATCCTGACTACTGTATCGTTTCCTACAAAGACGACGCTACAGCTTTTAACGGTGAGAAAAAGGGCACAATCATCGGCAAAGGTGTTGTAAACAACCGTATGTCAAACTTTATGTTTCAGCTCCTTGAAAAGGAAGGCGTGCCTACAGATTATGTTGAAGAGCTTTCCGACAGAGACACAGTTCTTAAAAAGGTTGAGATTGTACCTTTGGAGGTTATTGTAAGAAATAAGGCAGCAGGCAGCTTGTCAAAGCGTCTTGGACTTCCTGAGGGCACTCCTATGAAAACTCCTGTTCTTGAGTTCTGCTACAAGGACGATGATCTTGGCGATCCGATGGTAAATGAATATCACATTCTTGCTGCCGGTTTCGCTACAAAGGAAGAAATTGATATAATTTCAGAATACGCTCTCAAAATTAATGAGCTTATGGTTGCATTCTTTAAAGAATGCAAGGTTGACCTTATCGACTTTAAGATTGAATTCGGCAGATATAAAGGTCAGATTTTGCTTGCAGATGAGATTTCACCAGATACCTGCCGTTTCTGGGATATTGATACTCAGGAAAAGCTTGACAAAGATCGCTTCCGCCGTGATATGGGCGGTGTAGAAGAGGCCTATGCCGAGATGATGAAGCGTATCGGTCTTGCATAATCTATAATTTTATTGTAAATTTAGTAATCGGATGGTGTAACCTTGAATTTTTCTTTCGATAATTTTGCAAAAGAAGGTCTGCACGAGGAGTGCGGAGTTTTCGGCATATTCAGCGACGGTTCAATAAACCCCGCTTATGCTTGTTATAATGGTCTTCTTGCTCTTCAGCACAGGGGTCAAGAAAGCTGCGGTATCGCTGTATCCGACGACGGTGTAATAGATTATCATAAAAATATGGGCCTGGTTACCGAGGTCTTTAATAACAATATTCTAGATTCATTAAACGGTCAGATGGGAATTTCTCACGTCCGTTATTCAACAGCAGGCGGCTCTGTGCTTGAAAATGCACAACCGCTTGTTATGCGTTATGTAAAGGGCACTCTTTCCGTTGCACACAACGGAAATCTTACTAATGCTGTTGAAATCCGCCGTCAGCTTGAACAGCGCGGAGCTATTTTTCAGACAACAATTGACTCCGAGGTTATTTGCTATGTCGTAGCGCGTGAACGTCTTAAATGTCACTCTGTTGAAGACGCTGTGGCAAGAACAATGCAGGTAATCGAAGGCGCATATTCACTTCTTGTAATGAGCCCGCGCAAGGTAATTGCTGCACGTGATCCGCACGGTTTTCGTCCTTTGTGTATGGGTAAATATAACAATTCCTATGTATTTACAAGCGAAAGCGCGGCTCTTGATGCCTGCGGTGCAGAATTTGTTCGTGATGTTGAGCCTGGAGAAATTATTGTTGTTGACAATGACGGTATGCGCAGTATAAAACCTGACTTTAAAGAAAAAAAGAAGTCTCTCTGCATTTTTGAATACATTTATTTTGCACGCAGTGACTCGTTCATTGACGGGGTAAGCGTTTATGAGGCCAGAAAACAGGCGGGACGTATCCTTGCACGTTCTTTTCCCGTGGATGCAGATATGGTTATAGGTGTTCCTGAATCGGGAATTGACGCTGCAATAGGATATAGTGAAGAGTCCGGTATTCCGTACGAAAAGGCAATAGTAAAAAACAGTTATATCGGCAGAACATTCATAAAACCAAGTCAGTCCGAACGTATGAAAAGCGTAAGAATCAAGCTTAATCCTGTATCCGATATGGTTAAGGGTAAGCGGATTGTTATGATTGACGACAGTATAGTCAGAGGCACGACTGTTGACCGTATCGTTACAATGCTGCGGGAAGCAGGAGCAAAAGAGGTTCATATGCGCATAAGCTCTCCTCCTTTTATGTGGCCTTGTTACTACGGAACTGATATACCGTCCCGCGGAGAGCTGATAGCCTGCAATCACTCAATAGAAGAGATTACAAAGCTTAGCGGCGCTGACTCACTGGGCTATCTGCCTGTTGAATCACTGCATGAAATGATTAATTATGCCCCCGTCGGTTTTTGTGACGGCTGCTTTACCGGCGCTTATCCTGCTGCTATCACCAAAGAGACCTTTAAGGGCAAGGAACGCGGCGGTATGAATTTTGAAGAAAAAAGTGAATAAAAATCCCGAATATAGATTTATAATCTGAAAGGATGTATATAATGGCTAAAGATACCTATGAATCTCCCTTGTCATCACGTTATGCGAGCAAGGAAATGAATTATATTTTTTCTCCTGATAAAAAGTTCAGAACATGGCGCAGACTGTGGATCGCTCTTGCCGAATCGGAAATGGAGCTTGGACTTCCTGTTACTCAGGAGCAGATCGATGAGCTTAAGGCTCACGCAGACGATATTAACTATGAGGTTGCCCAGAAGCGTGAGAAAGAGGTTCGCCACGATGTTATGTCACATGTCTATGCATACGGCGTTCAGTGCCCAAAGGCAAAAGGTATTATTCATCTCGGCGCCACATCTTGCTATGTCGGCGACAACACCGATATTATTATTATGACTGAGGGCTTACAGCTCATTAGAAATAAGCTCATAACCGTAATCCGTAATCTTTCGCAGTTTGCTGAGCAGTATAAGGCTCTTCCGACCTTGGCATTCACTCATTTTCAGCCGGCTCAGCCTACAACAGTGGGCAAGAGAGCAACTCTTTGGATTCAGGAGCTGTTAATGGACTTGGAAGATGTTGAATATCAGCTTTCAAAGGCAAAGCTTCTGGGCTGCAAGGGTACAACAGGTACACAGGCAAGCTTTCTTGAGCTTTTTG
>CAYQXN010000113.1:0-4726 GCA_964421585.1 uncultured Ruminococcus sp. | reverse complement strand
CTTTTTAGTGTTAAAAATCTTTTTTGAGGTGAAGTCAAGTAATAGTTCCATAGAAAATATAATAAGAAATGGGTATAAAGAATATTTAGATATTGTTAATTTGATTTTTACTGATGCCATAAAATGTTGCGAATTGAAATCAAATATCTCCCCATATAATTTAGCCAAATTTTTCGTATCTTCTCTGGATGCTTGTATTATACAAAAAGAGATATATGGGGACAACAATATTGATTTAAAAATCCTCTCTTATATGTTCACTAATAACTTCATAAATGAGATTAAGGAGGATTAAGATGATAAACAAGACATTAGATAAAAAAAGTATCATATTTTATTTCTCCGGAACCGGAAATAGTGCCTTAATAGCAAAACTAACAGCCAAAAATATTGAATTTTGTGAAGCGCTTAATATCGAAAAATATTTGTATGTAAATGAAGTTGAAGTTTCAATACTTGGTTTTGTATTCCCTGTTTATTGGTGGGGACTTCCAAATATAGTAAGACGGTTTATAGAACGATTACAAATTAAAAGTGCAGAATATGTCTTTGCCTCAGTGACTATGGGTAGTTCTTCTGGTAATGCAATTCCTTATGTGAGAGAATTGCTTGCAAAGAAAGGAATTAAATTATCAGCTGGATTTGAATATCGTATGGTTGATAATTACATTATTGCTCATGGTGCACCAGAAGAAAAAACAATACGCAATAAGGTTAAAAACGCCGGTAAAAAGGTCTTGCAAGATACAATAATAATTCGGGAAAGAAAAACGCTTCCAATTAAAAAGAATAGATATTGGGTAAAATTAATAAACTCACATTATATTGATACATACAGGTCGTTAGATAAAAAATTCTCTGTATCGGATACCTGTATTCATTGCGGGCTTTGTGAAAGGGAATGCCCGGTGGGTAATATTAAGTTAGTAAATGAAACCTTGATATGGAAACATCAATGTGAAAGTTGTATGAGGTGCATTCAAATATGCCCGCAGAAAGCAATTAACTATGCAAATAAAACAATGAAACGAGAAAGATATTTTTTAGATTATAATCAAAGCATAGATTTTATTGGGTAACAAAAAAACGGTATAATTTAGCCTTGCAATAAATTCAAAGTAAGAGGATGAACTTTAGTCAATAAAAAAGAGAAAGGAAAGAGATTTAAAGTTTTAAATGGTAACAATTTCCTAAATTCAAGGGTGTTGCTAATTACCCGCTAAAAATGCCCTGTGATAACACTTGTTTTTAGCTATTAGTTGGTAGTAATTCTTTGACACTCAAAAGCCGAAAAAGCCAGTAATTCAAAGGAATTTTTAGTAATTGCTTATGATTGGTTGAGGGGGAATAGTGCGCTTCTAAGCGGAGGGTCGGGGCTTCGAATGCCTTTCGGCGCGCCAATTATGCCGGATGTTTTTATCCGGCATTTTATTTTGAAAAATATGGCAGACCCGCAAACAGAGGCTTACATCCTAACCGTTGCAAAATAAAAACAGGTATGATATTATAATTCAAGTTAAATTATGGGCTTGCCCTAAGTTTATGATATAAAGGATTGATTAAATGTCTGTTCTGATATGCCCCGTGTGTGGTCAGGCGCTCATAAAACAAGACCATTACTGCAAATGTCCGTCAAATCACAGCTTTGATATTGCCAAGGAAGGATATGTTAATTTGCTTTCTGCTCACAAGTCGGGAGACAAGGTTGGGGATAACAGAGAAATGTCTCGTTCACGCAGGGATTTTCTTAACAAGGGCTACTATAGTTTGCTTGCCGAGGCTGTGGGTGACTGCATTAAAAAATATACATACGACGGCGATACAGTTCTTGACATTTGTTGTGGTGAGGGTTACTATACATCAATGCTTTCAAACCGCTTTAACCGTGATTTTTACGGCTTTGACATATCAAAGAATATGGTGCGCCTGGCTGCAAAGAGAAGATGTGGGGCAGAGTTTTTTGTGGCAAATATTGCGTCAATACCTATAAGGACTGAATCGGTTAATTTTGCTTTTCACTTGTTTGCTCCGTTTCATAACGGAGAATTTAATAGGGTATTAAAAAAAGACGGTGTTGTTGTTACTGCCGTACCCGGAAAAGAACACCTTTTCGGACTTAAAGAGTTTTTATACGAGGAACCTTACTTCAATGATGAGAAGCCTCCGCAGACTGAAAATTTTGAACTCATTGATACTGTTCGTGCAAGGTCAGAAATTATATTGACTTCAAATGATGATATATTGTCATTGTTTCAGATGACGCCGTATTATTACCACACTCCATCTGAGAGTATGGCAAAAATTGATGGACTAAATCAGCTTATAACTGCTGTTGATTTTGTGCTGTATGTGTATAAAAAACAATAATCAAGCGTTGTATATATATTGATTTAATTTGCAGAATAACAAATAAGAACAATAATTTTGCAATATCTATGTTGAATATTTTTTGTTGAGTGGTAAAATAAACATATAATATGGATTACTGCAAAATGCTTCTCATACTATTGGACAGTGAAAAACATTTTGTAATTATTATGAGTGTTTGAGGGGATTACATGATTAAAGAGCTGAAGCCAACCGATGTAGTAGGAGGTTACAAGGTCAGACCCGGCTACTATCTTGTGAATGGTGCTACACCCGTGCGTGGAGGAGTAAACTTTACAATACATTCAGTTTATGCAACATCCTGTACGCTTTTGCTTTTTAAACCGGGAGAGCGTGTGCCTTATGCAAAACTAAAATTTCCAAAATCTTATCTTATAGGTAATACATATTCAATGATAGTTTTTGGGCTTGAAATTAATAAATTCGAATATGCTTATTCATTTGACGGTCCGTATGATGAATCCAAGGGACTGATTTTTGATAAAGACAAGTATATACTTGACCCATATGCCAAGGCTGTCACAGGTCAGAGCGGATGGGGTAACAGACAGGACGACAGCTGTGTTTATAAGGCAAGGGTTGTTGAATACGACTACGATTGGGGTAATACAAAAAAGCCTGCTCTTCCTTTTGAAGAGCTAATAATTTATGAGATGCACGTAAGAGGTTTTACTCAGGATAAGTCGTCGGGCGTTGTCAATAACGGTACTTTTGCAGGAATAAGAGAGAAAATTCCTTATCTCAAGGAGCTTGGTATCAATGCAATTGAGCTTATGCCTATCTTTGAATTTGATGAAATGGGTTCTTACCGCAATTTTGACGGAGAACAGCTCTATGATTACTGGGGCTATAATACGGTGTGCTTTTTTGCTCCGAATACAAGCTACGAGTCCGATCACGAGCATCATCGCGAAGGCACGGAGCTGAAAAATCTTATTCATGAGCTGCACGAGAGCGGTATTGAGATTATTCTTGACGTTGTTTTCAATCATACGGCAGAGGGCAACGAGCTTGGTCCGTTTTTCTCATTTAAAGGTATTGATAACAATATTTATTATATGCTTACTCCTGACGGAAAGTATTACAATTTCAGCGGATGCGGTAACGTGCTTAACTGTAATCAGCCGATTGTACAAAAGTTTATTCTGGATTGTCTTAGGTACTGGGTAACCGAATACAGGGTAGATGGTTTCAGATTTGACCTTGCTTCAATTCTCGGTCGTAATGAGGACGGTTCGCCAATGGAGAAGCCGCCTTTGCTAAAGAGCCTTGCGTTCGACCCGATTCTCGGCGGTGTAAAGCTGATTGCCGAGGCGTGGGATGCGGGCGGACTATATCAGGTTGGCAGCTTCCCTTCTTGGAACAGGTGGGTTGAATGGAATGGTAAGTACCGTGATGATTTAAGACGTTTTCTTAAGGGTGACGGAGATCTTGCGTGGAATGCTGCCCAGAGGCTTACCGGTTCAAAAGATTTGTATGACCCCACCTACAGGGGCAACAATGCGTCCGTAAACTTTTTGACCTGTCACGACGGCTTTACTTTGTACGATATGTATTCGTATAACGAGAAGCATAATTACAAGAATGGTTGGGACAATAACGACGGCGCTAATGATAACAACAGCTGGAACTGCGGTGCTGAGGGTGAAACAGATGACCCGCAGGTAAACAGACTTCGTATAAAGATGTGCAAGAACGCATTTGCAACTCTGATGTGCAGCCGGGGCGCTGCGCTGTTCCTTGCAGGAGACGAATTCTGCAATACTCAGTTCGGCAACAATAACGCATATTGTCAGGATAATATTGTCTCGTGGCTTGATTGGAGCAGAAAGGAAAAGTATAAGGATGTATTTGAATTTTGCAAATATATGATTTCCTTCCGAAAGCGTTTTAACGTAATTACAGATAACAGCGGTACCGCCTCCTCAAGCTTGCCTCCTGTCAGTATTCATTCCAATATTCCGTGGCTTACTGATTTTAACGGTCACACAAGAATGATTGCCATTATGTATGCAGGTGCTTCAAAGAATTCTCCTGAGTGTGATGATATTGTTTACTTTGGCATTAACGCTTATTGGGAAAATGTTAATGTTGAGCTTCCCGAACTGCCGAGCGGATATGTGTGGAAGCTGTGTGTTGACACGGGCAGAAATGCGAATGACGTAATTACAGAAAACAGGCAAATCTATCTGTATGACCGCAGATTCTCAATGCAGGGAAGAACCGTGATTGTGGCAGTTGCGGAGAAAATATAACTTTACTAACCTTTTTTATAAAACAAATAAAATCGAGTAGGAGGGAATTTCACCCTCCTCTCACACCACCGTACGTGCCGTTC
>CAYQXN010000112.1:0-4915 GCA_964421585.1 uncultured Ruminococcus sp. | reverse complement strand
TGACTAATACTATTTTCCTTTTCGGTATTTTATCTTTTAACTTACTTATTATAAGTGATTCTATTGTTTTGTGTAACAGACTCATTTGACTTTGTCGAATGAGTCTGTTATTATTTTATAGTATAATATGGAGGATTGAGCTGAATATGTCAAAATATCTTATTGCAGATTTTGTAACTGAATTTGCCCCGAAATATGATAATTTTAAAATTTTGTCCGAGCCTTTCAGATATTATGGCGCTCGTCCTGCCGATATTACTTTAAATGTTTCTGAAAAATACCTTGAAAACCTAAACAGCAGAACGATTGATGATATTGGAACTCTTGAAAATTTTGCTTATTCTTGCCGTTTTAACAAGGCTATCATAAAGAAAAACGCAATGCTTATTCATTCCTCCGCTATTATTTATCAGGGCAGGGCATATTTATTTTCCGCTGCCTCAGGTGTTGGCAAATCTACGCATACTCGCCTTTGGAAACAGGCTTTCGGTGATGATGTTACATACATTAATGATGACAAGCCTGTCGTACGTATCAAAGATGGAAAATGTATTGTTTACGGAACCCCATTTGATGGAGGAAGCGGCGTTACAAATAATATTTCGGCACCGCTTGGCGGAATAATTTTTCTTGAACGTGGGGAAGAGAACAGCATTATAAAGCTGAAATCCTCTTCGGATATATTAAAACAGCTTTATTTTTCAACTGCACATTGTGTTAATCGGGCAACCGCCGATTTAATGCTTGATAACTTTGAAGCGCTCATTCATCTTGCTGATTTTTACTTTTTCAGATGTAATATGGACATATGCTCTGCGTACGTTGCTAGAGATTATTTGTTAAATAACTGATATACAAATTCTTTTAGAATATAAAAAAGGCTGTACCGGATTATAAGTCCCGATACAGCCTTTTTAGGTTTAGTCTGATTTTATTTGCAATTGTTCATTCGGTAGCACAGCGTCATAAGGTTATCGCTTAAGTGAACATTTTCAACAACAGTATCATTATAGCGGGCATTGATGTCATAATGACTGAAATTCCAATAATTTTTTATGCCGAGTGCATAGAGCTTGTCAAGCACATTTTTAACGCCTGTACGCGGGATACATAAAAAAGCGGTATCTATGTGATTGTTCCTGCAAAATTCTTCAAGCTCAGCGTCGGTTTTTACGGTGATGTCATTAAGTTTTTCGCCTATTTTTTGAGGATTGTTATCAAAGCAGGCAATAAGCTCAAATCCGAGTTTGTCAAAATTCATATGCATAGCAACAGCCTTACCTAAGTTACCTGCGCCAATCAGAATAGCCTTATACTTATTGTTAAGACCGAGTATGTTTTGTATTTCATCTTTAAGCTGACTTACGCTGTAGCCATATCCCTGTTGACCAAAGCCGCCGAAATTGTTAAGATCCTGCCGAACCTGAGAAGCAGTGACATTCATAATTTCTGCGAGCCTTGTTGATGAAATTCTTTCCACATTCTGTTCGTTCAGCTCTGACAAAAAGCGGTAATATCTTGGCAGCCGCCTGATAACCGACATAGAAATGCTGTCTTTTGACATTGATTTTGTGCTCCTTCTGACTTTACGTCTGCCGAACAATAAATTCAGTTCAGCAGACGTAATAAAAAATAAATATTATTAATTAATCAAAGAGTAGCCTTAAGGCGCTCGTTAATAGCCTCGAGGAACTCAGTTGAGTTTACTTTTGTTTTGTTTTCAAGAGTTGAAATAGCATAGAGGTCGCCTGTCATAATGCCGTCCTCAATTGTCTTAATTGTTGCAACTTCAAGCTTGTCGGCAAATGCCATAAGCTCAGGAAGCTTGTCAAATTCTCCGCGCTTTCTGAGCGCGCCTGTCCATGCAAAAAGTGTTGCAACAGAGTTTGTTGAGGTCTCTTCACCCTTGAGGTGCTTATAATAGTGTCGCTGAACAGTGCCGTGAGCAGCCTCGTATTCATAGATGCCGTCAGGAGAAACAAGAACGCTTGTCATCATTGCAAGTGAACCGAATGCCGTTGCAATCATATCACTCATAACGTCGCCGTCATAGTTTTTGCAAGCCCACATATAACCGCCGTCGCTGCGAATTACACGTGCAACAGCGTCATCAATAAGTGTATAGAAATATGTAATTCCGGCATTGTCAAATTTCTCTTTGTATTCGCTCTCAAATACTTCGGCAAAAATATCCTTGAAACGGTGGTCATAGGTTTTGCTGATTGTATCCTTCGTTGCAAACCATACGTCAATCTTCTGGTCAAGCGCATAGTTAAAGCAGGAACGTGCAAAGGAAGCAATGCTCTTGTCAATATTGTGCATACCCTGAATTACACCGTCGGTAGTGAAATCAAAAATTGTACTTCTTTCCTCGGTACCGTCGGGCTTTGTAACGCAAAGCTCTGCCTTGCTGCCGGCCTCAACACGCATTTCAGTATTCTTATAAACATCACCGTAAGCGTGACGGGCAATACAGATTGGCTTTTTCCAGGTTGGAATGTAGGGAACAATGCCTTTGACAAGTATCGGGCTTCTGAATACAGTACCGTCAAGAATTGCACGAATAGTACCGTTTGGTGATTTCCACATTTCTTTAAGGTCATACTCAGTCATCCTTGCAGCATTAGGTGTGATTGTAGCGCATTTAACGGCAACACCGTATTTTTTTGTTGCATTAGCACTGTCAACAGTAACCTGATCATCAGTTTCATTTCTGTGAACAAGACCTAGGTCGTAATATTCGCTTTTTAAATCAACATATGGAAGGATAAGGATGTCCTTAATCTGCTGCCATATAATTCTTGTCATTTCGTCTCCGTCCATCTCAACGAGAGGAGTAGTCATTTTAATTTTTTCCATATCAGCTGTTCTCCTTTGTGTAGTCTAATAGTCCGCCTGCAAGAATTATATCTCTTGTTCTGTCAGAAAGCTCACATTCAGCAATAATTGTATCGCCTGTAGTTTTGTTTACAACAGTAATCTGCTTGCCGGAAGCGATTTCTTCCTTAACCTGAGGCAGCTCAAGCATATCGCCGAGCTTAATCTTACTGTAATCTTCAGCGTTTGTAAATGTAAGCGGAAGAATACCTGCATTTATGAGGTTACTTTTATGGATACGTGCAAAGCTTTTAACAAGAACAGCCTTTACGCCGAGAAAGAGCGGTGCCAGAGCGGCGTGCTCACGTGAAGAGCCCTGACCGTAGTTTTCACCGCCGACAATAATGCTCTTGCCAAGTGTTTTTGCACGATTCGGGAATTCCTTATCGCATACAGTGAAGCAGTGCTCGGAAATTTTAGGAATATTTGAACGCAGCGGGAGTATCTTGGCGCCAGCGGGCATAATGTGGTCGGTTGTAATGTTGTCGCCAACCTTAAGTGAACAGGAGGCTTCTATTGTATCTGTGAGCGGACTTGTTTTTGGATAACTCTTGATGTTTGGTCCCCTGAGGATTTCAACATTATCCATTTCTTCAACAGGAGCCGGCTCAATTACCATATTATCGTTAATCAGGAACTTCTCAGGAAGCTCTATGTCAGCTGCTGCTCCCAAAGAACGTGGGTCTGTAAATACACCGTTGAGAGCTGATACGGCAGCTGTTTCAGGAGAAACAAGATAAATCTGACCATCGGCAGTACCACTTCTGCCTTCAAAGTTTCTGTTAAAGGTTCTGAGTGAAATACCGCTGCTGTTAGGCGACTGACCCATACCAATGCAAGGACCGCAGGCACTTTCAAGAATTCGTGCTCCTGCTGCAATCATATCCCCCAGAGCACCGTTTAATGCGAGCATATTGAATACCTGCTTGCTGCCCGGAGCAATTGCAAGGGACACATTGTCAGCTACCTTTTTACCTTTGAGAATGTGAGCGACTCTCATCATATCAAGATAGCTTGAATTTGTGCAGGAACCAATACATACCTGATCAATCTTCTGACCCTCAAGCTCCTTTATCGGCTTTACGTTGTCAGGCGAGTGAGGACAAGCTGCAAGCGGCTCAAGCTCAGAAAGATTAATTTCGATAACCTCGTCATAAACTGCGTCAGCGTCAGCGCTGAGTTCCTTATAATCATCTTCACGACCCTGGGCCTTAAGGAAATTTCTGGTTGTTTCATCAGAAGGGAAGATTGATGTTGTAGCGCCAAGCTCGGCGCCCATATTTGTGATTGTGGCGCGTTCAGGAACTGTGAGCGTCTTAACGCCTTCACCGCCGTACTCAACAATCTTGCCTACGCCGCCCTTAACGCTCATAACCCTTAGTACAGCAAGAATAATGTCTTTGGCAGATACCCATGGGCTTAGCTTGCCGGTAAGATTTACCCTTACCATTTTTGGCATTGTGATGTAATATGCACCGCCGCCCATAGCAACAGCAACATCAAGACCGCCCGCACCCATAGCAAGCATACCAATACCGCCGCCTGTCGGGGTGTGGCTGTCAGAACCGATTAATGTCTTGCCGGGTTTTCCGAATCTTTCAAGATGAACCTGATGGCAGATGCCATTACCCGGTCTTGAAAAATAAATGCCGTGTTTTTTGCAGACCGACTGAATAAATCTGTGGTCATCAGCGTTTTCAAATCCCGTCTGGAGTGTGTTGTGGTCAATGTAAGCAACGCTTTTTTCTGTTTTTACTCTCGGAATACCCATGGCTTCATATTCAATATAAGCCATTGTACCGGTGGCATCCTGTGTGAGAGTCTGGTCAATTTTAAGACCAATGTCTGTGCCAACTACCATTTCGCCTGAAACAAGGTGTTCCTTGATTATTTTCTGTGCAATCGTGTAGCCCATAATATTACCTCCTGAAAATTTTGCAGGTTACCGTGCATAAAAATGCAAAATAACTATGTTAATTATATAACAATCTTGAGATATTGTAAAGCGCAAATCGGTTCAATTCATCATTTTTTGTTG
>CAYQXN010000111.1:0-5265 GCA_964421585.1 uncultured Ruminococcus sp. | reverse complement strand
CTAAGCGTAAATCTTTAGAAAGGGTATGATTTGGTTACTAACTATATCATACAAGTATATAATGATACAATCCGAATAAGTATAGGTATAGAAGACATTGATGATCTGAAAGATGATTTCAGTCAGGCGATAAATAAATGGGAGGAAAGTTGAATGGCTGTAAATTATGCAACATTAAAAAAGGGCGGATTTATGCGCCAGAAGCAAAAGAATAATTTTTCGTTGAGACTAAGGGTTGTGGGCGGAAACCTAACGGCTGTACAGCTTGCAAAAATTGCTGAGGTTGCCGAACGGTTCGGCGATGGTCATGTTCATCTTACTTCACGTCAGAGCGTGGAAATACCCTTTATTAAGCTTAATGATATTGAAGAGGTTAAGAGCGCTCTTGCTGAGGGCGGCGTTCAGCCCGGTGTGTGCGGTCCCAGAGTTCGTACAATCACTGCCTGTCAGGGGCAGCAAATATGCCCAAGCGGATGTATTGATACATATGCCCTTGCCAAAGAGCTTGATGACCGTTATTTTGCAAGGGAGCTGCCTCATAAGTTCAAGTTTGGTATTACCGGCTGTCAGAACAACTGCCTTAAGGCAGAAGAAAATGACCTTGGTATCAAGGGCGGTATAAAGGTTGAATGGAGAGAGTCTGACTGCATTGGCTGCGGTGTATGCGAAAAGGCTTGCAGAAGCGGTGCAATTACGATTTCAGACGGCAAAATAGAGGTTGATGATAATAAATGCAACTTTTGCGGACGCTGTTACAAGGCATGTCCAACCGAGGCTTGGAATACAATTCACGGTTACATTGTTTCATTCGGCGGCCTTTTTGGTAACAGTATTAACAAGGGTGAAACAATAATCCCATTTATTGAAGATAAAAATAAGTTAATGGAAATCTGTGACGCTGCGATTCATTTCTTTGAGGATAATGCAAATGCAGGAGAGCGTTTCAAATTTACCATTGACCGTGTAGGAAAAGAAAAATTTAAGAAAGCAATTTTGGAGGTATATAATGGATGATTTTATTATTGATGATACTGTAGATATTACTGATGTGGTTTGTCCCACAACCTTTGTAAAGGCAAAAATTGCTCTTGAGGAGCTTGACGACGGTCAGATTCTCTCTGTAAGAATGAACGACGGAGAGCCTGTTCAAAATGTTCCGAGAAGCATAAAGGAAGAGGGGCATCAGATTTTAAAGCTCAATAAAAATGATGACGGCACATACAGCCTTATTGTTAAGAAGGTGGGTGATTAAATGGCAGCCCGTGTGAATTCCGAAAACTTTGAGACTGTGGTGCTCAAAGCCGACAGCCTTGTGCTTACTGAATTCTATTCGGACAGCTGTGTTCCGTGCAAGCGTCTTTCTCCTGTCCTTGCGGAGATTGAGGATGAATACGGAGATGAAGTCAAGGTAGTTAAAGTCAATATTAACTTTGACAGTGATGTGGCTGAAAGCTATGGTATTTATGCTGCTCCTACAATAATATTCTTCAAAAACGGCGAGCAGCAGGAAATACTTAGAGGCATAATAAAAAAAGCAGAAATTGCTGAAACAATAAATAAATTGAAATAAGGAGTAATTACTATGATTATTACAGTTGCAGGTACAAAAAAGGAAGTTAAAGACGGTTTAACAGTTGCTCAGCTTATCGTTTATGAAAATGTTGAAACACCACAGTACGTTACAGTGTCAATCAACGACGAGTTTGTTGAAAACGGCACATTTGAGAATACTGTTCTCAATGACGGCGATAACGTTGAATTCCTGTATTTTATGGGAGGAGGTCAGTAATGGCATTTACAAATGAACAGATTGAGCGCTATTCACGTCACATCATCCTTAAGGAGGTTGGTGCAAAGGGTCAGAAGAAGCTTCTGAATGCCAAGGTGCTCATAATTGGTGCAGGCGGTCTCGGCGCTCCAGCTGCAATGTATCTTGCAGCTGCAGGTGTTGGAACAATCGGAATTGCAGATGCAGATGAGGTTGACCTTTCCAATCTTCAGAGACAGATTATTCATGCTACAAAAGACGTGGGCAAGGCAAAGGTTATTTCAGCCAAAGAAACTATGGAGGCTATGAATCCGGATGTTACGGTAAATACCTACCGTACCTTTGTAACAAGTGAAAATATTCTGGATTTAATCAAGGATTACGATTTTGTTATTGACGGCACTGATAATTTTCCTGCAAAATTTCTTATTAATGATGCCTGCGTTATGGCTAAGAAGCCTTTTTCTCATGCGGGAATCATTCGCTTTAAGGGTCAGCTTATGACCTATGTTCCGGATAAAGGTCCCTGCTACAGATGTGTATTCAAAAATCCGCCGCCAAAGGATGCTGTTCCCACTTGTAAGCAGGCAGGTGTTATCGGTGCAATGGGCGGTGTAATTGGCAGCTTGCAGGCTATGGAGGCTATTAAGTATATTCTGGGTGTAGGCGAGCTTCTTACAGGTTACCTTCTTACCTATGATGCAATTACAATGGAATTCCGCAAGATTAAACTTCCTGTACATACAGATAGTTGTGCAGTTTGCGGAACCGAGCCTACAATTACCGAGCTTATTGATTATGAGCAGGCAGAATGTGATGGTGTTCATTTATGATTTATTTAAGCAAATCTGATTATAACAAAATTTTAGGGCATGCTAAAAAGGAACTCCCTGATGAAGCCTGCGGATTAATCGCCGGAGAAGTTAATGGAGACGATAAAACTGTAAAAAAGGTTTATCTGCTCACAAACATTGACCATTCCAACGAGCATTTTTCGCTTGACCCCAAGGAACAACTTGCTGCAATCAAGGACATGCGTTCTCTTGACCTTGTGCCGCTCGGCAATTGGCATTCACACCCCGAATCTCCTTCAAGACCTTCTGAAGAAGACAAGAGACTTGCGTATGACAGCAAGGCAAGTTATATGATTTTGTCGCTTATGGACATAAATAACCCTGTTCTTAATTCATTTAAAATTCAGGGAGATATTGCAGAAAAAGAAGAATTATTGATTAAATGATTATGTGCAACATTGCACAGTTAATGAATTTAAGATATGTGTGCAGTGTTGCTTTAATAAAAATTTTGAATCCCGTTTTGAGGTAAGTTATGTACGATACAATAATAATCGGCAGCGGCCCCGCAGGTTTGTCTGCGGCTGTTTATGCAAAGCGCGCACAGCTTAATGCAGTTGTTGTGGAAAAAGAATATTTGGGAACAGGACAGATTGCAGAAAGTGAGCGCGTTGACAATTATCTCGGATTATACGGTGAAAGCGGCTTTGATTTGGGAGAAAAATTCCGTGAGCACGCTGTTTCACTCGGTGTTGAATTCTATGAGGGTGAGGTTGCAGCGCTTGCTCTTGAAAAGGATTATTATAATGTTGTTTTTACTGATAAAAAAGTATTCAGTGCAAAGACCATAATATATGCCGCCGGCGCAAACCCCAGAAAGCTCAATATAAACGGTGAAGCTGAATTTTCGGGCAGAGGCGTCTCGTATTGCGCCGTGTGCGACGGTGCGTTTTATAAAAATAAAATTGTTGCAGTAGTCGGCGGAGGAGATACTGCTTTGCAGGATGCTGTGCTGCTTTCAAAAACAGCCGAAACCGTTTATCTTATTCATCGCAGAGATGAATTCAGAGCGAACAAGACTTTACAGAACACTGTAAAGAATACTGACAATATAAAGCTTGTTCTCAGCGCTGCTCCTGTTGAAATTATCGGTGAAAAAAAAGTAAGCTCAATCAGATTAACGCATAACGGTGAAGAAGAAATACTGAAGATTGACGGAGTTTTTGTTGCTGTAGGCACATTGCCTAATTCACAGCTTTTACAGGGAATAGTACAGCTTGATGATAATGGCTATGTAATTGCAAATGAAGACGGCGTTACTTCGGCAAAGGGGATTTTTGTTGCAGGAGATGTCAGAACAAAACATCTCAGACAAGTAGTCACGGCTGTATCCGACGGTGCAAACTGTGTCCGATCGGTAGAAGAATACATTGTAAGGTAAAAATATTTTTATATAATCTGAAATTTAGGTTTTGTTGAATAAATAGCGGAATGAACAAATTCTCTCGCCTTTTGAGCGTCCAGTCTTTTATTGAACATGCAGTGGTTTATTAACAAATTAAAAAGAGGCTCGTTTGAGCCTCTTTTTTTGATATTATTTAATATGTTGTATTGGTCAAGTCATTTATTATTTCTCCTGCAATTATAAGACCGACCACAGAGGGAACAAAGGCTGTGCTTCCCGGTACTTGCCTGCGCTGGGTACATTTTCTTGCAGTACCGGGAGGGCAGATGCAATGAGTACGGCAGCTGATTGCCATATCGTCAATCGGGGTCATAGGCTTTTCTTTGGAATAAACGACCTTAAGCTTTTTTATCCCTCTTTTTCTCAGTTCACTTCGCATAACACGTGCGAGAGGACAAACAGAGGTGTTATAAATATCGTCAACCTCAAATGCTGACGCGTTGACTTTGTTGCCTGCACCCATTGAGCTGATTATGGGCGTATTGCTTTCTGCGGCTTTCATTACAAGCTCAATTTTTCCTGTTACACTGTCAATAGCATCTACAATATAATCGTATTTTGTAAAATCGAATTCTGAAGAGGTTTTAGGTGTGTAAAAGGTTTTGTATGTCTCAATTTTTACTTCAGGATTTATTTCAAGCATCCTTTCCTTTGCAACATCAACCTTGAATTTTCCGACAGTTTTTCTCGTGGCAAAAATTTGTCTGTTAATATTTGTGAGACAAATTTTGTCATCGTCAATCAAATCAAGAGCTCCCACACCGCTGCGAACCAGAGCTTCAACGGTAAAGCCGCCTACACCGCCTATGCCGAATACGGCAACTCGTGAGTCGTTTAGTTTTTTAATTCCCTCATTTCCGTATAGTAATTCTGTTCTTGAAAACTGATTAAGCATTTATGTGCTCCTTGTTTTTATACTATAATTTGTCTGATACTGACAACATACTTGACCTATCATCTTAGTAAGTATATTATTTAAAAACATATTTTGTCAATAGCAGAAACAGTCAGCTTTTTTAAGAACGGAAAATAGAGTTTTCTCTTTTAAAGCTATTTGACCTATGATAATTTTAGATGTATAATAACAATATAAGTCTGAAAATCAGAAATCTGCAATAAAAGTTTTCTGACCTTTGGATATGCATTAATATAAAAAGAGGGATAAAATGTCAATTCCAAATGATCCGATGATACTGCTTTCATATATAAATACACAGCTCAGAGATTTTTATCCGTCA
>CAYQXN010000110.1:0-5318 GCA_964421585.1 uncultured Ruminococcus sp. | reverse complement strand
TATAGATAAAGGAGTGTAGGTAAATGCTTACGATTGATGAAATTAAAAATATCAGCTTTAGAAAGGCTACTTTGAGCGGCGGCTATAGAGCAGAGGATGTTGACAGCTTTATTGACGAGGTCATTGCGTCATTTGAACAGCTCAAAAAGGAAAAGACCAATCTTGTACATAAAATTGATGTTCTTGCTACAAGAGTTGAACAGTACAGGTCTGATGAGGAGACTGTAAGAAATGCTCTGCTTGCGTCACAAAAAGTTTCTGACGCTTGTATCAGAGAGGCGAAGGACAAAGCTGCTAAAATTGTAAGAGATGCAGAGACAAAGGCTCAGGCTCTACTTGTTGAAGCAAATAATATGACAGCTATCGAGAAAGATAATTATCTTCAGCTTCAGTCGGACGTTGTTGCTCTTAGAGGAGAATTAATAGAGCTTTATAAAAAACACATACAGACTATTAACGACTTACCTACATCAGCTGATCTTGAAAGTTCAAAGGCAGAGCTTAATGAAAAATATCCTACTGAGGATATTGTTGAACAGCCTGTTGATGCACAGGTTGAAGAAGTTTCCGAGCCTGAGGGGATTGTTTCTTCTTCTGTAGAAGATATTGTCAGCGAGTCTGTGCAGGAGCCAAAGGCTTCAGCGCCAAAGCGTGCAAGCAAATTTGCGCACCTCAAGTTTGGCGACAATTATGATGTATCTGCTGAATAATAAAATATAGATATTGGAGAGAGTAAAAATGTCTCAGGATTATAATTCTACACTAAATCTTCCTAAGACCGACTTCCCTATGAGAGCAGGACTTCCCAAGAGTGAACCTGTTACGCTCAAGAATTGGGAAGAGGAAAAGGTTTATGAAAACCTGATGAAGGTCAACGAAGGCAAGCCTTTGTTTGTCCTGCATGACGGACCTCCTTATGCTAATGGAAATATACATTTAGGTCATGCGCTTAACAAGATTTTAAAGGACTTTATTATTAGATATAAAAATATGGCTGGTTTTAAGGCACCTTATGTTCCGGGATGGGATACGCATGGATTACCTACAGAACTTAAGGCAAGACAAAAAGCCGGCGTTGGCAATTCAGCAGATATTTCTATTGTTGAATTAAGAAAAATGTGCGAAGAGTTTGTTACGGGCTATATTGACGATCAGCGAACACAGTTTAAGAGATTGGGCATCATTGGCGAGTGGGATAATCCGTATATTACGCTAAATCCTGAATTTGAGGCTGAACAAATCAGAGTGTTTGCCGAAATGGCTACAAAAGGATATATATATAAGGGCTTAAAGCCTGTTTATTGGTGTCCTGAATGTAAAACCGCTTTGGCAGAAGCTGAAATTGAGTATGCAGAGGATCCTTGTCATTCAATTTATGTCAAATTTAAGACTAAAGATGATAAAGGCGTATTTTCTGCAATGGGAATTGACCCTGCAAAAGTAAGCTTTGTTATCTGGACAACTACAACCTGGACTCTTCCTGCAAATGTTGCTATTTGCGTAGGTCCCAGATTTGAATATTCTATTATCAAAACCGGTGACGAATATCTTGTTATGGCTACTGATTTATTTAAGTCCGCTATGGAAGTTGCAGAAATCACTGACTATGATGTCGTTGCTACAGTAAAAGGCAGTGAGCTTGAGCATATTACTACGGCTCATCCGTTCCTTGACAGGGAGTCACTTGTAATTGTAGGTGAGCATGTAACTCTTGAAAGCGGTACAGGTTGCGTACACACAGCTCCCGGTCACGGTGTTGACGACTATAATGTATGCCTTAATTATCCTGAAATTCCTGTTATCTGTCCTGTTGATTCTAATGGTGTATTAACTGAGGAGGCAGGTCAGTTTGCAGGATTAACTACTAATGAAGCAAATAAGAAGATTGCTGTATATCTTGATGAAAACGGGTCGCTTTTTGCGTTAAAGAAAATTGTGCACCAGTATCCTCATTGCTGGAGATGTAAAACACCTATTCTTTTCAGAGCAACAGATCAATGGTTCTGTTCTGTTGATGACTTTAAGGATGAAGCTATTGACGCCATTAATACTGTTGAGTGGATTCCTGCTTGGGGTCGTGACAGAATTACCAATATGGTAAGAGAGAGAAAAGACTGGTGTATTTCCCGCCAAAGAAAATGGGGTGTTCCGATTCCCATTTTCTTCTGTAAGGACTGCGGAGAGGCTCATATTAACAGAGATGCAATGCTGGCTGTTGCTGATTTGTTTGAAAAAGAGGGCTCCAATGCTTGGTACAACCACTCTGCTGAAGAGATTTTGCCGGAAAGTACCAAATGTGAAAAATGCGGCTGCTCAGAATTTGAAAAAGAAAAAGATATTATGGATGTTTGGTTTGACAGTGGTTCATCACATACTGCCGTTGTCAAAAAGAGAAATAATCTGACTTTTCCTGCTGACTTATATCTTGAAGGTAATGACCAATACAGAGGTTGGTTCCAATCTTCACTTCTTACTTCTGTTGCAACTACCGGAGAAGCTCCATATAAAGTCGTTCTTACTCACGGTATGATTCTAGATGAAGAGTCCAGAAAAATGAGTAAATCACTTGGAAACGGCATCAGTCCACAGGATGTTATCAAGCAATACGGTGCTGATGTGTTAAGATTGTGGGTAGCTTCAACTGACTATCAGACTGATGTTCATATTTCAAATGATATTTTAAAACAAATATCTGAGTCCTACAGAAAGATAAGAAATACTGCAAGATATATTCTCGGAAATATTTCTGACTTTAATCCTGATACTGATATGGTTTCTTTTGATAAGCTTCTGCCAATTGACAGGTGGGCGCTTTCAAAGCTCAATGAATTGGAAACAAAGGTTAAGTCTGCATATGATAAGTACGAGTTCCATATTGTTTATCACAGCATTCACAATTTCTGTGTTGTTGATATGTCTAATTTCTATCTTGATGTACTCAAAAACAGACTTTATCTTGAAAAGCCTGACAGTGAAAATCGTAGGGCAGCTCAGACTGTGATTTATATCATACTTGACGCTATGACAAGAATGATTGCACCTATTCTTGCATATACTTCTGATGAAATATGGAAGTTTATGCCTCATGCTGAGGGTGTTTCAATTAACAATGTAATATTCAATCAGATGCCTGATTCTGTTGCAGTTGATACTGATAACAGCTTTATGGAATTCTGGGATGAAATTCATGAATTAAGAGATAATGTTAAAAAATCAATTGAGCCTTTAATCAAAGAAAAAACAGTTAAAAGCTCGCTTGAGGTAAAAGTAACACTTGCTGCCGGCGGTGCAAAGTATGAATTTCTCAGAAAAGCTGAAGCCGAGCTTGCTGCCGTATTTATTGTTTCTGAAGTTGAAATCGTTGACAATGGCGCTGAGCTTGAGATTACAGTTGAAAAGGCAGAGGGAGAGAAGTGTGAACGTTGTTGGACTGTCAGCAAGACTGTTGGCTCTGACGATGTGCATCCTACTTTATGTTCACATTGCTGTGAAATTTTAAAATGATAAAATAATTTGCAAATCGGTGTGTTTATCTTCACACCGATTTGTTGTCGGAAATACTGTATAGCGTTATTTTCAGTATTTCCGTTATGGGGGATTTATGCCTTTTATTTCACTTTTAATCGGTTTGCTTATAATTGTTGCCGATCAGATAATTAAATATTTTGTTACTGTCTATTTACAGCCCGTTGGCAGCATATCCGTAATTGATAATTTATTCAGCCTTACCTATGTTCAAAACGAAGGCGTAGCCTTTGGTATGTTTTCAGGAATGAGATGGATTTTTATCGTACTTACTGTAATTTTGATTGCCTTGATTATTATATATATGTTTAAGAAGAGACCGAAGAGTAAATATTTCTATATATGTGCTTCTTTAATTATCGGAGGCGGAATAGGCAATCTTATTGACCGAGTTTTTTATGGGTATGTTGTCGATTACCTGAGTCTTTCTTTCTTCCCGCCTGTCTGCAATTTTGCAGATTATTGTATTACCGCAGGCACCATAATGCTTGTTGTATATATTCTCTTTTTTTCGGATTCACTAAAGAACAGTAAAAAGGTCAGCGATAACAATGGCTGAGCAGGTGTTTGTATCTGACGTAAATGGACTGCGTATTGACAAATATTTATCTGACTGTAATATCGGTGTCTCAAGAACTGCGGCGGTTGGTCTCATTGAAAGCGGTAATATTACGGTAAACGGAATTGTAGTAAACAAAAAGTACAAGCTTTCTTCAGGTGATGAAATCAGAGTCATTATACCTGAACCTGTTCCGTATGAGGTAAAGGCTGAAAATATTCCGCTTAATATCGTTTATGAGGATGAACATCTTTTGGTAGTAAACAAACCAAAGGGGATGGTAGTTCATCCGGCGCCGGGGCATTATGAGGGAACCCTTGTAAATGCGCTTCTTTATCATTGCAGGGACAGTTTGTCGGGTATAAATGGCATTATGCGTCCTGGAATAGTTCACAGAATTGATAAGGATACGAGCGGGTTGCTTATTGTGGCAAAGAATGATTTTTCACACAAGAGTCTTGCAGAACAGATTAAATCTCATTCATTCACACGTGAATATGAAGCAGTGGTATTCGGCAATTTAAAAGAAGATAAAGGAACTGTTGATGCTCCCATAGGAAGAAATCCCAACGACCGCAAAAAAATGTGTGTTACTGAAAAGAACAGCAAGAATGCAGTTACTCATTATTCGGTTATATCAACATACAGGGGATATACTCACGTTAAATGTTGGCTTGAAACCGGCAGAACGCATCAGATTAGGGTTCACATGGCTTATATAGGGCATCCTGTATCAGGTGACCTTGTGTACGGTGTAAGAAACGAAAAAGTTGATTTTATCGGTCAATGCCTGCATGCAAGAAAGGTGGGATTTATTCATCCTTGTACAAAGGAGTATATAGAGTTTACATCGGATTTACCCGAATATTTTCTAAAGTATCTGAACAAACTTGAAAATATAAGTAAATAAATTTCATTTTTTGAAAAAAAGTCTTGAATTCTATATTGTTTTATGTTATTATATATAAGCATTTGAGACCGTCGTTACTCTCGACGCGGTTCAAATAACGGTAAAGCCGTCATTTTGAAGCTGATAGTCCGCTGCCAATGGGTATGAATATCGGGAAAAATTAGGAGGATAAAAATGGACGCATTAAAGACAATCGCTGCTGGTTCAGTTAAAGAAACTACACCTGAATTCAGCATCGGTGATACCGTAAGAGTATCAGTAAACATTCGCGAGGGCGAAAGAGAAAGAATTCAGATTTTTGAGGGAACAGTAATCAGCCGTAAG
>CAYQXN010000109.1:0-5320 GCA_964421585.1 uncultured Ruminococcus sp. | reverse complement strand
TAGTCAGCAGAACGCGAATCAATTACCTTGCTTGCTTCATTACCGCAATATGGACACTTCACTTGCTTTGCACCTCTTTTAATTATTCTCTAAAATAATTATACCATAAATATACTAAAATTCAAGTAAAGAATTATTTACAAAAATATTACAATGATTTTTAATCAGAGATTGCGGTAACGCTTAACATTTCTTCTGTTTTTACTGCGGCTGCGATGAATTTTTGATATTATAAAGTATACGAGCAGAATAATCACAATAATCGCAATTACCATAATAAACCAATAAGATTGAAAAAGAGTACCGATTACGCTCAGAACATATAATATTCCGCTTCGCTCAACCTTTGTGCTTGAAACAAGGTTTACCTTTGTAATAAGCTGTTTTTCACCTGTTTGTGAATCCTGATAATATATAGATGCCGTACCTATTACTGTGTCGGTATCAACCGGTGCGTCTATACTGTCAGGAATATCAAATTCCTTGATGATATTAGTTTCATCGGCATCAACAGGCACAATTGCAAAAAAGTCACTTTGGGGGACAAGCTGAACAGAATCTACCCCCCACGCAAGATTGATTTTTTCTTCACAAACAGGCGTTTGTGAAGTAGCAATAGTCCTCAATTCAAGCTGTGTAAGCGCCCAACGGAAAAGGTCGGCTGCATCGGTGAAGGTTCCGTAATCCTCTGTTACGCCTTCCTCATAGGGAGAATGAAGAAGAACAGCCATATATGAATAACCGTCTGCTGTTGCCGTTGTAACAAGACATCTGCCTGCCTGATCGGTTGTGCCTGTCTTGATACCCTTTGCATACATATAATAATATTCACCGCCGTTATTCTGGTCGATAAGGTAATTTGTTGTAACAAGCGGAACATCGTCACCATCACAATAGTAAATAGTGGTGTTGGTAATTTCCGAAAATTTGGGCAAAGTGAGCGCATATGTAGTAATTGTATAGAGGTCACGTGCAGTTGTGTAGTGGTTGTCATCGTGAAGTCCGTCAGGGTTTTCAAAATGAGTACCCTTGCAACCAAGCTCCTCAGCCTTGTCATTCATCATCTGGACAAATTTGTCAACATCTCCCCCTCCCACATAATCAGCGAGCACCATTGCCGCATCATTTCCTGAGGGCACCATCATACTGTAGAGAAGGTCAACTGCTGTCATTGAGTCACCCACATGGTCTGATAAATACGCAAGAGAGCTTCCTGTTCCCTCAAGCACATCAAGCACCGACTGCTTAATTGGTATTTTTGTGTTTTCAAGGTCGTCAATATTTTCAACAGCAATTATATAGGTCATAATCTTGGTGGTTGAAGCAGGATAACGCTTTGTGTCAGCGTCCTTTTCAAAAACAGTCTGCCCTGTATCCATATTGACAAGCAATATAGAGTCTGATGTTGTTTTAACATTATTTTGGTAAGAAATCGCATTAGCGGGAATAAGTGATGATACTGCTATTATGAACAAAGCAAAAATTAAAGATAGTGTTTTTGCAAGTTTTCTTTTCATACCTATATCTCCTTAATTTAGCGAATTATGTCCTCCGCGCGCAAAAAGTCTGTCAATTTCAGCCTTGAGCAGCCTTAGTTCTTCATTGCGGATATCTTTATAAGTAAAAATTATATAATCTGACACTTTCTGCGAAAGCTCAAGACTCTTGGTGTCGGCAAAATCTGCAATCGACATTTGTGGAAGTCCGTGCTGCCTGTGACCGAAGAAGTCACCCGGTCCTCTCATTCTGAGATCCTCATCGGCAATTTTAAAGCCGTCGTTTGTAGAGCACATAACCTCCAAACGTTCACGAGTTAACTGATTTCCTTTGTCACTTACAAGTATGCAATAAGATTGGGAATCTCCCCTGCCCACTCTTCCTCGCAGCTGATGAAGCTGAGACAATCCAAAGCGTTCCGCATTTTCTATCATTATTACCGATGCATTCGGTACATCAACGCCAACCTCGATTACAGTTGTAGCAACAAGAATAGGATACTCGCCCGAAATAAATTTCTGCATAATCTCGTCCTTTTCATCGGACTTCATCTGACCGTGGACAAGACCTACCGGTATATCCGAGAATTCCTTGAGCATAAGCTCCGCCGCATATTCCTCAGCAGCAGCCACCTCTTCAAGCTCTCCTTCCTCAACAAGAGGACACACTATGTATGCCTGCCTTCCGGAGGCTACCTCACTGCGAATAAAATTATATGCTCTGCTACGCTGAGCAGCGCTGAAATGCACAGTCTTAACAGGCTTACGTGATGGAGGAAGTTCATCTATAACAGAAATATCAAGGTCACCGAAAATAATGAGCCCGAGAGTACGAGGTATAGGCGTTGCACTCATTACAAGCAAGTGCGGATTTTCTCCCTTGCCAAGAAGCTTTGCACGTTGAGCCACACCAAAACGGTGCTGCTCATCAGTAACGGCTAGACCGAGATTTTTAAATTCTGTTTTATCGGTTATGAGCGCATGAGTGCCTATTATTATATCTATGCTGCCGTTGATTAAATTCTGACGGATTTTTTTCTTCTCTGACTCTTTAAGTGAGCCTGTGAGCAAGCCGACACTTATATCAGTATTATCAAGCAGCCTACGAAAGGTTTCATAATGCTGTCTTGCAAGGATTTCCGTGGGCGCCATAAAAGCCGCCTGAAAACCGTTTTTGACAACCGTGTAACACACAGAAGCCGCAACAGCCGTCTTACCTGAGCCTACATCTCCCTGTACAAGTCTGTTCATAGGAGCACTCTTCTGCGTAATATCAGCTACACAGTCAGAAACAGCTCTTTTCTGGGCGTTTGTCATATTAAAAGGCAAAAATTGTGCAAACTCAGCTGAAAAGTCTTTTGTAATCTTTACGCCGCTTACTCCCCTGCTGTGTTCTCTTAAAGTGCGCATACCAAGATTTAGCACTACAAGCTCCTCGGTAATCAACCTTTTGCGCGCTGTATCAAGCTCTTCACGTGTATGCGGAAAATGAATTCCGTGCAGTGCTGTACTAAGATCACAAAGCCCAAATGCATTACGCACCTGCTCAGGCAGTGGATCGTTGACCTTTTTGGGAAGCAATACAATAGCCTGCTTTACGGCGCTTTCAACATTCTTGCTGGTAAGTCCTGCTGTCTGCTTATAAACAGGGTGAAAACCTGTTTTCTCATCTGCTGACGAAAAGGTTGGAGCAACCATTTGAGCACCGTGGGAGTCAAAGGTTACTCTTCCGTAAAAGAAATATTCACAGCCTTTTCTGAGCATTGAGCTTATGTAACGATTGTTAAAAAATACAATTTGAAGTGAACCTGTATCATCATAAACCATTGCTCTGGAAATTATTCTGCCTCCGCTGATATGCGCATCATTTACGGGAGTGGCAAGTGTAGCTTTGATGCAAACATCTGAACCGTACAGCAGATTTTCAATTTTTTCAACAGAGCTCCAATCCTCATAAGTGCGAGGATAAAATTCAATAATATCACCCACACTGTATATGCCAAGCTTATTAAAAAGTACTGCTCGCTTAGGACCTATTCCGCTTAAACTTGAAATAGGCATTTTGTATAGAGAAGCCATTGTATCCGCCTTTTTGTCGAAAAAGGGGTATGAATCCATACCCCCTAGAAATTCGTGTTTATTCTACGCTCAGGATAAAGTAGTAAACAGGTTGGTCACCCCTGACAAGTGAAATATCGGTACGTGAACCGAACTTATCACGAAGCTTTTCGTAAGCCTTGTTTGCCTCTTCCTCAGTTACACCATTGCCGTAAATAAGAGTGATAAAAGAAGAATCGCGCTTTACCATATCCTTTGCAAGCTTAGTCACAGCCTTTACCGCATTTTCTTCTGTAATTGTAAGCTTACCATTCTCAAGGGCAATAATATCGCCCTCCTTGATTTTCTTGCCGCCGAACTCACTGTTGCGCGCTGCAAAGGTTACAAGACCAGTGCCGACATTATGCGCAGCGTCCATCATAAGCTGTGCGTTGCTCTCGGCAGAAATTTCCGGATCAAAATTCAGCATAGCCGTCATACCCTGAGGGATAGTACGTGTAGGAACAATAATGACATTTCTGTCCTTAACCATAGGGATTGTCTGCTCTGCTGCAAGAATGATATTTTTGTTATTTGGAAGTACAAGAACATTCTTTGCCGGAGTAGCCATAACCGCCGCATATATGTCATCAGTACTCGGATTCATACTCTGACCGCCAGAAACAACATTATTACAGCCGAGGTCTTTAAACAGCTCCTTAAGACCCTCACCTGCTGCAACCGAAACAAATCCGATTTGCTCTGCGGGCTCGGCAGGAGTGAATACTTCTTTTTCTGCTTTTGGTGAAGATTTTTTTACATTCTTGTGCTGCTCTCTCATATTTTCAACCTTAACCGTGAGGAGCTGACCAAATTCGATGCCTTTGGTGAGGGCATTGCCGGGAGTTTCTGTATGAACGTGCACCTTTATAATTTCATCATCATTTACAACAACAACACAGTCACCGATTGACTGAAGATAAGTTCTGAGCTCATCAGGGTCTGTCTCAATCTCATTGTCACGACCGACTATAAACTCGGTACAATAGGTAAACTCAATATCATCATCAAACTGAGCAGCTGCACTTTCAAAAGTATCAACAGTAGGTACAGGCTCTGCATCGTCGTACTCAACAATTACACCGTCTTTAAGATAAGAGAGAATACCCTCGAAAATAACACAAAGGCCCTTGCCTCCTGCGTCAACTACTCCTGCTTTCTTGAGTACGGGAAGAAGCTCAGGCGTAAGTAAAAGCGCTTCATTTGCCTTATCAACAATTGTCTGCCATATTGTTACAACGTCAGAGCAATCTGTTGAAGCCTCAACACCTGCCTCATAAGCCATTCTTGCCACTGTGAGTATTGTGCCCTCTGTAGGCTTCATAACAGCCTTGTAAGCGGCGTCAACTCCGATACCCAGTGCAGCGGCAAGATTTTTGCCGTTAACCTCTTCCATATCTTTAAGACCTTGGGCAAAGCCGCGGAAAATAAGAGAAGTAATAACGCCTGAGTTACCGCGGGCACCTCTTAGCATTGCAGAAGCAACAATATCGGCAACCTCGCCTGCATTGGTGCCTTCATACTCATTAAGTGCTCTTGCGGCAGCCATAACAGTCATTGACATATTGGTTCCTGTATCTCCGTCAGGAACAGGGAAAATATTAAGATCGTTAATATGGTTCTTTTGAGAACTGATGTTATTTGCACCTGAAATAACCGCATTCTTTAAAACTTCACCATTAATCACTATAGCACATCCTTTTTATACTACTGCACAATAAAGTAAA
>CAYQXN010000108.1:0-5428 GCA_964421585.1 uncultured Ruminococcus sp. | reverse complement strand
CTTATTTTTACTTATTTTTCTCCTTTTCTCAAACTTATTGCAACCTGTTTCTCATGCTTATTGCAACTTCAAATTCTAATGTTGCATTTACTTTGAAAATTTACGTATTTCATGCTTCAAAAGAATTGTTAGGCTTATTTAGGTATGTCCTTTTTAGTAATTTTGATTTTTCCCTTATTTTTACTTATTTTTCTCCTTTTCTCAAATTTATTGCAATCTGTTTTCCACGCTTAATGCCACTCTTTTCGTGCTGCTGCATTTATTCTGAAAAATCACGCAAAATAATTGTTTTCATAGTAAGTTTTTTCGTCGGAAAGTTGGGAAAATCATCAGGTTAGGGGTAGCTTCCGGGGCAATCCTCTCACAAGTTGACGAAATTTACTGACAAGCAATAACTCAAATTAATTCACAAAACCACAATCTGCATACCTCTCATAACGTCAAGGGACTTTTCTCCCAGGGCGTCATCATTTGAGGCTGTAGCTTTGCTGTCAACGATTATGTCAATCTCAGGCTGAGCTGTTTTTGCAAGCACAGCATTTGAAATTACACAAATGTTTGATACCACGCCGCACAGCTCAATACTCTTATAGCAACCTGCTCTGAGATAATCAAAAAGCTCTGCCGAACCAAATGTCGGCTTATAAAAATACCTGTCGCAGGGCATAATCATATCGGCAACACGTCCATGCAGCTTATGTCCGTCCGTACCGGCAACACAATGCGGCACCGGCAGATTTTTGCCCTCATAGGTTTCCTGATAATTTTCCGGGTGAGTATCAAATGTAAATATAACCTCATCGCCATTTTTGTGATAATCGGCTATTTTTTTGCAGATTATATCATCAAGCGCTACAGCCTTTTCAAAGCCGAGTGCACCCGTAACAAAATCAACCTGATAATCAACAACCACAAGACATTTTTTCATTTCTTACTCCAAAATTAAAATTAAAATAATTTGCATAACAATTGACTTATTCCTTAATTTCTACAGGCTTTTCGTCAAATCCTTCAAGCTCAAAACGCAAACCGCAAGTTGCACATTCAAGATAGGACTCAGCGCTATTGTGCTCTTCCTGAATTAAAACCATCGGACTTTCACAAAACGGGCAAAGCTTTATATTTTCGGACATACAATCCCTCTTTTCTGATTTATATCATTATTATACTCATTTACGCAAGGCAAATCAATAATTATTTTCTTTACAAATCGTCAAAAAAATTATAAACTATATATATCTTAGTACAAACACTTATTTTAAGGCATTATCTTATATATCGGAGGCTATGAATGAAAAGCGCAAATTTATCTATGCTGTGCGATTTTTATGAATTTACAATGTCGAACGGCTATTTTAAAAATGGATTTTATAAAAAGAATGTCTATTTTGATGTGTTCTTCCGCAGGGTACCCGACAACGGCGGATTTGCCATTGCCGCAGGTCTTGAACAGATAATCGAATACATCAAGGATTTGCATTTTGATAAAGATGATATAAGCTACCTTAGGAGCAAGGGGATTTTTGACGAGCAGTTTCTTGACTATCTGAGAAATTTTAAATTCAGCGGTGATATATATGCCATTCCCGAAGGTACTCCCATATTTCCAAACGAGCCTGTACTCACCGTAAAAGCTCCTGCAATTGAGGCTCAGCTTATTGAAACCTTCCTGTTGCTCACTCTCAACCACCAAACTCTGATAGCCACAAAGGCAAACAGAATTGTCCGTGCTGCTCAAGGCAAAGCGGTAATTGAATTCGGCTCACGACGTGCTCAGGGAGCCAGCGGAGCAGTGGAAGGCGCAAGAGCGGCATTCATCGGCGGATGCCTTGGCACAGCCTGCGCGCTCACCGACAAGCTTTACGGTGTTCCGGCAGGCGGTACAATGGCTCATTCGTGGATTCAGATGTTTGACAGCGAATATGACGCCTTTAAAACCTATTGTGAGCTTTATTCCGACAATCCAACGCTTCTTGTTGATACCTACAACACCATAAAAAGCGGTATTCCGAATGCGATAAAAGTATTCAAAGAAGTGCTTGTTCCGCAGGGCAAAACACAGTTTTCTATACGCCTTGATTCGGGCGATATTTCCTATCTATCAAAAAAAGCGAGAAAAATGCTGGACAATGCAGGACTGCAAAGCTGCAAAATCACAGTTTCCAACTCTCTTGACGAGTATCTTATCCGAGACCTGATGATGCAGGGCGCACAGATTGATACCTTTGGCGTCGGCGAACGCCTTATAACCTCGGCAAGCTCACCCGTATTCGGAGGCGTTTATAAGCTTGTAGCAATCGAAAACGAGGTTGGTGAAATTGTTCCTAAAATCAAGGTGAGCGAAAATACCGCAAAAATCACAAATCCGCATTTTAAAAAGGTTTACAGATACTTTGATAAAGAAAGCGGTAAAGCTCTTGCGGATGAGCTTTGCGTTTATGATGAGATTGTTGACGGTTCCGTACCACATACAATTTTCGATCCCAATGCCTCCTGGAAAACCAAGACGCTCACTAATTTTACTGCCAAGGAGCTTCAGGTTCAAATATTTAAAGGCGGTGAATGTGTGTATAAATCCCCGACAATAAATGAAATTGCGGAGTATTGCAAAGAACAGGTTGATTTGCTGTGGGATGAGGTAAAGCGTTTTGAAAATCCACACACATATTATGTTGACCTATCAAAAAAGCTGTATGAAATCAAAAACATTTTGCTGAATGTATATAGCTGTTGATTTTATCTTTTCTCTTTTATCGGATGCACCCCGACTATTGACAAAGCGCCATAAAAAACAGGACAGGCTTGCGTATTTACAGACCTGTCCTTATTTTATTAATAAGATATTATCAATTATAGTTTGTCGGAGCTCCCGACAAACTATAATTCAGCAGAGTTATCTCTATTTCAAAATTAAAGTCCGAATGAAATTGAAATTGCGTTATTTATTGCACTCATTGAGCTTTCATCAATTGAGCCCATCTTCTCTTTAAGACGTTTCTTGTCAATTGTTCTGACCTGCTCAAGCAGTACCATACTGTCTTTGGCAAGTCCTGATGTATCAGCCTGCAATGGAATATGTGTGGGTAATTTAGATTTTGACTGTTGGCTGGTTATTGCAGCCGCTATTACCGTGGGACTGTATTTGTTGCCCACATTGTTTTGAACAATCAGAACAGGACGTATTCCACCTTGTTCTGAACCGACTACAGGACTGAGGTCGGCATAATAAATATCTCCCCGTTTTATACTCAAGGTTTTCACGCTCCAAATGTTTGTTACTGATATTTTTACCTTTCTCAAAGCTTTTTATACAGCTATTACATTTTATTTTTGAGCGCAAAATCTGTGAATATTTGAGTGTGAATGAAAATATATTCACACTCCCGTTATTCCCTGTTATCATTGTACCGTTCTGATATTGCTGAATTCCACACAAAAATCAATGTCTTTAATTTCTGCCTTGGTAATTATATTTTCTGCGGCAGTAATTGTGGCGTTTCCGTGAGTCACTTTCAGATTATATATGTAGTCATCTTCACACGAAACAAGCGTTGTTCTTCCCTCTGCTACCCCCTTAAAAACTGATTTCAGCACACTCGGAAAACTGCTGTCGGGTAAATACGCCTCGTCGGCACTGCACACAAGGCTTTCTCGTGAAAGCAGCAATTCCGTGCCTGTGTATTTAACTCTTAGCCCTTCAATCGTTTCAGGATATGTAATATCAATTGTCATCATTCCCTGTCGGTTTGTTGTCACCGTTCCCCTGTACTCAGAACTATTGTACTGTGCCGTAAAATCAGCCGTGAAATCTGTAATAAGAGCTTTGACGCTATTCTGACTGTCTGAGCTTACACAGCCTGACAAGATAAACACACTAAAAATAACAGAGACACATAATAATCTCAAAAATCGCTTTGCCATTAGGCACCTCCCGTTTTTTGATATATTATATGTCTCTTAACTTTTTTTAATTACGTCGGACTTGCCGACCTAATAATTAAAAGGCTTGCACAAAACTATAATCCGCACTTTCTTAAGGCAAGAGGAATACACTCAATCAAGTCAGTTGGCAGCATTGAAATTTTGCCCAATTTTTCAGCCGCTATATCTCCCGAAAGTCCGTGAAGATATACTCCTGCCGCCGCAGCGTCAAATTCGTCCGCCCCTTGGGCAAGCAGTGCACCGATTATGCCTGCAAGCGCATCACCGCTGCCCCCTACAGCCATACCCGAATTGCCTGTACAGTTTAGCAAACATCTTCCGTCGGGTGCGGCAATAATTGTTCCTGCCCCCTTTAAAACACAGATAACACCATATTTCTGCGAAAAATCACAGGCATTCTTTGTTCTGTCAGAATTCACTTCCTTTATGCTCTTTCCCGAAAGTCTCGCCATCTCTCCCGGATGAGGAGTTATAATTATCGGCGCATTTGCATCAATTAGAATTTCGGGACATTCACTTATACAGTTAAGTGCATCAGCGTCAAGCACCATAGGTTTATTAATGCCTTTAATAAAATCTCTGACAATAATCTTTGTGTCATCACACACAGATAATCCGCATCCAATCAGAACAGACGAAGATTTTTCAGCCTGTTCAAGCAGAAAACCAATATTATTTCCGCTGATGCAGCCGTCAACAGTTTCAGCAAGCGGAAAATATACACTTTCAAGCACAGTCTGGGCAGCAATCGGATAAATACTTCTCGGCAATGCTGTTTTTAGCAAGCCAATACCGCTTCTTAGCGCAGCTCTGCCCGCCATAATTGCTGCTCCTGCCATACCATAGCAGCCGCATATACTCAACAATGAACCGCAGGTCCCCTTGTTTGCGTCATCAGGACGGTCAAATACTGCTCTTTTTACAACATTTTTATCAGTTCGTTCCATTTATCCCCCCGTATTTCTGCGATAAAACAGCTTAAGTACAATATCCCTGTTGAGATAATTCTTCATCCCCTGAAGAATCTGCTCGTTCGGAGTAAAGATGAGCAGACATCTTCCGTAAGCTGTATCGTTAAACACGGCATAGTAGTTGTCCTCATCCTTGTCAATATCAGCAGCAGCCACAAAGGTTTTAGCAAAGCGCATACCGTTAATAGTTTTTTCGCCCTTATCAAGCTTTTCAATTTCTCTTATCTTAACCTTGCAGAGCTTTTTCCTTTTACGCAATGATATAACCTTGGAAATATCAAGCTCATCTTCTGCAACAGAATACTCAAACTCTACCTTTTGACTCGTAAAAACATACCATACTACATAAATTCCTATGATAAACAGGAAAAATCCCACATAAATCAAATAGCTTGTAATTACATATGCAAGCATAATACATATTACAGGAACTAAAAACAGCAGCAATACTGCAACAATTTTTATAATAAGATTTTTTGGCTTTTTGACTCTCTTTACAACCTGTTCATTAAAAG
>CAYQXN010000107.1:0-5534 GCA_964421585.1 uncultured Ruminococcus sp. | reverse complement strand
AATTTGGAACCTCAACATCCTGCGCCATTGATGAACTGCAACCTTTGAACAGTGCAATTGCAAAAAATACAGCACAGACAAGAACAGCAGCAATCAAAATTCCCTTTATAGCGTAGTACGCAGAACTATGCGACTTGATTTCATTATCACTGTCAAAATCATCCTCGCGTTTTGTATCTTTCTCGTCATCTATGTCGCTCGACTTTCGAAGCTGTTCGGAAACAGGATTTTTAGTACTTTTAATAGAACTTACGTATTTTGTGGGCTGATTATCCACAAAGGACTTTCCGTAATCAAATACAATTGAAGGATTAAGACGAAAACGTTCAATATCGCTCAGCATTTCCGCTGCAGAGGTATATCTGTCAGCAGGCTGCTTTTCCATAGCTTTAATAGTAATCTGCTCAAGACCGATTGGAATACCGGGATTCACCTCTCGAGGACGCTTTGGTGTGGACTGCAGCTGCATAAGAGCGACAGTAACTGCGCTGTCACCGTCAAAAGGAAGCTTGCCTGTAAGCATTTCATAGAGCATAACACCAACAGAATAAATATCAGCCTTACCGTCTGTGGCAGAACCGCGTGCCTGTTCGGGTGCAATATAATGCACAGAACCGATTGCCTGCTCAGTCATAGTACGTGTTGCCTTGTCAGAAAATCTTGCAATACCAAAATCAGTTACCTTGATTGAACCGTCCTTTAAGAGCATAATATTCTGAGGCTTGATATCACGGTGAACAATACCGCATTCGTGAGCATGCTGCAAAGCCTTGAGCACCTGAATAGTAAGATGAAGAGCATCCTTCCATTCTATTATTCCCTGCTGATCAATGTATTCCTTGAGAGTAATGCCGTCGATGTATTCCATTACAATGTACTGAATCATATCGCCAAAGCTTACATCATACACCTTTACAATGTTGGGATGTGAAAGCATTGCAATTGCTTTTGATTCATTTTTAAAGCGACGAATAAATTCATCATTATTGAGATATTCGTCCTTTAATATTTTAATGGCAACCTCACGGTCGTCAATCGTATCGCTGCAACGGTAAACCTTAGCCATACCGCCGACACCGATAAGCTCGTGAATCTCATAGCGACCGTCAAGCCGCTTTCCTATATATTTATCCAAAGTGGTCAACTCCCATACTTAATAAATAACGGTAGCTGTAATGTTGTCAGTTCCGCCACCCTTTTTGGCAGTGTCAATAAGCTTTTCAATCAGGTTCTCGCCACGGTTTTCATGGCAGATTTTAACCATCTCACCCGTTGATACACAATTAGAAAGACCATCGGTACAGATAAGTAAAACATCTCCGTAAATAAAATTGGCTTCTATGTAGTCAAGCCTAAGCGTCGGCTTGATGCCGAGAGCTCTTGTAATAAAATTCTTATTCGGATGATTCTGTGCCTGCTCGTAGGTAATCTCACCTCTGCGAACCATTTCCTGAACAACGGAATGATCCTCAGTGAGCTGCTTAATTTTGCCACCTCTGATAGCATAGGTTCTGCTGTCGCCAATATGAACAACATGAACCGTTGTATCTTTAACAAAGACAAATTCACAGGTAGTACCCATACCCGCAAGCTCAGGATCTTTTGTGGATAGCTCAAAAACTCTCATGTTGGCATTCACGACAATCTCTGCCATAAGCTCGCCGATCTGCTCCTTTGTCATATCTTCCTTGTATAAATCGGATATTTTGGTACTGATATAATCAACGGCAGTTGCACTTGCAATATTTCCGCCATTGGCACCTCCCATTCCGTCACACACTACTGCCCAAACACAGCTGGGAGAAATAACTCCGAAGCGGCAATCATCTTGATTTTGTTGTCGTACAAGCCCGATATCGCTTTTGCTGAATACTTCCAAGTTATTTACCTCCTTCTTTAAGATGTTTTCTTTTTAGCTGACCGCAGGAAGCGTTAATATCACTTCCAAGCGTTCGCCTTACTGTTGCCGCAATATTATTTTCGGCAAGTATATTTATAAAAGACTGCTGTCTTTTTATATTGCTTTTTATGTATCCCGTGCCCTCAACAGTATTGACGGGGATAAGATTAACATGACAATTCAATCCTGACAAACGCCGTGCAAGCTCACGGGCATTTGCATCGCTGTCATTAACACCGCTTATCATTGAGTATTCAAAAGTGACTCTTCTGCCTGTAGTGCTGAAATAATCTCTGCAGGCCATTAATAATTCATCCATCGAATACCTGCGTGCAACAGGCATTGTTTTTCGTCTGATTAGGTCATTTGGCGCATGGAGTGAAACAGAAAGTGTAATACCTAAATGCAAATCTGCAAGTTCATAAATTCTTGGAACAAGTCCGCAAGTGGAAAGCGTGATATGGCGCATACCAATATTAGGCCCCTCATCACTTGACACGAGAAAAAGAAATTTTACTACATTATCAAAATTATCCAGCGGCTCGCCCATACCCATAAGCACGATGTTTGAAATACGAATATTAAGGTCTTTTTGCGCCGCTTCAATCTGATTAAGCATTTCAGAAGGGGTAAGATTGCGTGAAAATCCGCTTTTTCCTGTGGCACAAAAGGTACACCCCATTCTGCATCCTACCTGAGTTGAAATGCAGATTGAATATCCGTGCCTGTAGCTCATTACAACAGATTCAACACATTCGCCGTCATTGAGCACAAAAAGGTACTTTACTGTATTATCATAACGTGAAATAAGCTTTTTTTCAATATTTGCAACAGAAATGTAACAACTTGTTTGAAGGAAATCACGTACATCGGACGGAATGTTCTTCATTTCGTCAAAAGATGACACATTTTTATTGAGCCAACCGTAAATCTGCTTTGCACGAAACTTTGGGAAGCCATTGCCGGTGACAAAGTCTGTAAGCTCGTCAATATTCATTGATTTGATGTCAACAAGACTATTCAAGCTCAGACCTTCTTTCTGAATACTGATATATAAAAGCCGTCTGTATTTGCTGTGTGAGGCATAAGTGTAATTTCATAATCATTTTCATCAAAAGCACGTTTTATCCCCTGAGGCAGTTTTAGCTTAACGCCAATAAAATCCGGGTGCTCTTGGAGAAAACGTTTTGCATTATCGTTATTTTCCCTAGGATTCAGCGTACAGGTAGAATATACAAGGATACCGCCGTTTGAAAGGAGCTGCGAACTTTTGCAAAGAATTCTGTACTGTTGCTCCGGCAAGCTATCGGAAATCAAACCGTCCTTATAACGTATTTCAGGCTTGCGTGAAAGAATACCCAAACCACTGCATGGAACATCACATAGAATTCTGTCAGCCATGGGTAAAGGAATATCGCCCTTCTCACCGTCACGCTTCGCAGTGACTATTGAGGTTAATCCCAGACGCTTTGCTCCCGATTTTATGAGTGAAAGCTTATGGTCGTATATATCGCAAGCAAATATTTTGCCCCTGTCATTCATATATTGCGCAGCAGTGTATGACTTTCCGCCGGGAGCCGAGCATATGTCGAGCATAATCTGATGAGGCTTAGGGGCAAGAAAATCAACGCACAACTGAGATGAAGCGTCCTGAATATAGAGTTTGCCTTCTTTGTAGGCCTTAAGCCGTTCGATTGAACCAGTATTTTCCAGTCTTATGGCATTGGGCAGAAATTCAATCTCCTCTGCTTTTACATTCTGCTCTGCAAGCTCATCAATTAGATCCGATTTTGTCGTTTTGAGAGTATTTATCCTTGCATAGATTGAGGGTCTGCCGCTTAGTGATTTGAGAATCTCAGCAGTGTTTATTTCTCCATAGGAATTAATCCACAAGCTGACAATCTCCTGAGGTACAGAATACTTTATCGCATAGTAGCGCACCTTGTCCGTTTTATCAGGCAGAGTATATTTAACTTCCGCTCGTGTTATGCTGCGAAGAACTCCGTTAATAAAGCCCGCCGATTTTTGAAGCTTATGTTTTTTTGCAAGATTAACACTCTCATTTACTGCTGCACTTTCCGGAATCTTGTCCATAAACAACAGCTGAAATACCCCAAGACGGAGAATTATCTTAGTTTTAATTTCAATTTTCCTTATTGGAATTTTAGAATATTGTCTGATAATATAATCAAGCGTAATCTGATGTTCAAGCACACCATAGACAAGCGCCGAAAGAAATGACGCATCAAGAGTGCTGAGCCTGTTTTCACGTATGGCATTATTAACTGCAAGGTTTGAATAAGCATCATTCTGTTCAATTTTCAGAAGCACATCAAGCGCAATACTACGTGGGTTTGGCATAAAGATTACTCCGATTTATAACAAATTTATCTTCTGCGCTGAGCAAGAAGTATTATTCTTATAAGCTGTAAAATTGCTGTTACAGCAGACGCAACATAGGTCATAGCAGCAGCCTGAAGAGTGCGCTTTGCACCATTATACTCCTCACCATAGAGAAGCTCTGAATTTTTTATACAATCAAGCGCACGTTTTGAAGCGTTGAACTCCACAGGAAGTGTAGCAATTGTAAAAAGAACCGAAGCTGAAAACAGAATAATGCCGATATAAAGAAATACAAAACCTGTTTTGGCAGTAAATATCAATCCGATTACAATCAAAAGCCATCCAAGCTGAGAACCTACTCTGGCAACAGGCAGAATTGCCGAACGGATTCTGTTGGGCAAATAATTCTGAGCATGCTGCACAGCGTGTCCGGCTTCGTGAGCGGCAACCCCGATTGCTGCCACTGAATTACTGTTATATACAGTGTCCGACAATCTTATTACATTTGTCCGCGGGTCAAAATGGTCAGTAAGATTTCCCGCAACGTGCTCAATGCGTACACCAGATACACCGTTCCGGCGCAAAACATACTCCGCTGCCATTGCCCCGGTCATATTACGTGAATTTCTTATCTTTGAATATTTTGAAAAGGTTGACTTGACATTAATCTGACATATAATTGAAATAATCAGACAAGGCAATATGAAAACAATATATGTCCAGTCAAAAGCATAAAATAAAGGCATATGATTCCTCCGATAAAGCAAAAGTTAGTTAACCTAAAGTATCGCCTATATTTAGTTTATGTCCTGCAATGAATGCAGAGGCAGGCATACGCCTTTTACCCTCAGGCTGCAATTCACAAATTTCAACAGAATTCTCTCCGCAGGCTACAATAAAAGGCTTAACACTTATTATTGTTCCCGCAGTACCTGATTTGTTGCAAAGTCTGGTTGAAAATATTTTGATATTATTTCCCTCAATTTGCGTTGCGGCAACAGGCCACGGATTGAGTCCCCTGACTTGATTGTGCACCTCTTGTGCAGTTTTATTAAAATCAATAGGACAGTACGACTTATCAATCTTTGATGTGTATGTTGCAAGAGTCTCATCCTGTTTTTCAGAGATTACAGTACCGCTTTCAAGTGCAGAAAGAGTTTCAACAATCAACTCTCCTCCAAGAGACGCAAGTCGGTCAAAAAGCTCTCCCGATGTCTCGTTTTCGCCAATTACTGTCTGCTTTCTTAAAATAATGTCACCTGTGTCAATTCCTGCATCCATCTGCATTGTT
>CAYQXN010000106.1:0-5589 GCA_964421585.1 uncultured Ruminococcus sp. | reverse complement strand
TACCACATATATGCAAATAAGCACGGCCGGAGCTGTGCCTTTTTCGACAGGCTGACATAAAGGCTGTGCAAACGCACAGCCTTTATGTTTTGTTGTCGTAATTACACAGAAATATATTCATTAAGGTGAACAGAACATATAATACATTCCTTAACAATAAGTTCAGTCGATGATGCCATTGCCATTTTATATAGTTCAAGCTGTTTTGAATAAAGACTGATTAGTTTTTCAATATCCCCTACCCTGTCAGTTTTATAATCAACAAGAACAAGCTCGCCGTTCTCAACAAATGCAAGGTCAACTGCCCCCTGAATAATTATATATTTATCTGTGTTTATGGCTTTGCACTCATCAAAAATTTCAGACGGTTTAAGCTTTGCAAAAAATTGTTCTTCTCGCATTACTGATTCAGAATTTATTATGCGGTCAAACAGTTCTTTGTTTAAAAGCCCTTCAAGCCTTGCGGCGTCAATTGCATTGGCTTGCTCAAAACTCAAGATACCATTTGATTTTATCCTTTCAATCTCGGTTTTAATGTCCGTCCGTGCTTTTACAAAATCACAATGCTGAAGAAATTTGTGGTGAGCAGTACCTCGTTCAACTGCCGTTACCGCATCGCTTTTGAGAAACATTGGTCTATTGAGTATGCGTTCAAAATAGCTGTTGCCGCTATGCGCAATCTGTGATGCGCTGACTTTTTGCGGGAGTGACATAATCGCCGCATCAGGATACTCAAATGAGATATTTCTCAAAAGACGTTCAACGCAGTTTACAGATGTATCAGGATAATTAAGAGCTTCAGACATGGTGTCACAGAAATTAACTTGACAGCTTTCTTCAATTACTTTACAGCCTTCTAAGCTTTTTATAATTTCAAATTTCCACTCAAGAGTATCATTGTCAAATTGGAGAGGCTTTGCTGATGAATTTACAGCATGTCTTACTGAATTTAACGACGGATGAACAAGTGCGCACATCATAATCCAATCGGAAATGCTGTTACATCTGATTACCGAATACGGCTCAATTACAGAATCAAATACAATCCTTGAATACATATTTGAAAGGTATTTTTCAGAGTCCTTCTGTGAAGAAACTATAATAAGCTTTTCTTTTGCACGTGTAAGAGCAACATAAAGCACTCGTAATTCTTCTGCAATTTCATTCTGAGATATTTCTATGCCTACCGCAAGACGAGGCAATGTATTATAGCGGCAAATTCCCTCTTTTTTCTTTATTCCGAGTCCTGCGTGACTGTCAACAAGCACATCGGAACTAAGGTCTGTTTTATTAAATTTGTGGGCAGTATCCGCAATGAAACATACAGGGAATTCAAGTCCTTTTGAGGCGTGAATACTGAGTACTCGCACAGCATTAAGCTCGCCGTCGCCTGATGACGCGGCAGGTAATTCCTTACCGTTTTCGATAAGTTTATCAATAAAAGAGATAAAGTCGGAAAGCGTTTTATAACCATTAGTCTCGAAATTGCGTGCATATTCACGAAGAATATGTAAATTCCCAGCGGGATTTACACCGCCCTTGACAGCGGCTGTAATTGCCGTGAATGCGGTTGTTTCATAAACCTTACCAATAAGATCATCTATGCCGCAGGTGTAGGAGTATTTTTTGAGGTCATCAAGCTCGCTGATAAAATCAGCGGCTTTTTTGTTATGTTCTGCATAAACCTTTACCGATGTATAAAGATTTGAATATCGCGTTTTTGCTCTGAGTTCAGCAAGTTCATCGGGCGTAAAGCCGTATATAGGACTGCACATAACCGAAAGCAACGGAATGTCAAGTGTAGGATTATCAATAATTCTTAGCAAATTTAGGATAACCTTGACTTCCTGTGTATCAAATGAGTTTTCTTTGTTCTCGCTGTATGCAGGAATGCCGCTATCAGCCAAAATTTTAACATATTTCATTGCTTTGGTGCGAGGACTTCTCAGAATTATTGCAAAATCTCCGTAGGTAGCTTTACGCATAGTTTTTCCGTCTTTAACCGAAAAACCTTCACCAATCATTTTATGAATTTTATCAGCAATATACTGAGCCTCTATTTCCGCAGAGTCAGTATTTTCAAAGGAATTTTTTTCAATCATTGCAATTTCAAAGCTGCAATCTTCACTGTCAGGATAGGAAGCGCCAACGTTAAGATTTTCATCAACAGTGTAGTCCATCTGAGCAGCTGATTTTGTCATCAGCCTTGAGAAAATAAAATTCACAGCGTTACACACTTCTTTGCGGCTTCTGAAATTTTTATCAAGAATAATGGTTGCAGGGTATTGCGGCTCTGAATTGCTATATCGTTTATAGGAATTTTTGCGGTTGATAAAAATTTCGGGCTTTGCCTGACGAAATCCGTATATACTCTGCTTTACATCTCCTACAACAAAAAGATTGTTTTCGTCCGAGCTTACGCATCTGAAAATTAAATCCTGAACATCGTTTACATCCTGAAATTCGTCAACCATAACTGCGTCATATCTGCCGGAAATTTCCATCGCCTGAGGGGATTTCCGATAGCCATTGCCGCAAGGCTCTGCAAGCAAACTGACTGTAAGGGACTCAATGTCAGAAAAGGACAGAATATTCTTCTTTGCTTTAATCAAAGAAAGTTCGGAAAGATATGACCTTATAAGCTCAAACAGAGTTTCAACAATTCTGTGAAGTTCATCTATTTCTTCCCTTGCCTCAGCCTCATTCCAGGCAAAATAAGATTGCAGAGTCTTGATTGTATCCTTGACTTCATCTCTGTTATTAGCGACTGAAATCTTAATAGGATTATCTTTATAGCCTTTTGGCGATGACAGTCTTCCTGCAACAAATCCTCGTAAATGCGTGGCTATGTCATTCCATAAATTCCCGTTAAGTTTTTCTTGCAAGACGGTAAGAAACGCAAGGTCGCTTTCAAGTCGTTCAATAAAAGCATTATATAGTTTTTCGTCCTCATCGATTTGACTAATTGAGTTTTCGGTAAGATTGATTGCGTGCGAAACAGCAGACTGCGAATAATCAACTATGATTTTACCCCATATGGTATCAGCAATCGGAATATTATTATAATTGTCAAGCATATCATCAAGCCATTTATTCGGAAACGGCTGGGTAGATAAGAACTCGCTTATTTTGAGCACTGTGTCTCTAAGCTTAATGTCGCCGCCTTTTGATGAAAATACATTTAACAAAGCAATAAAATTGCCGTCATCACTTTGATAGAACTTCTCAAATGAATTATCAAGCGCCTGATTGCTTACAAGTGCAAGCTCTCCCTCATCAGCGATTCTGAAATCCCGTGAAACCTTGAGGCAATGAAAATATTCACGCACTGTATCTCCGCAGAAGCTGTCAATTGTTGAAATACTTGCATTATATAAAAGCTGTTTTTGTTTGAGCAAGTGAGGATTGTATGGGTCATTTTCAAGAAGTGAGGTAAGCGCTTTTGAAATTCTTTGACGCATTTCGGCTGCGGCAGCACGTGTGAAGGTAACTATCAGCAGACGGTCAACATCAATAGGATTGTCATCTCTTGTGATAAGATTTATTACACGCTCAACCAAAACGGCTGTTTTACCTGAACCTGCTGCCGCTGACACCAATACAGAGCCGTCTGTAGCATATATTGCATTTTTTTGCTGTGGCGTCCATCGTCTGCACATTATCTCTAACCTCCTTTTGAAATTTGGCTGTCTATTTTTTCAAAAACTTCGTCATTTTTAACATCAAATGTATTTTTAGGTGCGCTCATATGGTAAGCACATACGCTGTCATAAGGGCAGTACTCACACGCATCATGGGTGCCTTTTATGGGAGAAGCCTGGATTTTACCGCTGTAAAGCTCTTTGCCCATTTCTGCAACCGTCATATCAAGCTTGCTGAATATTTTGCCGAACTGTTCAAGCGTGGCAAGACTTCGCTGAGAAACAGGAGTATCAAGCTTGATTTTTACAGGAATATATCTTCCCTCTCCTGATTTATCCATACCTTTGATTACATTAACATCATTGAGAAGAAGTCCGTTCATTTTTAGCGATTTGTCAATTTCTGAATCTATTTTATCGGGTGTAACAGATTTGTCAGCCGAAATTATCGGAGCTGTCGCAGGCATATAAAGAATACCTGCTGAGGTGATTTCACCATATCTTTCGATACCGTTTTGTTTTACTGAATACAGATACAATAGCATTTGAAGGTTAAGACCGTAGAGAATATCCGACAGCTTAAATTGCTTGGTGCCTGTTTTGTAATCAACAACTCGCAAGTATTTTGCTCCGTTTATTTCCATAATATCTACTCTGTCAATACAGCCCTGAACAGCTATATTTTCACCCGTAGGCAGCTTTATGGTGTAGGCAGGAATATCTGAGCCGATTTTCAGTTCGCAGTCGACAACAGAAAAATCGCTTTGTGAAAGCTCTTTTACAATGTGCTCCAGAAGAATGGTAACATTCTCTTCAAGAACGTCAAGTCTGTAAAGGAACGACTTGGATTTGCTTTCGCTTCCGCCAAAATATTTTTCCGTATATGACAACAATATTGTATGTACAAAAGCATTGACTTCTACCCTATTCATAGCAGAATACTCACACTTGTCAAACTTTGTGAAAAATCTTTCGAGAATAAAATGAACAAGTGTACCGTATTCCATTGGATTAATTTCTGCCCGTTGGCGTTCACGCACACGCAAACCGTAATTACAAAAATAAGAGAAACGGCAGAGATTGAATTTTTCAATTTGAGAAGCAGAAATATGAAGATTATCACCAAATAATGCGTGAGCATTGGTTGTGTTTTCAATCATAAAAGGCGAGTTGTCAACCGCCCTTGACAGTGCGTCAACTTTTGCTGCATAGCGCTCATCTGCCTTAAATATTTCAGAAAGCTTTTCAAGTTTTGATGAATGGCTGTGAATAGCTCCTGCATATTCCTCAAAAGCAGGCTGAATTGCCCACATTGAATTCTCGGGCGAATTAATATCCATGCTGTCTTCAGCAATTATTTTCGGAAACACCTTGCTAACCTCGTCAATAATTTTTGACGGTATATATTGATTGCCGAAAAGGTCTGAGATAGGATAGGAGAAAAACAGCTTTTCTGACGCAGATGTCATACAACAATAAGTCATAAATGCTTCAAGATTTGAAAGATCAGCAAAATCCTCGCTTATTGAAATATCATTAAGTGACAATATTTTTAATTCGAAGGAAGAAAACACTCCTGAAATATGCGGAACAGCAGGAAATAAACCGTCAATACAACCAATCAAAAATGACGCTCTTTGATTTGACAATCTAACACGCTGAGCTGTGGTTACGGTAACACTGTCGAGCGTCTGAGGAATTTCTGAAAGCTGCATTGAGGAGATTTGTATTGAAAGCAGCTCGAAATAGCGTTTTAGCGTAAGCTGAGTATTGCCGACAACAGCGACCATTTTGTCAAGCACATCAATAAACATATTATAAACTCTGATTTGTTCTGAACCAAGTCCCTTGCTTTCAGAACATTCAAGAGTATCGTACATTAAATTAAGTGCGTCAGGAACTCCAATTTCAATCATAAAATTATAATGTAACTCAGAGATTTCTTTTC
>CAYQXN010000105.1:2145-5883 GCA_964421585.1 uncultured Ruminococcus sp. | reverse complement strand
AATGGAAACGAGTATAGAATTTACAGTATTTATTACGATACTGTTAATCACGATATTATCCGGCAGAATTCATCAGGTCCGGTTTATAAGGAAAAGATGAGGCTGCGCTCATATTATGATAAAAAGGATCCCGAAGACAAAGTCTTTATGGAAATAAAGAAAAAGAGCGAGGGAGTAGGCAACAAGCGGAGGATTAAGCTTAAAATTAAAGAAATTGGTCTTTTGTAAATGAAGGTATTTTACCTGATTTAGGTGACAATTATCTTTCAAATCAAGTAGCTAAGGAGCTGCAGTATTTTTTTAAAATGAATAAGGTTGCACCTGCTTTATATGTGCAGTATGACAGACTTGCCCTGTTCGGTAAAGAGGATAAAAATTTCAGAATGACCTTTGACCGTAATATTCATATAAGACGGAGCAACTTTGTGTTTGGTGAAAGTGAAGAAGATGAATTTTTAATCGATAATGACACATATATTATGGAGATTAAAATTTTGGGTGCAATGCCGATGTGGCTTGCAAGGCTCTTATCGGAAAATGAACTTTACAGCCATGGCTTTTCAAAATACGGAGCAAAGTATAAAAATGATGCTGCGCAGCACAAGCTTAACTATTATTTAACCGATGCTGCCGGCAATCAGGTTGATTTTGATTATTTTAATTAAGAATTAAGGAGAATATATTAATGCAGGATTTTTTATATAGTATTACAAGCGGTGATTGGGCTACAACTCTTGATTGGAAAAGTGTTTTAGAGGTTGTTATTTCAGCATCGATAATAGGATTTGTTATCAGTCTGGTGTATCTGTTCACACACAAGAAAGAGGGATATTCACAGGCATTTTGTGTTTCGCTGATACTTCTTGCACCAATTGTAGGTATGGTTATTCTTGTTATAGGCAACAATGTTGCAACTGCATTTTCACTTGCCGGTGCATTTGCACTTGTTCGTTTCCGTTCTGCGCCCGGCGACCCAAAGGATATTGCATTTGTATTTATGAGCGTAACAATGGGTCTTACCTGCGGTTTGGGTTATTGGATTTATGCAGCACTTGCCGTTGTTATTCTTTGTGTTATTATCCTTATTCTTCATTTTACAAATTATGCAGGCAAGAAAAGCAATACATACAGCCTTAAGATAACTGTACCTGAAACGCTGAACTATGTTGGTGCATTTGATGAAACACTCGGTAAATACTGCACTCAATACAATATGACAAGGGTTAAGAGTGTTGATTTTGGCGCACTGTTTGAAATTACTTTCAGTGTTACTCTTAAGGATGATAAGCAAATCAGACTGATGATGGATGACCTCAGAGCATTAAACGGCAATTTGAAGCTTATGCTGTCAACCGAGGCTTCAAGTACCAGAAGCTTCCATTTCCAATAAAAGAATACTGATTAAGGAATGCTTGCCGCATTCCTTTTCGTGCTTTTTCAAAGATTTTATAAATAACAAAAGATAGACTGTATAAGCTGCCTTTTGGATGTATGGAGTAGAGAAAATGAACAAAAAGAAATTATTATCTGTTATATTGGCTTCAGTGTTTATAGTATCTTCCTTTGCAGGATGTTCAAGCAAGCAAGTTGAGAATACAACATCCGCAGCTACTGAGGTGATTGAGAAAACAGCAACAACCACACAAGCGCCAACACTTGAAGACGAAATAATTTCATTTACAGTAACTGATAAAGACGGAAATATACTTACTCTTGTTCCCATATTTGATAAGGATGCATCAACTGTGGTTGCAGGTTATATAATGTCTGCAACCGACAAAAGCGGAAAAGAGTTAACCGCAAAGGTGTACAGTCTTTTGAACAGCGTTGTTTCAGTAACAAGCAATGACGGCAAGCTTACTCTTGATACAGATTCAAAGGGCGGACTGATTTCAGTTGAAACCTATTCCGATACAGACGGTAATCTTATTGCCATTAAAGATGTAAAAGATGTTAATGCAAACAAAAATACAGATGAATTTTTAAAGCTGACATCGGTTAAAGACAGTAATGAAATTACACAATATGTTATTGAATACACTGTTATTACAATAACAAAGGATAAAAAAAGTCAAAAAGTATATGTTAATGAGGGTAATAAAAAATCAGAGGTTAAGATTGTTGATTCTTCAAATACAGCAGCTGCAGGCAGGGTAAAAAAGGATACCGAAAATAATGAGCAGACTGTAACAAAAGAAACTGATGATTCGGAAAATTCAAATAATTCTGATAAACCGGGTGAATCAACCGGAAGTGATGAGAAAAATCCTGCTACGCCGGCTGTGAGTGAGGACGATTATATAAATATAGTTCTTCAGAAAAACAGAGCAGCTAAATGTTCATCATCAAATGTAGCCATATCCACAGGTCAGGTAAATATCAATAAAGGCGGAAATTATAAAATTACAAGTGAAACGGATGACTGGCACGGACAGATAGTGCTTCAGCTTGATAATACTGAAAACTGTGAACTAAGATTTGAGGATGTGTATATTTCAAATGACACTAAAAATATTATCCAGATAATTGACAAAAGTATTACCAGTGACAGAACATTCCTTGAGGCTGAGGCAGATACTGACAGTTCTGCAAGCAATGAAATCAGAGATGTTTCGGATAATGACAGTGCTCCTAATGTTGATATTTCATTCCCGGAGGGAACTTCAAGCACTTTTACAACATCTGCAAACAGCTATACAGGAGTTCTTTATAACGAATCAAAGCTTATAATTAAAGGCAACGGCTCAGCAACCTTTGCTGCAACAAAAAATGCGAATAACTGTATTTGCTCAACAAAAAGTATATCAATTAAAAATGTGAGCCTTACACTTACAACTGCTCAGAATACCAGCACTGAAAGTCTTGCAAAAGTAAGCGGTTCTGCAAAGGGTATTTTCTCGTACAGCAAAGTAACTGTTGACAGCGGTAAGCTTACGGTAAAATCAAACGGGGACTGTGTTCGCTGTGACAGCTTTTATCTCAACGGCGGAACAGCAGATTTCAAATCATCTGCCTGCGACGGTATTGATGCAGATGATTTAATCGTTATTTCAGGCGGAAGTATTACAAGCATTGCGACACAAAAGTATTGCTACAAGGTTCGCCGTGTTAATAACACTGAAGAATTTCTTGTAAAGGGCAGAGTAAGAGCCGGCAAGGATGACTGCTTCAGAATTAACGGCGGAACCGTGATAGGCGAGGGCTTCAGAATAAGCTCGCTTTCAAGTGCTTTTCAGTCTGACAAGAAAGATTCTGCGCAGGCAAGTGTGACTGCTAAGATTGTAAAGAAGGGTACCACAGAGGCGAGCAAGACGCCTGCTGTTATAACGATTGGTACTTTAAACAAATCGTCATCCAACAAGGTCACGAAGTTTCTCTATTCTTCGTCAAGCGTGAAGAAAGGGACTGCATATACTGCAACTGCAAACGGAAAATCATCTGCTGTAACATGGAACGGCAATTTCGGAGTTGCAGAGATAGAAACAACAAGCAATGTATAATACGGAGGACAAATAAAATGAAAAACAGAAAATTCAAAAAAACAGTATCCATGCTTCTTGCATTATTGATGGTACTTACTACTATATTTGTTTGTCCGTTTATTGCACAGGCGGTTGATACAGCATCGACTCTTGATAGCTGCGGAATTAATTTCTGGGCTGATCCTGAAAACACTCTGACCCAGGCTGATGTTACTGCTTTTCAAAACGGTACAAAAACCACAATGACAGGTCCGGT
>CAYQXN010000105.1:1359-2135 GCA_964421585.1 uncultured Ruminococcus sp. | reverse complement strand
GGCAATCAGCTCCCGCGCTCTTATAAGATTTTCCTTACTATAAGCCATATTTTTTATATCAGCCTTTCATTCTATTCTCCGTAGGAGCGTTTAAGCGCAGCTCATCATCTTCCAATTATTATCTGTTTCTTCCGTCAAATGCGGACTGTACAAATCTTAAGGTATGGTTTACTCAGTCAACTGCATCTGTAGACGGAACTCCGCTGACGAGCGGACAGGCTACAGATGTTTTTGCAGATATTAATGAAGGCGGAGTTTCAAAGGTGTATACATTGACACTCGGCTCATCTTCATATTCATTAACCGCTATAAAATCCGGTGATATTGCAACTGTATACATTGATACTGAGTCAGGCTCCATTTCAAAAATCAATGCTTCAGACGACCATTCAGTTGCAGAGGCAGGTACTATTATGGTAGTTCAGCCTGACGGAACTGTTGATTATGACGGCGTAATGGAAAAAATGACGGGTCGAGGCAACGGAACATGGTCAACAAGCGGCACAAAGAACCCATATAATTTTAAGCTGGAAACTTCAACAAGTCTGCTTGGTATGGGTAAGGCAAAAAAATGGTGTCTGCTTGCAAATGCAAATGATTCAACACTTATTAAAAATCAGCTTACATATGATTTTGCAGATTATATAGGAATAAAGTATCAGCCTCATTGCAAGCCTGTTGATTTGTATGTTAACCAGCAGTATTTCGGCTCATATCAGCTTGCTGAAAGGGTTGAGATTAAATCCAACAGGATTAATGTTACCGATGCATATGAA
>CAYQXN010000105.1:0-1349 GCA_964421585.1 uncultured Ruminococcus sp. | reverse complement strand
AGTACAGTTGATCCTGAAACAGGAATTGTAAATCCTGCGAATTTAGACGGTACAACTGTTAATTCATATACAAATACATCTGGTTCAGATACAATAACATCAGGCTTGACAAATACATTCGGTCATACTATCGGCAATAAAAAGTATTCACCTTCTCTCACGGATCCAAGCGATTACACAGGCGGTTATCTCTATGAACTTGAAATTTCAAACCGCTGGCCCGATGAGAATGCAGGTTTTTGTGCTTATAACCGTCAGGGCTGGGTATTAAAGAGCTGTGACTATGCTACAAAGAATATGGTTACATACTCGTATAATCTTCTTTATGCACTTGGCGGTGCAGTGTACAACAATGGTACTGTTCCAAGCACATCTGTAACCACAAACTGTAACAGCCTTTCAAGTACTGTTCTTTATGGCGCAAAATCTGTAACAAACCCTGCTCCCGATTCTCAATATCGGGGTAAAAAGTGGAGTGAGCTTCTTGATGCGGATTCCGCAGTAAGATATTACTGGACGCAGGAATATTTCAAGAATATGGACTCATCAACTTCATCAACATATTTTTACAAGGACAGCGATTCCATTGACTCAATGCTTTATGCCGGTCCTATGTGGGATATGGATAATTCAATAGGCTTTGACAGTTCAGGTATGCGCTGGGGATATAGCTGGACTTCATCAACAGGCTGGTATACCAAGAATGCCCGTATATACCGTTGGAGAGCAGGTGACTCATCAACTGAATATTCTTCTGATGCATTTTCACCGCTCAATTTCTATGCGGCTCTTGCTACAAACTGCACGGATTTCTGGCAAATGGCTGAAAGCTATTGGTACACTATTGTAGAACCGGCAACAAAGATTTTGCTTGGTGAAGAAACGGATTCTACAGGAACTCTTCATTCCACTCAGTATTACGTTGAAACCGTTGCAAAATCAGGCACAATGAATAATTTAAGACATAATCTTAACAGTGACGGTGCATATGATACCGCTTCTGTTACAAGCGGTATGAACACATGGTTCACTGAAAGAAACACATGGATAGATTCTCAGATTTCAAAGGTCGATATTAACAACTGTACAGTTGCTTCAATTGCCAATCAGTCATGTACCGGTTCTGAGATTACTCCTGCGGTTACTATTACATATAATGGTGCAACTCTTACCGAGGGTATGGATTATACACTTGAATATTCTAATAATGTTGCTGCAAGTAAGAACGCTGAGGTTACAATAACAGGCACCGGTCTTTATACAGGCAGCAGAACAGTTACTTTCACAATTTCTTCAGGTTCACTGGTAGGAGGAAGTGTTGCAATTCCGGAATATGCATTGTATAATAA
>CAYQXN010000104.1:0-5898 GCA_964421585.1 uncultured Ruminococcus sp. | reverse complement strand
AGCCAATGACCTTGCAGGTAATGATACCGCAATGAAATTTAATGGCGATTCAGGCAGTAATGTAACTGCTTATGCAGTATCAGCCTCGGCAGCTGTCGTTTCAGCATTGGTATTTGCTATAGTATCAGGTCTGTTTTGTGCTGTTCCGGTTAATAAAATTAAAGCAAAGGAGAATGGAAATGAGCAACTCAGTTAATATTTATGACGGTATTGAGCCGGCAAAAAGCAAAAAAACAAAAAAGGCGAAAAAGCCTTTTACAAAAAAGAAGAAAATTATTGTATCCGTTATCAGCATTATTCTTGTTTTAGCTCTTGTTATCTCGGGAATAGCTGTTTTCAAGAGCAGGTCGGGCAGCTCTTCAAACTATGCTTATATTCGTACTACTACTCTTGCGAAAGGTAATCTCGAAAATTCAATATCAGCAACCGGTACAGTAAGCAGTGCCCAAACCTCAAATGTCACAACATCACTAAGCTATACAGTAAAAAGTATACTTGTAGCAGTAGGCGATGATGTAAAATCCGGCGATACAATATGTATTCTTGATACAAGTGAACTTGAGGAGCAGATAGAAAGAGAAAAGAGCAATCTTGATAAATCAGTTGAAACAGCACAGTCCTCATATGATTCCGCGCTCTCAAATTATAATAAAGCAAAAGAAAATTTAAGCACATCCTCTGATGATTTGAAAACAGCAAAGGCAGCAAAGGAGAGCGCGTATACTCCATATAATAAAGCAAAATCCGCAATATCATCTTACCAAAATTCATATGATAAGGCTTTGAGCGATTATAATACCGCGGGAGCAGAATATGTTAAATTATTGAATAATTATAATTCATCTGTAAGTAAGTATAAGAAAAATAAAATCACGGCAAGTGAGCTTGTATCCGCCGCAAAAAAATATATGACGGCGGTACAAAATTACTACGGCGGCTGTGATTTGGGAAGCTATGATATTTCAGCTGACAGTTCATCGGTTTCCGCTTCTTCACAAAATTCACAGAATATAATGAATACTGAAAATTCATCGTCCGCTTCGTCAGCAGACTCTGTTTCTGTTACAACAACTGCTAATGAAATCTGCAATGACGTGGTAAAGAATATATATTCTCTCTGTAATGAAAATATCAGCTATTCATCGGGTACAAACACACTGCTGAATTTGAGCAAATGCGCAAGCAGCCTTAAACAGGCAAAGTTAAATTCAAATTACAGCTCACTTGAATCCGCATATACATCCGCTGAATCTTCTTATGAATCTGCAAAAAATTCTTATGAACAATCAGAAAGCTCCCTTGAAGAGGCTAAAAGTCAATTGGCACAGGCAAAATCACAGCTTTCGTCAGCATCGTCAAGCGATACTCTTGAGGAGCTTGAAAGTCAGCTTGATGAATGTGTAATTACTGCAAATCAGTCGGGAACAATTACAGCCCTTAACGCGACAGTAGGATCATCTGCCGGCGGTTCAAACGGTATGAGCTCAGGTGCTTTAGCTACGATAAGCAACCTTGATAAGCTTAAAATTTCAATAACAATTGCAGAAGCAGATATCAATGATGCTGTAATCGGTATGTCCTGCTATATAACAAGCGATGCTTCTGATGAAACCGTAAACGGGACACTTACACAAATTGACCCGATTGCAGGTGAAAGCGGCTCTTTCGGTGCGGAGGTTACTGTCGATAGCGAAAATACCGAACTTAAGGTTGGTATGAACGCTTCGGTCGAGCTTTTGGTAAGCTCTAAGGATGATATTTATCAGGTTCCTATCGATGCAATAGGCAATGATGACAGCGGTGATTTTGTTTACCGCAAGGTGTCAGGAGAGGGCACCGAAATGGAATTTGAAAAGATATATGTTACTACAGGAGAGCAAAACGATTATTATATTGAGATTTCTTCTGAAGAGCTTGCTGACGGTGATGTTATACGTTCAAGCTCAAATCTGGAGGAGGGTATAGAAACAGGCGAAACCTCAAGCCAAGACGGCAGCAGCTTCTTTGGTTTGTTCGGCGGCTTGCAGGGTAATAATAATCGTATGAATGATTCAAATATGTCTGATCGAGGAAATAAATCCGATATGATGAACTCACCAAACGACAGCGGCTTTTCAGGTGGTGGACCGAATGGATAAGAAAGAACTTATAAGGATTGAAAATGTATCGAAAAGCTTTTTTATAGGCAAGCCGAATGAACTTGAAGTTTTGCATCAGATAAACCTTTCTGTATACGAGGGAGAATTTGTTGCGATAGTAGGGGAGTCCGGAAGCGGTAAATCAACCCTTATGAATATTATCGGTGTCCTTGATAGAGCAACACAGGGCAGCTATATCCTTGACGGGGTTGATATATCGCTTGCAAATGATAAAGAGCTTTCCGCGATTAGAAACAGCAAGGTTGGCTTCGTTTTTCAAACCTTTAATCTTATTGGCAGGCAGAGCGCTGTTAAAAATGTTGAACTTCCAATGATGTATGGCGGAGTCGCGAAAAAGGAAAGAAACAAAAGAGCTGAAAAACTCCTTGAGGATGTCGGTATGACTGACCGCAGCAGACATAAACCGAATGAGCTTTCAGGCGGTCAGAAGCAAAGGGTTTCGATAGCAAGAGCGCTTGCAAACAATCCGTCCATTATTCTTGCTGATGAGCCAACGGGTGCACTTGATTCAAAAACAAGCAGAATTGTTATGGATATTTTTCATAAGCTGCACAAAGAACAAGGTAAAACAATCATACTGATTACCCATAATCATTCGCTTGCTATGGAATGTGACAGGGTTATTACTCTTAAAGACGGAAGAATTGTAAACGAATGTAAAGGAGCGATTGATAATGGCATTTCTTGATAATATTCTATTAGCGCTTGAGTCGCTCAAAACAAATAAGCTTCGTGCAATTCTGACAATGCTGGGAATAATTATCGGTATAGGCTCAGTAATAGCAATCAGCACTGTCGGCTCATCGCTTTCAAGCTCCATTAATAACAGCATGGCGTCACTCGGCGCGACAAACATTACTGTTTCACTGACGCAGAAGAGTGACGAAAGCTCCGACAGCGAACAGGGTGTAAAAATAGCAAAATTTGCAAGTCAGACTCCCAAAACAAGCGATCTAATAACCGACGATATGATTGAAGAGTACAGAGCGTCATTCGGTGACAGTGTAAAATATATAGAGCTTACAAATTCAGTAGGCTCAGGCAGTGTTACCGTTGAAAGCGATTCTTCGTCTGATACAAGTGTCAATATTATCGGTACAAATGATGATTACGCGCAATCAAGTGAGCTCAATATTATGTATGGCAGGTATATTGATAATTCAAGAGATACCGACAGGCGTGTCTGCGTTGTATCTGACAGGTTTATTGAGGATACGCTGAACTGCTCCGCAATGAATGCGGTAGGGCAGAAAATTGATATATTGCTTGACAGCAGTATTTATAGCTTCTATATAGAGGGCGTTTATGAATATGAAGAAGAAACAGCATCCTCAAACGAAAGCAGCACTACTGACGTAGTGACAGATTTGTATATACCTATGCAGACCTCTAAGGTAATTACAGGTGATGATAAAGGTTATAAGTCAATAACCGTTGTAGCGTCCGACGCAGCCGATACTTCAACCTTTATGACTACTACAGGCAGCTTTTTTGCTTCGTTCTATACTCAGAACAACGCGTGGACTTGTGAGGCAACCTCGCTTGAATCAATGCTTTCGACAGTAACTGATATGATAAGCACCATATCAATTGCAATAGCGGCGATAGCGGCAATAAGTCTGCTTGTCGGCGGTATAGGAGTAATGAATATTATGCTTGTTTCTATAACTGAGAGAACAAAGGAAATAGGCACGCGCAAGGCGCTCGGCGCTCCAAATAATTCAATAAGACTTCAGTTTATAACAGAATCGGTTATAATTTGCCTTATAGGCGGTATAATAGGAATTGTATTTGGCGTTGTACTCGGTTCTGTTATCAGCAAGCTTCTCGGTAATTCCGCAAGTCCGTCACCGGCAGCAATTATTGTATCGGTAGCATTTTCCATGCTTATCGGAGTAATATTCGGCTATGCACCTGCAAATAAGGCTGCAAAGCTTGACCCGATAGAAGCGTTGAGATATGAGTAATTATATCAATACAATAATGATTATTTCTTAAAAATGATACGATAATTGTATAATTTTTTAATCAATTTGTTTTTAAGCAATTTATCCTTGAAAATAATTTTATTATGATATATAATGAAATCAAATAAATTAAGGGGTAAATTTTATGAAAAAGCTATTATCAATATTTTTGAGCGCTGTTATTTTAATGACATCCTGCTTGTTTGTACCTGTAGGAGCATCTGCCGCAGATACTGTAACGAGCGTAGATTTGTCTCAGCAATATCAGACAATGAAAGGCTTTGGAGCGTCAGCATGCTGGTGGAGTCAGGATGTCGGCGGTTGGGAAAATATGAATGAGATTATATCTTTGCTTTACAGTAAAGACAGCGGTATAGGCTTGAACATTTATCGTTATAATCTCGGCGCAGGTTCAAATGGTGATGCCTCGCTTTATGTTCCGAATCACAGCACTGAAAGCTTTATTGACGCTGACGGAAATTACAATTGGGACAATGATGCAAACGCGCAGAAATGTCTTGCTTCGGCAAAAAGTGCGGCAGGCGATGATTTGAGAGTAACTCTTTTCTGTAACAGTGCACCTGTTATTTACACGAAAAATGGTAAAGGCTATTGTGATGCCGAAAAGGATGGCAATGCCGCTTACGTATCAAATCTTTCAGCCGACCATTATGATGATTTTGCTGAGTACTGCTATAATTGCGCAATGCACTTTACCGAAATCGGATATAACGTTACGGATGTTTCTCCAATGAATGAACCGCAGTTCGCGTGGAGAGGCTGGTTCAACGCGGATGATTCTGTTTCCGCATCTCAGGAGGGTTGCTATTATTCTCCAACTGAAGCAAGAGATTTGCTGAATGCTTTTGTTGAAAAATTTGACGGCTCTGAGCTTGATGAAAATGGCTGTAAGGTTTCAATGTTCGAATCAGGCGCTTTTGAAGGAGCAGACACTATCACTTCCGAATATCTTGATTATATCTTAGGAACAGGAGTAAAATATTTTTCGTATAATAAAGCGCTAAGAAACTATTTTGATACAATATGTATGCACTCATATTGGTCGGGTACTCAAGATAAAACGAATGCCGCAGAATATTTATCAAGCAGTTTTTCAACAAAAAATAATACAAATTATAATATTGCCGCTACAGAATATTGTCAGATGGAAAATGACGGAAATTCAGGAGTTTATGATCTTGTAAACGGAAAAATGACAAGCGGTCTCACAATTGAATACGCCCTTGCTCTTGCAAATATTATCTATGACGATTTAACTATTCTCAATGTAAACGAGTGGGATTGGTGGACTGCTTGCGCTTACGGCGGATATACTGACGGTCTTGTTTATATTAATTCCGATACGCACGAAGTACAGACATCAAAAAGACTTTGGAGCTTGGGTAATTTTTCTAAATTCACTTGTGAAGGCTCTGTAAGAACAGCCTGTGAATCTTCATCTGATTCGTTAAAATCAGTTTCGTTTTTAAATCCTGACGGCACTGTCAGTGTTGTTTTTGTAAATTCAGAGGCTTCAGATATCACTACAAGCATTAATCTGAGCGGAAAAGATATTAATTTGCCGAGCTACACTACATATGTAACTGACGCTTCAAGAGATTTAGAAGAAAATCAGAGCGGAACCTCACTTTCGGATGAAATAACAATTCCCGCTAATTCTGTAACTACAGTTGTTATTACAGAGGGAACAACCGAACCGTCAACTGAACCTACGATTGAATCAGGCAACACAACTCCAACACCAACTCCTG
>CAYQXN010000103.1:0-5924 GCA_964421585.1 uncultured Ruminococcus sp. | reverse complement strand
TCTCCTGTAGACAAAATAATGCCATTGCATTTATGTGTTACACTATCATAACTACACATAAAGCCGTCTTTGTTTCTGGCAAAATAAAATTTATTTTTTTGTGTAGGCATAATTGTCACCTCCAAAAATAATTAGCTTTGTACGATTTAAAACTGCAGAGTAACTACCGGTTTTTCCGTGCCCTGCAGCATTAATAACATCATAACCCATCTCCGCAGCTAAAACACCGGGGTCTTTAAACTTAATAAATTTTGCTCCTGTATATATTGTTGAGTCAAGACCTGCACTTGCTAAATCTTTCACTTTTTGAAGAGCCTCGTTGCGTTCATTAAATACTCTTTCAATATATGCATTGCTTTCATTTAGCGTTAAATTGTCAACAACCTCAGCTTTTTGTATATAATCCATAACATCATCAATTCTATTACCTGCATATTTTTTCATATACTCTCTTATATATAACTCAGGTATATATTCGTCAGCTTTTGCACCAACAGGCAATTTAAGAATTTTTGCGCTTGGATCAAGTGTCATCCAATTAGTTTTACTAAAACCTGCGTCCCCACTATATTGTGTAATCTCGTGTTCAAAACACTTATAATCAATAGTTCCTTTTGTATAATCGGCAGCACAATACATTCCTTGCCCATATTGTGCACCACCTTTACTACAATTTACATAAAAATAATCTTCACCGTCAACAGCCTTAAGCTGATTGTCATACATATCAAGCTGTTCTTGCGTATCGGCATAAAAAGTTCGTTCAGCTAAAAAATGATCATTTTCAACAGCCTTATCAAACGTTTCTCTATTATAAACAATTGTCGGCTTTCCATTGTAGCCTTGATAATCTATAACATCATCAATAAGATTATCAAAACCATCTCTCGGTTTCCATTCTCCAACAACACCATTTCCGTTTACGACAGTTGTTTCTCTTGTATTTATTATACCACTTTCAGCGAAATTTTCAACAGATTTATCAACTTTTACGCTGATTTCATCTGCTTTTTCCTGCCATTTCTCCGCACGATTTTGATAAATCCTTTTGTTATCCTCATCAAGCGAATATTTGGCAATTCTATCACACTTCTTAGCCTGATTTTCAGCGTTTGCCTTTTGCTGTTCAAGCACTTCATTGTCTTTCATTTCCGTAAGTTCGGACTTTGACACTTTTTTGAGTGTTGTTATACCCTCGTAGTATGTACTTGTACTGTCCTTACAGCGTGGATGAAAAAGACCGCCTGCAATAGCCGTTGACAAAAGCGGATAATTGCCGTCCGACTTTTTACCGTTTGAATATACATCATCAATGAATACTTGCCCGATATACTGTGCACAGTCAGGACAACCGCCTTGTCTTTGATTGACAACAACCGTTGATATTCCCCACTCGGCTCTCTTTTCGCCCTCGCCGTATAGATATGCACGCTTATTGGCAGTTCTGATTGCCATTTCCGCATAATCGGACAGTGTATGCCTTGCACCGTTTTTATATTCAACACAATTAAGCCCTGCTTTCAACATGTCCTTGCAAGCCATATCAACAGCTTTTTCGTATGTTCCTGCGCCTGTGTTAGCATATACCTGAGCATTGTAAATCGCCTTACGATATTTGTCATTGCTCATTCGCAATATTGCTGTTTCTGCACTCTCTAAATCGTCTGTAGTGGCTTTTACAAGTGCATTAAGTTTTCTATCGTTGACCTTAAAAAACTCGGCTGTAGAGCTTGCTGACGGCTTATCGGGCACCTTGAAACCGTCTTTTATTGCTTGCAGGATTTTTGCTTCCTGATTTGCGTTTCCGTCAGCCCTTGCTGTTTTGAGCATTTCTTCAACTTTACTGTTGATTTCGGAAAACTGCTTATTGAATTTATTGTAATTCGCTTTGCGGTACTGTTCAAGGCTCTTAAGCTGTTCAGCCTGCCACTGCGACCAATTATAACCCTCTTTGGTTTCCTCAGCTCGGTGTCGGCTGAAATTTCTCATCATACTGTCAATAAGTTCATTTTCAACAGCTTCAAACGCTTCCGCAATATCATAATCAGCCATTATTCAGCCTCAATATCTATGTCATCAATTTCCGAAGTTTCATTGACGGTTGTAATTCCCTGTTCTTCCTTAATTCTTTTGACCTCCTCGGCTTTCCAATCGTCATCTTTACTGTCGCCGTATAATTCATCAACACTTGTTTCAATCGACATAACGCCATTCTGACGGGCTTTGCCGACTGTTTCAATCTGACTTTCAAAGCTCGGATTTGCATATTCGCCAAATTTTACTGAAACTTTAATATCATCCGCAAGTATTGTTTGTTTTCGAATTTCCATATCGGCATTAAGCGCAGCTTTGACAAGCTGAGGGAGCACTTTCTCGACAAGCTCGACATAGCTTTTGCGAGTGTAGAGTGTTGTTTTTTCTTTTTCTCTCTGTGCCTCTGCATTATTGAGCTTTTTGACATCTATTTCAAGCGTTGAGGGACTGATAACTCCCTGCAAGCAAAGGTCAAGTGCAGTTATGTAGGTCTGCAAATATGCATCGCACTGAATTGTAGGCGTTTCCGTTTTAATCTCATTATTCGCGTTCTCCGCTCCGCTTGTGCTAAAATATAGCAGAAGGGAGGTGAAGTTATGGATGAATTCAAAATGCCTGAACTCGCAATAGGAAATAAAGATAATTTGAAAAATTAATGATTTTATATTTCAAACTTTCTATTTTTTAATATTAGAAGCGTATTCTTTAGCTGTGTTCACTAATGTGGTAAGAGCCTTAGAAGCTTCCTGTCTTATAGACAAAATATTATCTACTTTTTTATCTAACTCAAATATCTTTTTATTTTGCTGGCTTTGTAATTGTAATATGAAGTCAGCAATTTCTTTCGATTCACCTATAATTTTCATTAAACCCACTCCTATGCAGTTTTGTTTGTCTTGATTCCGAATAAGTCATTCGGAGTAACTTCAAGTGCATTTGCTATTCTTAAAACATCATAAGCAGAAAAGAACTTTCTGCCGTTTAAAAGATTGCTAAACTGTTGGTCAGTATAACCAGCTTTAATCGCAACGCTTTTTTGTTTTAACCCTTTATCCTGAATGATTTTTCTCGTATATTTACACACATCAGTCTCTGCCATTGTCGTTTACACCGCCTTTCTCAATTTTCTTGGGGCAATTAAATATTAACACAAGTTTTTCGGCTTGTCGATATAAAAATTCAAGATTTTTGAGAATTTTTTATTGACAAGCAAAGTTTTTTATCGTAATATGTATTTAAAGAGGTGAAAAGTTGTGAGCATAGGAAGTAGAATTAAAGAAAGAAGAGAAGAACTTGAAATAACTCAGGTAGAATTGGCAAAAAGAGTTGGCGTATCAAAAGGCAGTATCGGTAATTACGAAAGCGGCGTGAGTGCACCAAACGAAAAAATACTTTATAAATTGTTTTCTGCTTTAAAATGTGATGCTAATTTTTTATATCAAGACGATATGAAAGCATTTTCCAGCAAAGATGATTTTAAAATTAAACCAACGGAAAAATCAATGATAAAAAAATACCGCTCCCTCGACCAATTCGGCAAGAAAGCGGTAGACGATATATTGAATGATGAATATGAGCGTTGCCTATATGTTGAAAAAGAGCCTTCAATAAAATTAAGGCTCTCTCTCCTAAAGGCTTCAGCAGGAACAGGAAATTGGCTTGATGATGAACAAATGAGTACTATAAAAGTAATCGACACCCCCGAGGCTCGTAAGGCTGATATAGTAATTGAGGTTGACGGCGATAGTATGTTTCCTACTTTCGATGATGGTGATAAAGTTTTAGTCAGATTACAGCCTGCTGTTGAAATAGGAGAGGTTGGTATATTCATACTGGACGGCAACGGCTACATAAAAAAGTTTGCAGATGATAGACTTATTTCACTTAACCCTGAATATGACGATGTGTACCCATCTGAATACAGTGATTTCAGATGTATAGGTAAGGTTATCGGAAAAGCTAAAATAGTAGAATAAAAAACACCGTCCTGTGCTGGAACCACAAGGCAGCAAAACAATACACAATAATGAGGTACAGAACAAATGAACATTAATAAAATGCGCATACTATGTACAGACGAGACAATCCAAATGACTGAACACGTCCATAGACGTTGCAGAGAACGTCATATAACGCTTGATGAAATAAAACGATGTATTTTATATGGCGAGATTATTGAGAAATATCCTGACGATTACCCTTATCCGTCAGCTTTGATACTTGAGTGTAGCGTTGGAAAACCTATTCACGTTGTCGCAGGACTGAGCGACAAATATTTATGGATTATCACAGCTTATTATCCCGATTCCGATAAATGGGAAAATGACTTTAAAACTCGAAAGGAGTAATAATTATGACTTGTTTTTATTGTAAAGGAAATATGGAAGAAAGCACAACAACATATATGGAAGATTTAGGGAACTGCATTATCATAATCAAAAATGTACCTTGCAACAAATGTACTCAATGCGGTGAAGTTTCATATAACGGAACTGTTGTGAGACAGATTGAAAATATAATTGAGCAACTTAAAAATTCATTAACTGAGGTTGCTATCGTAAACTATCATTCAAATGTAGCGTAAATAAAAAATCGCCGCCTGATGGTAGGAACATCAGACGGCTGGTGATTTTGATGAGAAGTAACATCACTCCTCAGCATTATATTACAATAATTGGCGAAATATGTCAATAATGAGGAGGAAAACAAATGAAAAAGAAATCAATTGCATTAATTGCCATCATCACTGCACTTATCAGTTCGTCCTTAGTCGGATGCTCAGGTGCTAAAAACGAGGCTACTGAACCAGCGACAACGAAAGTTGTAGCAACTGATGTAAGTACTACTGCAGAACCCACTACGGCAGAACCCACTACAGCAAAGCCAACCGAACGTGTTACAGAGAAACCAACTGAAAAAACTACTGAAACACCAAAATCAACCATTTCTATCGGTAAATCAAACGCTTTGAAATCAGCAGAATCTTATCTGAAATATTCCGCTTTTTCTTATCAAGGATTAATTGACCAGTTGGAGTATGAGAAATATTCAAATGAAGAAGCTGTGTATGCTGCAGACAATTGCGGAGCTAATTGGGAGGAACAGGCAGTTAAATCTGCAAAATCATACATTCAGTATTCAGCCTTTTCTTATCAGGGGTTAATTGAACAACTAGAGTATGAAAAATTTTCAAATAGCGAAGCTACATACGGCGCTGATAATTGTGGTGCAGATTGGTATGAGCAAGCCGCTAAATCTGCTGAATCATACTTAAAATATTCAAGTTTTTCAAGAGATTCTTTGATTGACCAACTTGAATATGAAGGTTTTACTCACGACCAAGCTGTGTATGGAGTTGAACAGAACGGATATTAATATATTGACATAAATAAAAAGCCGCCTTGTGCTGAATCCACAAGACGGCAAAATATGATTTATAAGTTTGTTGTTATATATTACTTGACATCTTTTGTCAAGTACAAAACAAGTTATTTTGGTATCAACATACCATATCTTGATTAAAATTTAATATTTGTCTATATCTTGTTGTTGATTTTTTGTTATTTCCGAGTATAATAAAGGTGTGGAAACAGTATTCCACAGTGTGATAAATAAGAAACATTATCCATTAATTCTTGTTCATTCACACTCCTTTTGTTAAGAGGATAGTCCGTGCCTTAAATCGGAACTCAAAAAAGCGGATAGTTTGAGCCGTTAAATCAGAACTTAAAAAAAGCGGAAATCCCTTGCCGTTAAGTAGGGATTAAAAAATAACGAGATAGACAACGTTGTCTGTCTCGTTTTTTATTAAAAGGGTGTAATCCAAACTTTATAAATTGAAAAATTATTAAAAAAGTATTGATTTTTTTGCTGGGGTCGCATATAATATC
>CAYQXN010000102.1:0-5984 GCA_964421585.1 uncultured Ruminococcus sp. | reverse complement strand
CGCTGAATTTGTAACGCTATGCGTTACTTGCTTTGATAAAAGCAAAGCTTTGAAACAAAAGGCGATGCCGATAAATACGGCGCCGCCTTTCTTTTTAGTGAACATCTGATACTAAATACCATTTAAAAACAACTGTTTCAGGGCGTTTCAAATTCCTTTCATATGCGCCCTGATTTTAACTACTGCCTTTTATTTTTGTTATAAATTATTTTAAGCCCCTCAAGAATGAGGTCGTCATTGACTATAATATCTGTCTTGCAAAACTTGGTAATCAATGAAGCAAAACCGCCTGTAGCTACGTGTGTGCACTTTGTGCCAAGCTCTTCCTCATACCTTTCAATCATCCCGTCAATCATACTTGCATTGCCATAAATTATACCGTTGCGAATACTGTCCGTGGTATTTGTGCCTATTAACTTCCTTGGCTCTGTAAGATTGACTGAGGGCAGCAAAGCGGCACGGCTTGTGAGGGCGTCCAGCGAAATCTGAACTCCCGGCATAATAGTTCCGCCGCAATAAGCCTTGTTTTCATTCATATAAAGAATAGTGGTTGCAGTGCCCAGTCCCGCAACCACAACGGGACAGGGGTACAGCTCCTTGAGAGCAACGCAGGTGCATACTATATCCGAACCCACAGACGCAGGATTGTCAAGCCGTATGTCAAGACCTGTTTTCAGTCCCGGACCTACAACAAGACTGTCAATTCCGGTAACGGTTTCAATTGCATTTTTGAGAAGATTTGTAATAGCCGGCACAACGCTCGAAATTATTGAGCCGTCAATTTCTTCGGCGTCAACATCATTTATCTGAAATACCGTGTAAAGGTCAACTGCATAGTCATCCGATGTCTTTTTGCTGTTGGTTGAAAATCGCAGCTTCATCAAAAGCTCGTCGCCCTTATAAAGCGCAAACTTTATATTTGTATTTCCTACATCTGTACATAACAGCATGTTGCACACCTCTTTGCGGTTAATATCGATTTACATTATCGCTATACTTTTTTTAACTCAACACTTTAATATTAACAGAAATATTATACATTATTTTTTTTGTTGTTTCAATACCAATTTAGATAGATTATTCTTTATGCGAAAAATAAACAATGCGCTTTATGATAGTATATTATCGGTATAGTTTAGGGCAGGCGGCTTGCAGCTGTTTTCTCCGCATTAAAAACGGCCGTGCCCTTTAATACTCTTATCAGGGGGAATTAAAATGGATAGCAAAGAAATAAGGCAGCTTCAGATTCTGGCAGCAAAATCAAGAACAGGCGCAATCCTCGGCACTTATAACGCAAAGTCAGGGCATCCGGGCGGTTCACTTTCTGCGGCAGACATTTTTACATATCTCTATTTTAAGGAAATGAATGTTGACCCTCAGAAGCCTGATTGGGCTGACAGAGACAGATTTGTTCTCTCAAAGGGTCATTGCTGCCCAAGCCTTTATGCAACACTTGCGTTGAAGGGATTTTTTGACTGGGACGAGCTTAAGGCACTGCGTCACGTCGGCGCAATGCTTCAGGGGCATCCGGATATGAAGGGCACACCGGGCGTTGATATGAGCACAGGCTCACTCGGACAGGGAATTTCAGCAGCCTGCGGTATGGCTCTTGCAGCAAAGATTGACAACAAATCTTACCGTACATACACTGTTCTCGGCGACGGCGAGGTTGAGGAAGGTCAGGTATGGGAAGCAGCTATGTTTGCCGCCCACAACAAGCTTGATAATCTCGTTGTGATTGTTGACCAGAACGGCTTGCAGATTGACGGTACGGTTGAAGAGGTTTCGGGTATTGAGCCTCTTGATAAAAAGTTTGAGTCTTTTGGCTTTGAGGTAATCAAGATTGACGGTCACGATTTTGTACAGATTGCAGCCGCTCTTGACAAAGCAAAGACAATAAAGGACAAGCCCACGGCAATCCTTGCAAAAACTGTAAAAGGCAAGGGCGTTTCATTTATGGAAAATCAGGTCGGCTGGCACGGCAAAGCACCTAATCAGGAACAGTATGAGCAGGCAACGGCTGAGCTTCAGGCTGAAATCAACAGATTGGAGGGTGATTGCTGATGTCACAGGTAATTAAAAAAGCTACAAGAGAAAGCTTTGGTATGGCTCTTTGCGAGCTTGCAAAGACTAATAAGGATATAATTGTTTTTGACGCAGACCTTGCTGCTGCAACAAAAACAGACATTTTCAAAAAGGAATTTCCCGAAAGATTTTTTGACTGCGGTATTGCCGAGGGTAATATGATTGGCGTTGCGGCAGGTATGGCTGCTGCGGGCAAAATTCCCGTTGCCGCTTCGTTTGCAATGTTTGCAACAGGCAGAGCATTTGAGCAGATAAGAAACTCGGTTGCTTACCCTCACCTTAACGTAAAAATTGCAGGCAGTCATGCCGGCATTTCAACAGGCGAGGACGGTGCAACTCATCAGTGCCTTGAGGATATTGGCATTATGCGTACAATTCCCGGTATGGTTGTTCTCAATCCTGCCGACCATTACGAGATGTTGGCAGCTACAAAGGCAGCCATTGAGCATAAGGGGCCTGTATATATCAGACTCGGCAGACTTGCAATTGATAGCTTCAACAACCCCGACACCTACAAGTTTGAGCTTGGCAAGGGCATAACACTTCACGAGGGCAATGACATAACTGTTATTGCAACAGGTCTTGTTGTCAATGAGTCCTTAAAGGCAGTCAAAGAGCTTGAAGCCGAGGGCATAAACGTAAGGCTCATAAACATTCATACAATCAAACCCATTGACAGAGAAATAATTGTTAAGGCAGCAAAGGAAACAGGCAGAATCATTACTATTGAGGAACACAACGTAATCGGAGGTCTGGGAGATGCTGTATGTGAGGTAACAAGCGCGGAATATCCTGTAAAGGTAACAAAAATCGGTGTAAACGACAAATTCGGTTACAGCGGCCCTGCACTTGAGCTCCTGGATAAATTCAAGCTTACTCAGCCGCACATTGCAAATCTTATCAGAGACGCTGTTAAAAACGCTTAATCCTAAACTTGGTGTTTGGTATTTTAATACACAAAAAAGGCTGATCGATAACGGTCAGCCTTCTTTAGATGTTAAACAAACCTTTTCAATAATTATTGTTTGTCGGAAGTACCGACCGCTGAATCGGGCAGACAAACCTAATTATAAAACAATAATTTTATAAAAATCGGGTATGATATATATTGTATTTTACTTTATTGGGAGTGATATTTATGGTAAAACAGCTTAACAGCAATAATTTTGAAGACGAAATTTTGAACAGCGAAAAGCCCGTACTCGTTGACTTTTTTGCAGAGTGGTGCGGACCCTGCAAAAGGCTTGCACCTGTTCTTGAAGAACTGAGCGGCGAACCCATTGGCAAGCAGTTTGATTTTGCAAAGATTAATATTGATGAAAGCGATGATATTGCACACATGTTCGGAGTTATGAGCATACCTACAATGATACTTTTTAAAAGCGGCGAGGAACAAATTAGAATGGTAGGTGTTCAGCCAAAGGACGCAATCGCAAATACTATATCGGACTTTCTAAACTAAATCTGTTGTCTTTTTTTATTGAACACGCAAATGAAACACGTAAAAACGGGAACCCTTGAATCCGGGTTCCCGCTAATTTTTTACATGAGCATTTAATGTCGATAATACCGAGCTGATGTAACCTTTATATACCTCGGCGTATCAGTCGCTGATAACCTTTTTTCGCATATATCTGTGCTGAATAAAGCACGCAACAGCCAACAATAAAAAGAACAGCGCACAAAACAGCATTGCTATCATAACATTATTTCCGCACTGAACAAAAAGATTATACAATGCACGTGAAGACAAATTTATTTTCTCAATCTTTCCCGAAATCAGTACTACAGCGGAAAAAACACCCACAGAAAGGAAGGCGCCTGCGCACGCAAAATAGCAATACTTAACCGCCCTGTGCTTCCATTTATTCGCAAGGAAAAACACTGTAATTATAATTGCGACAATCACCAGCAATCCGCCTATTACAAAAGGCATAGCATTGCGCGCCACAAGAAGATAGGCTGATATTCTGGAAAAAAGCGGTATTTCAAGCGAGTGCCTGTAAATATTTGTCGCATTGGTAATAAGATATGTTCTGCTGGAACTGTCAACATTTTCAATATTGTTCTCAGCAATATATTCATCGAGAGCTGCATTAAATTTCTGCTTAAAATCTGTTAAGTCAATAGACGCTCCGTTTCCTTCATAAAAATTCTCAAGATAATCACGGGTGTTATTATTAATAACAGCCTCATCAAGCAGACCGTCAAAAAATTCTTCTTCAAGTCCGCTTGCATATCCCAAATCTTTCAGACTACGCGTAATTTCATCACGCTTGTCAATAAAATAATTTGAGGAATTCATATTATCAATAATAAAGTCAGGATTGAATACTGTCGCCTCAAGCACTGCACACATAGAAAGTGCAACAAACAAGATACATAGAACAAATGACAAGATTGATAAAATGACTGATCTGATTTTTGAACTTGACTTTTTACTCATAATCAATCATCCCCCTGAACACTTGTATCAATCTGAGGACCCGACACATATTTTGCATATACAAAAAAACGTTTTGTTGTGAGACCCAGCTCATCAAACGGATAACAGGTGTACATAACCAGATTTTCATAGTCAGCAGACAAATCATATGCACTGGCGTCATCATATGTCTTGACTGCCGTACCTGTTATTTCGTATTCATAATTGCCGTAGCTCGTTCTTATGACAACCTTCTGACCCTCTTCAGCGTATTTCAAGCCGTTAAAGTATGTGTTATTATGTCCTGCAATAAGGATAGTTTTGCCATATCCCGGAATAAAGCTGCCAATATATACTCCAACGCCATTTCTCAGTGCAATGTCACCATCGCCGAAAAAGAGGTTTGTATCAATACCGCAGTCATCAATAATCAGCTCGCCAAACATATTGCCGTAATTGGGGTATTCCACTCCGTTAATGTCAATATAATTCTCATCTTCAATTGTTACTGTGGGAATTGTAGAATTCTCCGACACAGGCACAAATATGTTCTTGTACTCCGTTGAATAGTCCTTTTCATTATCAGAAAAGAACACTCCGGCAACAGATACCAAACTTCCGAAAGTAGGGGCAAACGCCAAATAAAGCACAAGATAAGTTCCCACTAAAAATATAATGGGAAGAATTATAAAACTCTTCCCATCAGATTTGTTATGCCTGTGTCTGATTTTTTTATCAGACATTAAATCAAGCTTCCTTCTTAACTTTTACAAAATATACCGAACCGGCTGCAACAAGAAGAACTGCAACGCCTGCAACTACTGCAAAACCGGCAAAGTTAGGCTCAACACCTGTAGTCTTGATAACACCGCTGTTGTTTGTATTAGTACCTTCTGAAGCTGAACCGCCGGCTACAGCGTTAAGAGTAGGCTTAGCCTCAAATACAACATTGCCTTCAGTATCATATATGTAAAGGTAACCTGTTGTCTTGTCATACTCCATTGTCATGCCGATAACGCCGACAACCTTACGACCGTAAGCAAGAAGTTCCTGCTTCTGAGCAAAAGTCAAATCTGCAATATTAGCAGCTCCTGAGTTTTCGAGGAAGCTTTTGCCTTCTTTGATGATTGCAATGATGTCAGCTGACTCTTCAGCAGTCATATCAATTGTGTTGAAATAGCTTTCAGCCTGATTAACAAACTCTGAAGGAATTGCCATTTCGCCATTCTTCATTGTAACAGTTGTATTAAGCTCATCAAGAACAGACTGCTCATTTGAGTTTATACCGGCTGCAAAAGCAGTAACAGCTGTAACTGCAACAAGAAGTAAAGCAACAAAAATTGAAGTAATTTTTTTCATGATTTCTACCACCTTTTTTGATTTTGTACGTATTGTACCAGTTGTACTAAAAATTACTGACCTTAAACCAATCCATTTATTGTTTTATGTTCGTATTATAAAATTTTAATTCTTT
>CAYQXN010000101.1:0-6173 GCA_964421585.1 uncultured Ruminococcus sp. | reverse complement strand
ATATTTTCAGCTTCATTGGGCGTGTGAAGAAACAATGGCGATTTATGACGATTGTATAAGTCATTGCATTAATGCAGAGGTTCCGCTTCCTCAGTGGTATCTGTTATATGATAATGAAACAATTATCGGATGTGCAGGATTGATTACAAACGATTTTATCAGCAGAATGGATTTATATCCTTGGTTGTGTGCACTGTATATCGAGGAAGCTTACAGAGGACATTCTTACGGAAATATTCTTATAGAAAAATGTAAGGAGGACGCTGGGACAGCAGGTTTTGAAAAACTTTATCTTTGTACAGACCATATAGGTTACTATGAACATTACGGATTTACTCTGATTGGTACAGGTTATCATCCTTGGGGTGAAACATCTGAGATTTTCTGCGCTGAATTATAATTTAATCAGGATATTACTACAGATAGTAAACGCACATAAAAGGATGCCAGTTGTTAAATTAATAACTGACATCCTTTTGTAAATTTTGTATAAATTGAGTTGTTTTTGCAGATGTTAGCGTTTTTCGTATATGTGCAAAAAAATAATATTAACCATATTTTAATGCTTGACAATTACTATATATTGTGTATAATAATAGATAAATAGTTTTATATCGAACAGTTTTATATCGAACAGTTTTATATCGAACAGTTTTATATCGAACAGTTTCATATCGAACGGTTCTATATAAAACTTTTTGATATATATATGACGGAGGTGAATTTATGTGTGGAAATCACGTCTGTGTTGATTCAATCGGTCATGAAATCAAAGCAATAGATCATATTATGCAGAGAAAAATGATTTTGTCGGCAAGTGAAGTAGGCATAGATAACGTTACGCTTATGCATGGATGGATAATTGGTTATCTTAACGGCAAAGGGGATGTAGATGTATTTCAGAAGGATCTTGAAACTGAGTTTGCAATTTCCCGCTCAACTGTTACCAATATCCTCAAGCTTATGGAGAAAAAAGGGTATATTGAACGTGTTTCTGTAAAAAGTGACGCTAGACTTAAAAAAATTATTCTTACAGAAAAAGGAGCGGAAGTTTTTTCATTAATGCACAAAGTTATTGATGAAAACGAACGCAGATTTAACAACGCCCTTAATGAAGAAGAGCGCGCAGTTTTCTTTGATTTGATAAGAAAGCTTAGACAGGGTCTTGAAAGTAATAAATAAAGAAGGAGTTATATTATGATAAAAACTTTGGCGAAGCAAATTAACGGCTTTATCAAAGAATCAGTTATCACGCCGCTGTTTATGATACTTGAGGTTGCAATGGAAATGATTGTTCCGTTGCTTATGTCATCAATGATTGACGACGGCATTAACAAGGGCGATATGGGCGCTATACTGCGTATAGGCGGAATAATGGGAATTTGTGCTCTTACGGGACTGTTTGCAGGCGCAATGGCAGCTGTTTTCGGAGCTAAGGCTTCTGCCGGATTTGCACGCAATCTGAGACAGTCGATGTTTGAAAATATCCAGACCTTCTCATTTGCAAACATAGACAAATTTTCAACAGCGGGTCTTGTCACCCGTCTGACAACCGATGTAACAAATCTCCAGAATGCCTATCAGATGGTTCTCAGAATGTGCTTCCGTGCACCGTTCAGTCTTATTATTGCTATGATTATGACCTTCGTAATCAGCGCAAAGCTTGCAAGCGTCTATCTTATTGCAATAGTTTTGCTTTCAGTGGTGCTTATATTGCTTATGAAGTCAACCTACAAATACTTCAGTCAGGTTTTTGAACGCTATGATGACCTTAATGCAAGTGTTCAGGAGAATGTAACTGCAATACGTGTAGTCAAGGCGTTCGTGCGCGAAGATTATGAGATAAAGAAATTCAATAAAGCTACTAACAATCTATATAAGCTGTTTGTAAAGGCAGAAAATGCTATGGTTTCTGTATCGCCTGTTATGATGCTTACAACCTATGGCTGTATTATTGCCATAAGCTGGTTGGGTGCAACAATGATTGTGGGTTCAGAGCTTACAACAGGTGAGCTTACGAGTATGCTTACATATTGTTTGAATATTTTAATGAACCTTCTTATGGTTGCAATGATTTTTGTTATGCTCACAATGTCATTTGCCAGTGCAAAACGAGTTTCTCTGGTGCTTAATGAAAATTCAGATCTTACAAATCCCGAAAACCCTGATTATAATATTGAAAATGGCAGCATTGACTTTGAGAATGTTTCATTCAGCTACAATAAAAGCAGTGAAAAGCCTGTTTTGAGTAATATCAATCTTTCAATAAAGTCAGGCGAAACAATCGGTATTATCGGCGGTACCGGCAGCTCCAAAACAAGTCTTGTCAACCTCATAGGCAGACTCTATGATGTAACGGAGGGTTCAGTAAAGGTCGGCGGCAAGGATGTACGTTCCTATGACCTTGAAAGACTGCGTGACGAAGTATCTGTTGTTTTACAGTCTAATGTGCTTTTCAGCGGCACAATTCTTGATAACCTCAGATGGGGCAATGAGAATGCAAGTGAAGAGGAGTGTATTAATGCCTGTAAGCTTGCTTGCGCTGATGATTTTATTCAGTCCTTTCCCGATAAGTATAATACTCATATTGAACAGGGAGGTTCAAATGTATCAGGCGGTCAGAAGCAGCGCCTGTGCATTGCGAGAGCGCTTCTGAAAAATCCTAAAATCCTTATTCTGGACGATTCAACAAGTGCAGTTGATACGGCAACAGACGCAAGAATTCGTAAGGCATTCAGTGAGGAAATCCCCGATACAACCAAGATTATAATTTCTCAGCGTGTTTCAAGCGTTGAAAATGCCGACAGGATAGTTGTTCTTGATAATGGTGAAATCAGTGCCGTAGGTACACATAGCGAGCTTGTTGAATCAAGTCCGATTTACAAAGAAATTTACGTTGCTCAAACAATCGGCAGCGGCGATTTTGACAAGAAAGGAGAGCTGTGATTATGCAGGCACCGCGAGGTCCTTTAGACAAAAAAAGACTGCCTGTGGGAAAACGTCAGAAAGTAAGCAATCCGATGAAAATTCTCAGACGTCTTTTGGGTCTTATTTTTAAAAAGTATAAAGTCCATATGATTTTTGTATTGGTCTGTATTATAGTAAGTGTACTTGCAAATGTTCAGGGCACGCTGTTTATTCAGACGTTGATTGATGAATACATTCTACCGCTGATAGGAGCAGAAAATCCTGATTTTACTCCGCTTTTACTTGCAATTGCAAGAGTTGCTGTGTTCTACCTGATAGGTGCGGCGGCAACCTATGCTCAGGCGCGCATAATGGTATATGTTACTCAAGGTACTATGCGTGACTTAAGATGCGATATATTTTCTCATATGGAAGGTCTGCCAATAAAATATTTTGACACAAATTCACACGGCGATATTATGAGCGTCTATACTAATGATGTTGATACTCTTCGTCAGATGATCAGCCAGAGCCTTGTGCAGGTTTTTCAGAGTGTGATTACTATTGTAGCAGTTCTTGCAAGTATGCTAAGCCTCAGTATTCCGCTAACAATTGTAAATCTTGCCGTAATGGCGCTAATGGTTTTCGTGACGCAGAAGGTTGCAGGCCACAGCGGTAAGTTCTTTTTATCACAGCAGACTGCACTGGGTAAGGAAAACGGTTATATTGAAGAAATGATGAACGGGCAGAAGGTTGTCAAAGTATTCAATCACGAAAAGAAGAGTATTGATGAGTTTCGTGAGCTTAATAATGAGCTTTATGAATCATCATATAATGCCAACAAATTTGCAAATATTATAGGACCGATTAACTCACAGCTTGGTAATTTTAATTATGTTGTCTGCGCCATTGTCGGAGGCATACTTGCACTCAACAGCTTTATGGGCTTTACACTTGGTTCACTGGTAAGCTTTCTGTCCTTTAACAGAAGCTTCAGCCAGCCCATAAATCAGGTGAGCCAGCAATTTAACAGTATTGTAATGGCGCTTGCCGGTGCAGAGCGAGTATTTAATTTGCTTGATGAAAAGCCTGAGGTTGATGACGGCTATGTCACCCTTGTGAACGTAAGTAAGACTGACGGCAGACTTGAAGAAACTGAAGGGCACACAGGTCTTTGGGCTTGGAAGCATGTGCATCAGGCTACAGGTGAAGTTGACTATGTTGAGCTTAAGGGTGCAATTGTAATGGATGACGTTGACTTTGGCTATAATGATGATAAAATAGTACTTCACAATGTTGAGCTGCATGCTGAGCCGGGACAAAAGATTGCCTTTGTCGGCTCAACAGGTGCAGGTAAAACCACGATAACAAATTTAATTAATCGTTTTTATGACATTCAGGACGGTAAGATAAGGTATGACGGAATTAATGTAAACAAAATTAAAAAGTCAGACCTAAGGCGTTCGTTGGGCATTGTATTGCAGGATACGCACCTCTTTACTGACACGGTTATGGAAAATATCCGTTACGGGCGTCTTGACGCGACTGATGAAGAGGTAATAGCTGCTGCAAAGCTTGCCAATGCTGACGGTTTTATTCGTCAGCTGCCTGACGGATATAACACGGTTCTAAAGGGAGACGGAGGAAATCTCAGTCAGGGACAGCGTCAGATGCTTGCGATTGCACGAGCTGCAGTTGCCGACCCGCCGGCGCTTATTCTTGATGAGGCAACAAGCTCTATTGATACGCGAACCGAGAAGCTGGTTCAGGAGAGCATGGATAAGCTGATGAAGGGAAGAACAACCTTTGTTATTGCGCACAGACTCTCTACCGTAAAAAACTCAGACTGTATTATGGTGCTTGAAAACGGAAGAATAATCGAGCGCGGTACACATGACCAGCTCTTAGAGCAAAAGGGCAAGTATTATCAGCTCTATACGGGAAAAACTGCATAAATTTTATATTTGTGAATACGGGCAGGAAGTGAATAAAATTACTTCTTGTCCGTATAAGTTTTGTTGAAAAAAGCATAAATTATAATTGTAATAGAGAAAAATAAAAAATATAGTAAATTTTGAAAAAAATGTTGACAAGTAGATTTTGCTATGATATAATACTGCTTGTTGAGTTGAGAAACGAGTAAAATAATATGCGAGTGTGCTGGAATAGGCAGACAGGCACGTTTGAGGGGCGTGTGTTTTACGACGTACGGGTTCAAGTCCCGTCACTCGCACCATTCTAAATCTCGAAAATAGCTTAGATAAGCTGTTTTCGAGATTTTTTTTGCTCAAAAACGTCTGTTTTATATTTGGTTGTATCTAATAGAAGCAACATTTATAGGTTTAAAATTTTTGAAAAGGAATTTATATGATAATATGCTTTATTTCTTAAATAGCTTTAATAAATTAAAAGTTTGTGATAAAATTATTTTTATTGGAAAAATATAACTTAGGGCAAATAATTATTTAAACTATACGGAGTTGATAAAATGAGTTTAATAGACAGAAAAAAAATTGCTGACGGCGTCTTTTTTAACAGCATAAAAGACAGTCGTTTCAAGACTATGAAGATTACAGCCAATATCATTGTACCTCTTTCTGAGGAAACCGCATCGTCAAACGCCTTGCTTTGCGGCGTGCTTTCACACTCCTGCAAGGCTTATCCCGATTTTACTGAGCTAAGCCGAAAATTAAGCTCGCTTTACGGTGCCGATCTTGAAACTTCAATTCGTAAATGCGGTGATAATCAGGTGCTCAGAATTTCTGCATCAGGACTTGATGACCGTTATGCTTTTGCAGGCGACAGTGTTGCCGAGGAGCTTTCAATGCTGCTTTGCAATGTGATTTTTGACCCGAATATAACGGATAATGAATTTTCAAAGACTGAGGTTGAACAGGAACGCAGACAGCTTCTTGACTTGATTGATTCTGAGTTTAACGACAAGCGGATATACGCAAACGGTCAGCTTATTAAAAATATGTGTTCAAACGAGGTGTTCGGACTCAAACGTTACGGCACTGCCGAGAAAATCAAAGAGGCAACGCCTCAGTCGCTGTGCGTTGCATGGCAGAACCTTTTAAAGAATGCAAAGTTTGAAATTATGTATGTCGGCGACAGTTCATCAGACAAAGCTCAGGCGGTATTTTCAGATGCATTCAAAAATATTAATCGCACGCCGATAAGCCTTTCAACAGAGGTTGTGCGTTCTGCTGCTGACGCTAAACACATCAGTGAGGAAATGGAGCTTTCACAGTCAAAGCTTGTTA
>CAYQXN010000100.1:0-6266 GCA_964421585.1 uncultured Ruminococcus sp. | reverse complement strand
GACATAAGGGTGAAAATATGATAAAATATATCAAGTTAGCATATGATAACTTGATGAAATTCATTGTGATTTGCAGTATTAAACATTTAGAAAAACAGTGCTTTTAGTGCATCGTGCTTTATATATAAATTTACAGACTGATATGTTGAATATGTAAAATAATAGAATGAAGGGGGTAATATTATATCGACTGAAATTGAAATTTTAAGAGGCATTCTTATTCCCTTTATCGGAACTACTCTTGGTTCCGCATGTGTGTTTGTTATGAAGAAGGCACTGAATCAAGCTGTTCAAAGAGCGCTGACCGGTTTTGCCGCAGGAGTAATGGCGGCGGCTTCTGTTTGGAGTTTGCTGATTCCGTCTATTGAGCAATCCGCTTTTATGGGCAAATGGTCGTTTATACCTGCAGTGTTTGGATTTTGGTTTGGCATTTTGTTTTTGCTTATGCTTGACAGACTGGTTCCTCATTTGCATCAGAATAGCGCTGAACCTGAAGGTCCGCATATTAAACTGAAAAAGACAACTATGCTGATGTTTGCCGTTACACTGCATAATATTCCTGAAGGAATGGCGGTAGGCGTGCTGTTTGCGGGGTGGATGTCCGGAAGCGGAACGATTACTATGGCGGGGGCGCTCACATTGTCCATTGGTATTGCTATTCAAAATTTCCCTGAGGGAGCAATTATTTCAATGCCCCTTCGAGCAGAGGGAATGAAAAACGGAAAAGCTTTTTTGTACGGAACGTTGTCCGGTGCGGTAGAACCGCTGGCGGCTGTACTAACTTTAATGGCGTCACAGCTTATTACACCTCTTTTGCCGTATCTGCTGAGTTTTGCAGCGGGTGCCATGATATATGTAGTAGTAGAGGAACTGATTCCCGAAATGTCCACAGGCAGGCATTCAAATCTGGGAACAATTTTCTTTGCTTTTGGGTTTACAACTATGTTGGTGTTGGATGTGGCATTGGCATAAAAAATTGTGTGCAGCTTTGAGTTGTCTCCAAGGAGAAATTATAGATGAAATTTTATGCTTATGGGAAAAAAGAAAATCCGGTTATACTTCTTTTGCCCGGCACGTGTTGTCATTGGAAGCTTAGCTTTGGTAATGTGATTCCATTGCTGGAGGACAAATTTTATGTAGTTTGTGCTTCTTACAATGGTTTTGACGAGACGGAAGAAACCATTTTCAGCGATATGATTTCCGAAACGGAACTGATTGAGGAATACATTAAGGAAACCTTTGAAGGTAAAATATGTGCTGCCTATGGTTGCTCTATGGGCGGTTCCTTTGTGGGATTGCTTGTTCAGAGAGGGAAGATTCATATTGAACATGCAATTTTAGGAAGCTCGGATTTAGATCAGGAAAGCGGACTGTCAGCAAAGATAAAGGCTCTGATTGTAAGCAAGATGATATATGGTATTTTTCAAAAAGGAAGACTGCCCGCATGGATGCGGAAATGGATACAAAAACGAGACGCTAAGGAAAAAGAATATTATGATAAGATGTTAGATATGTTTGGCGTGAATCGGGATATGACATTTGTGAAAAAGCAAAGTGTTTATAACCAGTTTTACTACGACCTGATAACGCCGTTACAAAAGAATATTTTCATGCCGGGTACATTGGTACATTGTTTTTATGCAACTAAAATGGGTGAAAAATATTTTGAACGATATAATCAGCATTTTAAAAATCCTGATATTCGTCATCATAATATGCAGCATGAGGAGCTTTTAGTTTGTTATCCCGAAAAGTGGGTTGAGGAGATAGAATGTTGCTGTTTAAAGTAATTTATCACAAGGTTGTTCTCCTGATTGCAAAAAGGTTAATCGGGCGTTTGGACATTGGTTCTGTTGTAACAAAGCGGTTGATTATTATAGCGATATGGTTTGTTTTAAATGCAGGATATAATGGAGCAAGTCGGAAATTGGTGTGCAGCCAAGATATTTACAGTCGATTTTGAAAACAGCGTGAGACGGCAATCGGCTGAATATTAAATTCAGGTCATAGGCAGGCGTTAATATTTGTTAATCTAAAATTCTGAACGAGGAAAAGTAGTAATTCTCACCGAGTATAAGCAGTTTAGCATAGATATAGATATGAAAAAGCGTCTTAAAAACAGCAGAACTCTTATTTGAGCAGAGAAACACAAATTGTTAAAAGCAGAATTCGGATTCTCCGTGTTCTGCTTTTGTAATAACTTTTTCGCTTGTTGAAGTTGTAGTAATCTATGTGAAAATTATGAAATTTTATTTTGTATGAAAATTTATTTTGAAAGGAAATTAAATATTTCAAAATGTATTGTAATTTACAGTTTCTTGTGGTAATATATAGATAAAGTTAGCTTTCGCTAACTAAATTTTATTAAGCAAGGTTAGCATTAACTAACCTTGTACGTAAAAAGGAGTAATAATATGAGTAGTTTAAAAATTGAGAAGGTAGTCGGCAGAGAAATACTTGACTCAAGAGGTAATCCTACCGTTGAAGCAGAGGTAACACTTGCAGACGGAACTGTTGCAAGAGGAACTGCCCCCAGCGGCGCGTCAACCGGTGAGTTTGAGGCACTTGAATTAAGAGACGGTGACAAGTCAAGGTATCTCGGCAAGGGCGTTACAAAGGCAGTTGAAAATATAAACACAGTTATAAATGACACAATTTCAGGAATGGATGCGTCAGATATTTATGCAGTTGACAACGCTATGATAAAGGCTGACGGCACAAAGGATAAATCAAATCTCGGTGCAAATGCTATTCTTGCAGTTTCTATTGCTGCTTCAAGAGCTGCTGCCACTGCGCTTGATATTCCGCTGTACAGATTCTTAGGCGGTATTTCCGGAAACAGACTCCCTGTTCCGATGATGAATATCTTAAACGGCGGTGCTCATGCGGCAAATACAGTTGATGTTCAGGAATTTATGATTATGCCTGTAGGCGCAGAAAGCTTTAAAGAAGCTCTCCGCTGGTGTGCAGAAGTGTTCCACGCACTTGCAGCTCTTCTCAAATCAAAGGGACTTGCTACATCTGTTGGCGACGAAGGCGGCTTTGCACCTGACCTTGCAAGTGATGAGGAAGCTATTCAGTATATTCTTGAAGCAGTTAAGATTGCAGGTTATGAGCCGGGCAAGGACTTTATGATTGCAATGGACGCTGCGTCAAGCGAATGGAAGGGCGAAAAGAAGGGCGAGTATGTTCTTCCGAAGGCAGGAACAAAGTTCACTTCAGAACAGCTTATTGACCACTGGAGAAACCTTGTTGAGAAATATCCTATTATTTCAATAGAAGACGCTCTTGATGAAGAGGATTGGGAAGGCTGGCAGAAGCTTACAAAAGAATTGGGAGATAAGGTGCAGCTTGTTGGCGACGACCTCTTTGTTACAAATACAGAGAGACTTAAAAAGGGTATTGAGCTTGGCTGCGGTAACTCAATTCTCATTAAGTTGAACCAGATAGGTTCGGTTTCCGAAACTCTTGAGGCTATCAAGATGGCTCACAAGGCAGGCTACACTGCAATTTCTTCTCACCGTTCAGGCGAAACTGCTGATACAACTATTGCAGATTTGGCTGTGGCTTTAAATACATGCCAGATTAAGACAGGCGCACCAAGCCGTTCTGAAAGAGTTGCAAAGTATAATCAGCTGTTACGCATAGAGGAAGAACTCGGCGAAAGCGCAGTTTATCCTGGTGTAAAAGCTTTTAATGTAAAGAGATAAATAATTTTATATATTTCCCATATAATAAATTCAAAATAAGAAAGGATTGATAATATGTCATTAATTAACAAAGAAATTGGCGACTTTTCCGTTCAGTCATTTCAAAACGGTGAATTTAAAACTGTAACTAAGTCTGATGTTTTGGGTAAATGGAGCGTATTCTTCTTTTATCCGGCTGACTTCACTTTTATTTGTCCGACAGAGCTTGAAGATTTGGCTAATAAGTACGAAGAGTTTAAGAATGCAGAATGCGAAATCTACTCGGTATCCTGCGATACACATTTTGTTCATAAAGCTTGGCACGACACATCTGACCGTATCAAGAAAATTCAGTATCCCATGCTTGCAGATCCTACACATGTGCTTGCAAAGAACTTTGAGGTTATCATTGAAGAAGACGGCCTTGCAGAGCGCGGCAGCTTTATTGTGAATCCTGAGGGCAAAATTGTTGCTTATGAGGTAATAGCAGGTAATGTAGGGCGTAATGCCGATGAACTGTTCCGCAGATTACAGGCAAGTCAGTTTGTATATGAGCATGGCGATGAAGTTTGCCCTGCAAAGTGGCAGCCGGGAGCAGAAACATTAAAGCCAAGTCTTGACCTTGTAGGTCGTTTATAAGCCTATGAACATTCAGAATAAAGAAAATTTTTACGACGCAGTTGTAATCGGCGGGGGTCCTGCGGGACTTACCGCCGCATTATATCTTGCGAGAGCTTGCTATCGTGTTGTTGTCGTAGAAAAAGAAAAATTCGGCGGACAAATTACTATTACTTCTGAGGTTGTTAATTATCCGGGCACAGGAAAAACAAGCGGCACGGCTTTAACTGAAAATATGAGAAAGCAAGCTGAGAGCTTTGGCGCTGAATTTAAGCTGGCAGAGGTAAAAGAGCTTGATTTATCTGGAGATATAAAAAAGGTTGTTACCGAAAACGGCACGCTTGAGTGCTTTGGCGTGCTTCTGGCAAGCGGTGCACATCCGAGAAAAGTCGGATTCAAAGGCGAAGAAGAATTCAAGGGACACGGCGTTGCATATTGTGCAACTTGCGACGGAGAATTTTTCACAGGTAAAGAAGTGTTTGTTGTAGGCGGCGGTTTTGCTGCGGCTGAGGAAAGTGTTTTCCTCACAAAATATGCAAGCCATGTTACTGTGCTCGTACGTGAGGATGATTTTACTTGCGCTAAATCTGTGGCAGATAAGGTGAGAGCAAACGACAAAATCACAGTTATCACCAATGTCGAAGTGGATGAAGTCTATGGAGAATCATTCATTGAGGGCATAAAGTATCATAACAATAAAACCGGTGATTCAGAAGAATACAAAGCAAAAGACGGAGATACCTTTGGCGTGTTCGTATTTGCCGGATATGAACCTGCAACAGAGCTTGTAAAAAATATTGCCGAGGTTAACGAACAGGGATATGTTCTTACTGACCGCAACCAAAAAACTAATGTAGATGGTCTTTATGCAGCAGGTGATGTTTGTGTTAAAAACTTAAGACAGGTTGTGACGGCAGTGGGTGACGGTGCCCTTGCGGCTACCGAGCTTGAGCGTTATTCTTCTGCAATGCAGGAAAAAACAGGCTTGGTTCCTCAGGTTAAGGTTGTAAAGCAGCCGGAGGAAGTAATAAAGAAGTCGTACGCTGAAGAAAAAATCAGTAATGATACGGGTAATTTGTTTTCTGAAGATATGCTTTCGCAGCTTAATGCTGTTTTTGACAGAATGGAAAATCCGTTGGTGTTAAAGCTGTATCTTGACCGGCGTCCTGTATCTGATGAGTTGAAAGGCTATATGGAGGCTCTTGCAGAGCTTACGGAAAAGCTTAAGGTGGAGGTTGCCGATAATGCGTCACAGGTAGAAACACCGTGTGTAAAAATCTGTAATACAGACGGCGATGAAACAGGTCTTGCTTTTCATGGTGTCCCCGGAGGTCACGAATTTACTTCTTTTATACTTGGACTTTACAATGCTTCAGGTCCCGGACAACCTATTGATGATGAATTGAAAAATGAAATACAGGGAATAAAATCTCCCGTAAACCTGAGAATTATAGTATCTCTCACCTGTACTATGTGCCCTGAGCTTGTTACTGCGGCACAGAAAATTGCAGCAGATAATCCGTTTGTAAGCGCCGAGGTGTACGATATTAATCATTTTGGTGATTTAAAGGATAAATATAAGGTTATGAGCGTTCCCTGTATGATTACCGACGAAGAAAAAGTTGTGTTTGGTAAGAAAAGTATTAAACAGATTTTAGATATTATAAAGTAATTATTATTTATAAATGACTATCATACTTATTCAAATTTGATTTGTATGATAGTCGTTTATATTTTTATGTGCAATAATTAAAATAGAAAATCTGTGTTCCGTCCTTGTTTTTTCAAAGGGAGAAAAAATTTGCGGGTTTCATAAACTAAAAACTATTTGAGATTAAAATCACAAATTGTTCAGTCACCGATTTTTGTATGATAACCATTTACATAATATATTTTTAGTTTACAACGCAGGTATCGGATTTATGTTTTTTATATTTGACGGACAAGTAGTCGGGATAG
>CAYQXN010000099.1:0-6415 GCA_964421585.1 uncultured Ruminococcus sp. | reverse complement strand
GCATATAGGAATAAACTTCATCAGAAACATTTGTAAATACATAGCATTTGCTGAGATATTCTTCATCGGGGAAGATAAATTCATTGCTTTTATACTCTTCATCAATATAGTTATCATATGTTTCCTGATTAGGTGTAGCATACAAGAGATATTCAAAGTTTGCTGCCGCAACCTCAGGCTCTTGCATAAAGTTTATGAATTTTTCGGCATTTTCTTTGTTTTTGCTGCAGGTTGGAATACACATTGCGTCGTAGAAAAGATTTGCCCCGTCTTCGGGCATTGCATATTCGAGCTCCTCGTTGTTATCAAGCATTGTTATGATGTCGCCTGCATAGTAAGGCGCAATAGCCGCCTGGCTGTTTTCCATTTCCGTGAAAACCTGATCCATTACATACTTTTTAAGCAAAGGCTTTTGTTCCAAAAGCTTTTCCGACGCAGCGTCAACGTCTTCAATGGTACATTCTGACGGACTAATTCCGCAAAGCTGCATTGCAATTGCATAAGCGTCTCTGCTGTTATTGAACATAAGAATCTCGCCCGAAAGACTCTCGTCCCAAAGCGCTTCCCATGATGTAGGTTTTTCACTCACCTTTATTGTATCATAAACCAATCCTGTAACCCCCCAGGAGTAGCACACGGTATATTTTCCTTCAGGGTCACAGTCAAGATTCTTGAATCTGTCCATAATGTACTGATAGTTTGGTATATTGTCAAAATTGAGTTCAAGCAGCATATCTTCTTCAATGAGCTTACTAATCATATATTCCGACGGAATGATGACATCATAGCTTACATTGCTGTTTTTTAACATATTGTAAAGCTCTTCGTTTGTCTCATAGGTTGTATAGTTTACCTTAATGTTGGTCTCGTTCTCAAATTCTTCAATGACATCCATAAGTCCGTCCTCGCCGTTCGAGATATAGTCTCCCCAGTTGTAAACGTTTACTTCGCCCTCGCTGCCAACGCTGCCAACGCTGCTTCCGCAGCCTGCAAGGCAGGCGACGCTTGCTGCTGCAAGTGCAGCAATTATGATAATGCTGATGATTTTTTTCATTTCTCAATCTCCTTAAAAAATTGTTTATTTCTCATTTATTACAGGTGTTTAAAGGTAAAATAATCAACTTTTTTCAGCCTGCAATTTTTCTTCGTGCCGATTGTGAATATTAATAATTATCATAATAATCAGAACAGCAACAAACAGAAGAGCAGAAAGTGCGTTGATTTTCGGTGATATTCTTCTGTGCGTCATCGAATATATTTCAATTGACAGGTTCTGGAATTTTGAACCTCTTGTAAAATATGTGATGATGAAATCGTCAAGAGAGTATGTAAAGCTTGTGAGTGCGCCTGTTAGTATGCCCGGCATAAGCTCGTGTATTATCACTTTACTGAAAGCCTGCCATTGATTGCAGCCTAGGTCGAGCGCAGCGTCATAAAGGCTGCTGTCCATTCGTGTGATTCTCGGCATAACGTTGAGCACCACAAACGGAACGCAAAAACAGATATGGGCAATCAGCACCGTTACAAAGCCCATTTCAAAGTTGAAGATTATTCCGACCATTGTAAAAAGTAACATAAGAGATACGCCCATTACTATATCGGGACTGATAATAGGAATATTTGAGGCGTTCTGAATAAAAATCCGCTTTTTGCCTCTGAAATTGCTTATGCCGATTGCAGCGGCAGTGCCGAGGATAGTTGCCAGCAGTGACGCAAGCAGAGCAATTATGAGTGTGTTGCCAAGCGAGTTCATAATGTTGTCATCTCTGAACAGTTCCGAGTACCACTTAAGCGAAAAACCCTTCCATAAAGTTGTTTTTCCGCTGTTGAAGGAATAGAAAATAAGCACGGCAATCGGAGCATATAGAAATAACATAATGATTGTCATATATATTTTAGAAACAATGCCGGTTTTCTTTTTCATTATGCAATCGCCTCCTCATCACCAAAAAAATTCATAAGTATGAGGAATATAAATATGAAAATCATAAGTATAAGTGAAATTGACGAACCTGTATTCTGGTCTGTCCAGAAGATTTTGTCGATAACATCACCAATCATAATATCGTCTGTACCGCCCAGATACTGTGCCACAAGGAAGGTGCTTGCACTCGGAACAAAAACCATTGTGATGCCGGATATTATTCCCGGAATGCTCAGCGGAGCTATTACCCTGCGAAATACGTTGAAGTTGTTTGAACCCAAATCCTGAGCCGCTTCAATTAATCCATCATCGATTTTGCTCATTACCGTATAAATAGGAAGTACCATAAACGGCAGATATTCATATACCATTCCAAGCACGACCGCACCTATGTTGCCTATGTATGTGCCGTGAATGCCCAGTAGTGAGAGCGCCATATCAATCGGCCCGTTATTTTGCAGCAGTATTACCCAGGCATAAATTCTGAGCAGAAAGTTCATCCACATCGGAATCATAAACAGCATTATAACAGTGTTTTGGGTTGACGCTTTCATTCTTGCAATAATATAAGCAACAGGATATGCAAGCAAAAGACAGATTGCGGTTGAAATCAGTGCAATCCAAAGGGATTTTAAAAATACATTTGTATAGTCAAAAGCTTTTATAAATGAGTCAAGGGTAAAGTTGCCCTGATTGTCAGTGAATGCGGTAAAGCCAATCATAATTATCGGGATAAGAGTAAAAACTACCATCCAGATGATGTAGGGAATAGAGGGCTTGCGTGATTTCATACTGACCCCTCCTTAACCGCCGACAACTTCAAAGCGTGCCTTTGAAAAGTCAAATTTCAGAGGAACATATGTTGCAACCTGTTCATCGGTGTCGCTGAGCATAAGCCATTTTCTTTCATCAGACTCCAGTATAATTTCATTATGCTCGCCTTTGTACACAACCGATTCAATATAAACATCGCTAAGGTCACCGATTCCGTCGGCAGCAAGTGATAAAGCGGACGGAGGAAGAGTAATTCTAATCTTTGTACCTTCTTCAAAGTATCGACCGTCAACCTTTATAGTTTCTTCTTCAAGATTGAATTCAAAGTAATTTTCTTCTTTGTCAGAGCAGTTTACCTTTGATTCAATTACATTGTTATAGAACGGGAGGAGTTTGTTCATAATTTGAATGTTGAACGGAATAATCTTCATACCGATTTCACTGCCGATTTCGGCAGATTCGGTAGAATGAATGAGTATTTGGCAATTGCCGCACATAACGCTCATTTCATAGTGAACACCCTTGAAGGTTGATTTGATAACAGTACCTGTAAGCTGACCGTTTTCAGGAGTTGTAACTTCAATATCTTCGGGACGTACTACAACGTCAACAGGAGTGTTTTTGCCAAATCCTTTGTCAACGCATTCAAGCTCTTTGTCGAGAATTCTTATTCTGCAGTCGTCAATCATAATGCCGTTAAGGATATTTGCTTCCCCGATAAAGTCGGCAACAAACGCGTTAACCGGTTCGTTATATATGTCTTCGGGTGTTCCTATTTGTTCAATTACACCGTTATTCATTACGACTACACGGTCGCTCATAGTAAGAGCTTCCTCCTGATCGTGAGTGACATAGATGAAGGTTTTCTGTGATTTTTGCTGAATTTCCTTAAGCTCAAGCTGCATATTCTTTCTGAGTTTAAGGTCAAGGGCGCCAAGGGGCTCGTCAAGCAACAATATATCAGGATCGCAGACAAGCGCTCTTGCAATTGCAACACGCTGCTGCTGACCTCCCGAAAGCTTTGAAACCGAACGTTTTTCATAGCCCTTAAGGTCAACAGTCTTCAGCATATTAGTTACCCTATTTTTTATCTCTGATTTTGGAACTTTTTTCAGCTTAAGTCCAAAAGCAACATTTTCAAAAACATTCAAATGAGGAAATAGAGAATATCTTTGGAACACGGTGTTAACATTGCGTTTGTTAGGCGGAGTGCCGTTAATACGCTTTCCGTCAAAGAAGACGTCACCGCTTTCGGGTTCAATAAATCCACCGATTATTCGAAGCGTTGTTGTTTTGCCACAGCCGCTCGGACCAAGAATTGTTACAAATTCTTTTTCGCAAATATCCAGATTTATATGGTTGAGAATTACTTCGCCATCGAACCTGATAAATATATCCTTTAAGGATACTATTGTCTTCTTTGCCGTCTGTTCCATTTATACACCCCTGTCCCTTGTAAAAATGTATTATACTGAATTCCTGATTTATAGCATGGAGCTATCATTTTTATATCAGGCGTCACATATAATATATTATCAATATTGTTTATGAGATAAATAAATAAGACGGGCGGTGTTGCTGCAGATAAAACATTTGCAGGCGAACACAGTCCGCCCTTACAATTTTACATGTTTGTAAAGACATACCATGATATATAGCATAGTTTGATATACATATCAAATTATATTCTAATATGGCAAAATTGTCAATCGGATTGAAGTGAAATCAATGAAAATAATTTTGCGGCGGTAAAATTGGTAAAATATTACCAAATTTATTTTTAATAATCTGTATATAAATCGAACCTACTTATTACAGTAAAATTTGCACAAAAAATACTTGTGTAATTTGTGACTTAAAATATATACTTTTTAATGCAAATTTGTTATAATTATGGTGAAAATTTATTGAAAGGATGTTTTTGAATATGAAAAAGTTCAAAAAGATTGCAAGCCTTGTTGTTGCGGCTGCAATGCTTACTTCTTCACTTGCATTTACAGCTGTTGCAAATGCAGCGGAAACACCTGATGCTGTAGCATCATCCGTTTCAGATGATGTTGCTATTCAGACCGAAGTAGGCGACGGAGTTATTCTCCACGCATTCAACTGGTCTTACAACACAATCAAGGAAAATCTTCCTGCAATTGCAGCTGCAGGCTATTCCACTGTTCAGACTTCTCCTGTTCAGCAGCCAAAGGACTATGGTTCATCAATGGATGTAGCAGGTCAGTGGTGGAAGCTGTATCAGCCTGTAAGTATGTCTATTGCTCAGAGCAGTTGGCTAGGAACAAAGGATGAGCTTACTTCACTCTGTACAGAGGCTGACAAGTATGGAATTAAGATTATCTGCGATATTGTATCAAACCATTTTGGCAATGAGGTTGAGACTGATCCAAACTCAGTCAGCTCTCAGGTTGCTACATACCAGCCGGATTTCTACAACAACATCAGCACATACTTCCATAGCTACACAGGCGGTACTGATGACAGTTCAATTCAATCTGTTGTTCAAGGTCACGTTTCATCTTGTCCTGACCTTAACACAAGCAACGCAAATGTTCAGGCTGCTGTAATCTCACTTCTCAAGGAGTGCATTGACTGCGGTGTTGACGGTTTCCGTTTTGATGCAGCAAAGCACATAGAGACACCTTCTGACGGCGCTTATGCATCTGATTACTGGCCTAATATCACAAGCGCAGCAGAGAAGTATTATACCCAGAAAACAGGCGGTGACCTTTATATCTACGGTGAAATTCTCAACACCTGTGGTAACGGCAGATCATACAGCTATTACACAAATTATATCAATGTTACTGATAACAAAACAAGTGATTCTGTACTTTACTATGTAACAAGAGGTAATGCAACATCTGCGTCATCTGCTACATATAAGTCAGGTGTGAGTGCGTCAAATGCTGTTCTTTGGGCTGAGTCTCACGACACATATGAGGGCACATCAGGTTCTGCCGGTCTTTCAAATACAGCAGGCGTATCCGATGAGAATGTCGTAAAGGCATGGGCTATTGTTGCTTCAAGAAAGGATGCAACCGCTCTATATTTTGCACGTCCGGGTTCAGCTCTTATGGGCGAAGCAGGCACAGATACAACATACAAGAGCACAGCTGTTTCTGAAATCAACAAATTCCATAATAACTTTGTAGGTCAGTCTGAGAAACTCGGTTATTCAGGTAATGTAGCATATGTTGCAAGAGGCACAAGCGGTATTGTTCTTGCAAACTGCGTAGGAACAACAGCAAGCGTAAGTATTTCAGGCACAGGTATTGCTGACGGCACATATACAGATACAATAACGGGCAATAAGTTTACTGTTTCAGGCGGTGTTCTTACAGGTAATATCGGCTCAACAGGCGTTGCTGTTGTTTACAATGCCACAACAACTCCAAGAAATACAGTTTCTGTTGAGAGCGGCAGCTTCAGCGGCGACACAATGACTGTAACACTTGGTCTTGACAATGCAAAATCAGGCACATACTGCCTTGATGATTCAACACCTGTTACATACACAGGCACAGTTACAATCCGCATTGGTTCTGACTATAACTGCGGCGAGACAATTAACCTCACGGTTACAGCAACCGACGGTTCAAAAACAACATCTGCCGTATATAAGTATGCTAAGACAGAATCAGATTCTTCCGGTGTATATCTATTCTTTAATGCAGCAAAGAGATCGACATGGAAAGCTCCTTTCTATGT
>CAYQXN010000098.1:0-6461 GCA_964421585.1 uncultured Ruminococcus sp. | reverse complement strand
TTTTGTTGCGCCTTATTTTACGGCGCTCTTGATTCACGTTCTTTCAAACTTATCACCATATGCTTTTTTGAAGGTATGGAATGCGGTAAGATATGTAAATTTGGTTTTCTTTTCCACTTCATCAGCTGACTTGTCACCGTACGAAATATTGAAAATTTCACCGTCAGATAATTTTAATTCTTTGCGTATTGAGCTAAAGGTTATAGAATTTTTACTAAATGCAAGATGAATAATCTGATTGCGCTCATTATTAGTTAATACTCTTTTTTGCCTGCATTTAATATTCTCAATGCATTAACCTTTGACAGTAAATTAAAATATTCAAACGAATAAGAGGTTTTTACTGCGCGAAGTTCATCTTTTTCAAAAGTACATTTACCGAGCATTTTTTCTATCAGATTTCCGCCGTAAGGACTATTTCCTCCCGGACCGTCATCGAATGAACGCTGGGATAAATTGGTTTTTAACACAATAAGAACCGTCTTCAAGGTACCAGAACCAGGTTTGTCCAATACGAAACCGCATAATCCATCCTTGAAATTTTTGATCGCATTGATATAGGCGTCCTGAAAACATTTCGTTTCCGTCATTTTTAATTTTACTCTGCACCTTGCATTCTATTGCCTTGGATTTTAGGATATTCATTTTTCCATCTATAAGATTTTCCCATTTGTCAATTGGGGCTATACCATATCCTTTCTTTCCGCTATGATAGAACATTTCATAATAATCAGTTATATTAGTTTTTAAAGATTTTATATCATTTTTTAATGACTTAATTTCCTTTGAGTAATTGTTAATTTTACTAAAACGTTCATTTAGGACATTATAAATCCTGCGGGATTTTCTCCTTGCCTTATTTTCAAATTCGTCATCTGAGGTTCCTGCATACGGTGTGATGTGCTGTATAAGTGCAGAATAGTCATAAGGATGTGCTTTGTTATCTGTTAAATTAAATGCTGTTTTAATTCCTTCAAACAAACGGTTATAAACAGACATCAAATAGTCTTCGTTTTTAGAAACTCCCTCTTCGATTATAGCGTCTAATTTTGTAACTATATCAACGGAATTTATTGTGCTGACATCAAATACTCTGTCTGCGTATCCGCAGCATTGATAAAAATGCTTTACTTTTGAATTCCAGATGATGCCGACGCTGGGAACACCCAAAGAAAAAGAAATAATGCTGGGATGCAAACGGCAGGAAATTACGGCGTCAAACGATGATATTTTATTTACTAATTTTTCAGGACAGTTCATATTGAACAGACATTTGTTTTCATTTATGCCGTGATGCCTGATTAAATAATCAAGGAATGCTTCATCGCCAAAATTTCCGCTTGCAAGCAGGGTATAGTCGTAATTTTTGTTTTCTAACTCGGAGATTATGTCCTTCCATAATTTTGCGGAGTCTTCTTTTGTGAAAGAAATTTTGTTATCCAGGAATCCGTTTGCACGGAAAACAAAAATACCAATCTTTTTTTAGCTTGGGAATTATCCGTCGAAGTATTGTTTGCAGTATTATCCGTAAAGTTCTTAAACACCTGAGCGCTGAAAACAGCGGGGTCGGAAACCCTGTCTATCAGCATTTTGGGATTAGCTTTATATTGTTTTAATTCGTCAAAACCATCTCTGGTGGTTATTTGTTTTACACAGTCAAAGTTTAGCGTCTTTTTCAGGCGTTGACATTTTGGATTATTTTCGTCATATGATTCTATTCCGATTGCCGAAAAAATAACAGGTTTTTGGTGCTTATTGGCTATTTCAAGAGTTACAGCTGTTCTTTCATAGAAAATCTGATATTGGTAGTTGAATAATGGTGCTCCGCCAAAAAGAACCATATCTGACTCCATAATTAATTTTTCTGCCTTTTTCAGATAACTTTCATCTTTTGTTTTTACGTATTTTTCTGTAATAGAAGCGTCAAGACTGAGTATTTTATAATTTGCTTCATTCAGCCCCAGATTTTTCATAGCTGCCGATATTAGTGAAATATCGCAGGCTTCTATTACCTGATCTCCGCAGTTATCCGAATAGCAGTTAGTCAGAAGCAGAATACGATACTTTTTTTCCTCCATTTGAATTCTCTTTTATATGATTTCTTTATTTTTAATTGATTTAACACAGTATGTTAATTGTTCGATAAATTAGTATTATAAATATTATTTTTATTATATTATTCCAACTGCTGCCTTGTCAAGTAAAGGAAAAGGGGTGACAAACCTACAATTGACACTACAATTAAAGCTACAATAATGCTCGTGTGCGATAAAGTAATGCAATCTTTTGCAGACAGTGTACTTACTATTCACTTAAAAAAATTCGGATATATATATTATTCTCATAAGATTTATGAACAAAGTATTATACTGACAAATTTAAGCGTTGTTATCAGCATAACAAAATAGGATGCCGTAAATCTTATCCGATTTGCGGTATCCTTTTATAAAAATAATTTACTTATGTTTTCAGGTTTGTCGTGATAAATGGCGAAAGAAAAATTCTATAAAAGAATTATACATTAAATCTAAAGAGAACAACATCGCCGTCTTTCATTATGTACTCCTTGCCTTCACTGCGGACAAGTCCTTTTTCTTTTGCAGCTGTCATACTGCCGCAGGCAATAAGGTCGTCATATGCAATAACCTCTGCTCTGATAAAGCCGCGCTCAAAGTCGGAGTGAATTTTGCCTGCTGCCTGAGGTGCCTTTGTGCCGTTTTTGATTGTCCACGCACGAACTTCTTGCTTACCTGCTGTAAGGTAGCTGATAAGACCGAGCAGCGAATAACATTCTTTGATAAGTCGGTCAAGTCCGCTCTCGTCAAGTCCCATATCGGCGAGGAAAATTTCCTTTTCTTCATTATCCATTTCTACAATTTCTTCCTCAACCTGAGCGCAAATTGGCAATACACCCGAATTTTCGGCAGCGGCAATATTTTGAACTTCCTTATAGCCTTTGTTATTGTCTATGCCGTTTGAAAAATCATCTTCACTCATATTTGCAGCATAAATTACGGGTTTGCTTGTGAGCAGTGCAACATCAGCCAGAAGTGCCTTTTCATCTTCGTCACATTCAACGCTTCTTGCAGGTTTGCCTTCTTCAAGAGACTTCTGAACTTTCTCGTAAAATTCAATATCCTTCTGATATTTTTTATCGCCCTTGAGCATCTTTTTTGTTTTGTCAATTCTTCGTTCTATCATCTCAATGTCAGAGAGGATAAGCTCAAGATTGATTGTTTCAATGTCACGTGCAGGGTCAATGTTGCCTTCAACGTGAATGATGTCGTCATTCTCAAAGCAGCGTACAACGTGAACGATAGCGTCGCATTCGCGAATGTTTGAAAGGAACTTGTTGCCCAGTCCTTCGCCCTTTGAGGCTCCTTTTACAAGACCTGCAATGTCAACAAATTCAATTGATGCAGGGGTGTATTTGTCAGGGTCATACATCTCTGCAAGCACATCAAGGCGCTTGTCGGGAACTGCAACCACTCCGATGTTCGGCTCAATTGTGCAGAACGGGTAGTTGGCGCTTTGAGCGCCTGCATTTGTAATAGCATTAAACAGTGTGCTTTTTCCTACGTTTGGTAAACCAACGATACCTAATTTCATTAGTAATTCTCCTCAAAATATATTCGGCTGTGACTTGCCTAATTTTCAATAATATAGTATAATAATAATATAATTTCATATTATTATAGCACATAAAATTCAGATAAACAACCGGAAAGGAATTATTATGTCGGAAAAAATCTTATCAAAAACAATCAGGGCAGACGAGGAAAATATGGCGGTTGTAATGGGCAGCGGCAGTTTGATGGTGCTTGCGACCCCTGCCGTAGTGGCTCTTATGGAGAATGCAGCGGCTGATCTTGCCCAAAATGAGCTTGGAAATGAGGAGCTTACAACTGTGGGCACAATGATTTCAATTGAGCACACAAGCCCTACTCCGATTGGTGCAGATGTTACTGCAACAGCAAGACTTATTGAAAGTGACGGCAGAACGTTCAGGTTTGAGGTGCATGCAGAGGATAAAAAGGGAGTAATTGCAAAGGGCACCCACACAAGAGTGAGCGTAAAAGCTGCAAAATTTCAGAAAAAGGCTGATGAAAAGTTTGATGATTAATTATAAATATATTCTGTTTGACCTTGACGGCACAATCAGCGAGAGTGCAAGCGGAATAAGGGCTTCTCTTGAATATGCAATTACATCAATGAACAAACCTTTGCCGAATCTTGACGACTATTCCTTGTATATCGGTCCTCCGCTTATTGATACGTTCAGAAATATCTGTCATTTTAACGAAGCTGATTGTAGGCGGGGAGTGGAACTGTATCGTGATTTTTACGACACAAAGGGAAAGCTTATTAATAAGCTGTATGACGGAATTGCTGATGTGCTCAAAACTCTTAAGCAGAGCGGTGCAAAAATTGCGGTGTGTTCCTCAAAATATGAAAAATTTGCCGAGGAGATTGTTGAATACCTCGGCGTCAGAGATTACTTTGACGCCGTGTGCGGCTCAACCCTCAGCGGAAGCCGCAAGGATAAAAAGGACTTGATTCCATATGCGATAAAATCGCTCGGAGGCGACGAAGAAAATGACAGATCAAAAACGGTGATACTCGGCGATACATATTTTGATGCCAGAGGAGCAAGGCAGTGCGGCGTTGATTTTATCGGCGTTAAGTACGGCTACGGCACTGTGCCTCAGATGATGAATGAGGGTGCGAGAAAATTTGCAAAAACACCTGGTGAAATTATTGACCTGATGAAAGATTAACATTAAAGACAGCTTTTCCGCATATTATTGTATAGTTAAATGGTTATTAGTGTAAATAATTATTTATTGTATAATGATTATGCGGGGGCGCTTAAATGTTTGTATTGAATTTCAGATTTAAATTAGGTAAAACAGCTCTTATTGTAATGGCCTGTATTGTTGTTATAGCAATAGTAGTTGCAGTGAGCCTTGCAAACAGCAATAAAATACCGGACAGCGCTACCTGTGATGAGGTGGGCAGATATTCGCTTGTTGCCGAAACAGTGGGTGGAGAATGTGGCTTTCTTAAGCAATTCGGACTCGAGCCTGTCGCCGATTCCAGAAAAAGCGAAAGCATTGTGATTCCCGGGGATTTCAATGAGGTATATGACGATTACAACAATCTGCAAAAGAAAATCGGGCTTGATTTGAGCCGTTTTAAGGGCAGGGAGGCCGAAAAGATTACATATGAGCTTGAAGATTCAACTGAAAAATACGCTGTAATCCTTGTTTGTAACGGCAGGGTAATCGGCGGACATCTTACAAACGGAGAGTATGGGGACGAGAATAAGTCTCTGCTTTGATATGGAAAGACTTGATAAAATATTGGTTTCACAGAACATTGGCAGCCGCAGAGAGGTTCAAAAACTTATCAGAAGCGGTAAGGTTACTGTCAACGGCGAATTATGCACAAAGCCAGAGACAAAGCTTGACGCAGAAAACGATTCTATTTCCGTGAACGGACAGGCTCTTGGGTACAGCGAGCACTTGTATATAATGATGAATAAGCCGGCAGGAGTTCTTTCTGCAAGTACGGACAAGCACGAGCGGACAGTCATTGATTTGCTTCCGAATGAATACAAAAGGAAAGGGCTTTTTCCGGCAGGCAGACTTGATAAGGACACGGAGGGACTGCTGATTATTACTGATGACGGCGATTTTGCTCACAGAATGTTATCTCCAAAAAAGCACGTAGAAAAAAGGTATATTGCACAGCTTGACGGAGAAATTAAGGATGAAACAATAAAAAAATTTGAGCAGGGGATTGTATTTGCCGACGGAACGAGGTGCCTGCCTGCAAAGCTTGAAATATATAATAATGACAAAAAATACGGACTTGTGACAATATGTGAAGGTAAATTTCATCAAGTAAAAAAGATGTTTTCATGTTGTGGATTAAATGTTGTGCATCTTCAACGAATTTCAATTGGAAAATTATGCTTGGATGGCAAATTGCCTATTGGAGCGAGTAAAATTCTGACAAATTTGGATATAAAGTTAATTTTTATCGGCAATATACACTAAAAAACTGTTCTGTTTTTTAGCATGTATCAGTTTTTAATAAAATATTAACTTAAACTTTAGTTAAAATCGGTATAGTAAAATGCAGATTAAAGTGATAAGATAATAAATGTAATAAAGCATTATTACTTTATGGATTATTGGAGGTTATTTATAATGGCTAATGTAAAACTTGAACATGTTTACAAAATCTATGACGGCGGTGTTACTGCTGTTACGGATTTCAATCTTGAGATTGCTGATAAGGAATTCATTATCCTTGTCGGTCCTTCCGGTTGTGGTAAATCAACAACACTTAGAATGATTGCCGGTCTTGAGGATATTTCTAAGGGTGAATTATATATCGGCGATATGCTTGCTAACGATGTTGCTCCTAAGGACCGAGATATTGCAATGGTATTC
>CAYQXN010000097.1:0-6528 GCA_964421585.1 uncultured Ruminococcus sp. | reverse complement strand
GTATGAACCTATAACCATATATGTCTTAATATTAGTGGAAACACCCCAGAAAGCAGGGGCAACAAGTAAGGCGCCGCTGCTAACAGAGCCGTAGTAATCGACCTCAACATCGTCCGTTGTCATCTGCAAACGGCTTTGCTCAACATAAGCCTCCTTAACCTTAAGCTCGTTCTCTGCATCAAGAGTAGATGCTGTCGGAAGCACAGTTGCATCATAACCTGACATATCATAATAAACACCGGTTTCCAATACTTCTTCAGTTGCAAAAGCCGTTATTGAAAGCGTACCCATTAACAGCACAGCAGAAAGTATTAGGCATAGTAATTTTTTCATAAATTCCACTCCTTAAAATGTAATTATATCAACAAGAACTTTTTGTATTGTTGTTGCATCATCTATATTTATACTGCCGTTTTTGTCTGCATCGGCAGTCAATAACTGTTCTTTATTTAAATCAACCATATCTGAAATATATTTTTGCAATAGAGTAACATCGGCAATTGTTACCTCTCCATCCAAATTCACATCACCCAGATAAAGCTCAACCATCGCGGTAGCATCCGAATATACCGTGCAAGGATATTCAACATTTCCGTATTTATTCTTCGAACTTACAGCAACTCTTATATACCTTAAAAAATCATTGTCGGTAACCTTGTAGGTTTCATCGGTCGCTCCGGAAATAACGGAGTTCCAAGAGCAGCTCATACCAATCGGCTCATTCCAATTTGTAAAATATTGAGCTGAAAAGCAAAAATCACCTCCAACATTAAATCGGCTATTATAATATCCTATAACATCATTATAAATATTAATAAAACTCGACAGTGCTACTGCACCATGCAACTCCGAAATATCAAATTTAGAACCGTAATTTTTCGATACATATTGTTCAGCAGCTGAGGCTGTTGCATACATCCAAGCATAAACCGAATGGATATTGATCCTTCACACTCGTTATTATTCCGTCTTCTCGTGGGTCATAATAAGAAGAATATCCGTTAATCTCAGAAAAATCTTCATCAACTACCAAACGATCATATTCATCAGGTAATAACCCAAGACATATATCTTCTTCACTTAAATCCTCGTCCGATACAATCTCGCTTTCAGTATCAACAGTACTATCTGCGGAATTGACATCAACAGCAAAAGACGGTAATACTGCCATTGATACTAAAATAAAACACAAGACCACCGATGTCAGCATTTTTAATTTTCCATTTCTCAAAATCATTTCCCTCCTAATTACAGTATAATTAAGAAAAATAATCTAAAAATTACAACTTATTTCCTGTTTTTATATTTATTATATAATAATAGTGACGAAATGTCAACTACAAATTTAAATAACTTATTAGAATAATAAACAGCATAATAAAAAGCAAATTTTTTGAGGATTTTTGCAAGATTTTTCAAAAATCCTGCAAATTCTACAAATTGGCATCTATTATTGCTTTTAAAAGTATATCATACATACAAATTGCAAGGCAGCTTTTATTTTTCACAAAAACGTATTGACATTTTGTGAATTTCGCTGTATAATTTAATTAGTTATTCAGGCTGCAACATTATGCACCTGGTTTTTAAGTTTCAAAATTTAATTTTTTGAACAAGGAAGTTCACCTTATTTTTCGAGAAATATGCAATTTATTGTTTTGTAAATTGCAATTATCCTAAAAAGGTGGACTTAATTTTTGCTTTTAAAGCAATTTGATTTATTTCGGTATTTGTCTTTTGTTTTCAGCCATTTAGACTTATATCGGCAACCGGAGGTTTTTTTATGGACGCAGGAAACATTGGTTTTGTACTGATTTGCTCAGCTTTCGTGTTCTTTATGACGCCCGGTCTGGCAATGTTTTACGGAGGACTTGTACGCAAAAAGAATGTTGTAAACACAATGATGACTTCAATCTTCATCATAGGAACAGGTATTGTTATGTGGGTACTGTTCGGCTACTCGCTCTCTTTTGCTCCCTCAGACAACGGTATTATCGGTAATTTCAGCTGGCTTGGTCTTGAGGGCGTTTCACTTACAGACGGCTACACATCGGATTCCGCAATACCAAATATGGTTTTCTGTGAATTCCAGATGATGTTTGCTGTTATTACTCCTGCGCTTATCACAGGCTCAGTCGCAGGCAGAATGAAGTTTAAATCACTGTTTGTATTTATTATCTTCTGGTCAATCATTGTTTACTATCCGCTCGCACATATGGTATGGGGTCAGGGCGGTCTGCTGGGGCTTGACGGCATCGGTGCGCTCGATTTTGCAGGCGGTGACGTTGTACACATCAGTTCCGGTGTATCGGCGCTTGTACTCTGCATTCTTCTTGGAAAACGCCGCGATTATGACCATGCAATCTACAGAATTCACAACATTCCGACTGTTGTTATCGGCGCTTCACTTCTGATGTTCGGTTGGTTTGGATTCAATGCGGGGTCAGCCCTTGAGGCAAACGGTCAGGCTGCGCACGCATTTATGACAACAGCCGTTTCGGCAGCTGCCGCACTCCTTGCATGGATGCTCTGTGATATTATCAAGAACAAAAAGCCGACTCTTATCGGAGCATGCACAGGTATGGTTGCAGGTCTTGTAGGAATTACGCCCGGTGCAGGTTTTGTTCCTGTGTGGGCGGCAGTTATCATTGGTTTGACAACGACGCCTGTTTGCTATATGATGATTTCATATGGTAAGAAAAAATTCGGATTTGATGACGCGCTTGACGCTTTCAGCTGTCACGGTACAGGGGGCATCTGGGGCGGTCTGCTCACAGGTATTTTTGCCAGTGCGGGGATTGGCGGATATGACGGTGCAATCTACGGAAATTGGGCTCAATTTGGCGCTCAGGCAGCAGGTATCGGCATCACAGTAGTAATTGCTGTTGTCGGCACGCTCATATGCTATGGCATCACTCGACTTCTTACAGGCAAAATCAGAGTCAGCACAAAGGATGAAATGCTCGGTCTTGACGTTACACAGCACGGTGAATCTGCTTATCCGTCATTTAACGGTCTTGAATAAATATTGGGAGGATTATAATATGGCTCAGCATAATGATGAATGTCAGCTTATCAAAATTGAAGCTGTAGTTCGCGACGAAATGTTTGTAGATGTAAAGAATGCACTTGCTGCAATCGGCGTAAACGGAATCACAGCCTATCAGGTGGTAGGCTGCGGTGTTCAAAGAGGTATGTCGGAGTACGTAAGAGGTCAGAAGGTTGACGTTCAGGTGCTCCCTAAAATCAAATTTGAAATTGTAGTTTCGTCTGAGGAATGGGAGAAAAAAACAATTGAGGCAATCAAAAAAGCTGCCTTTACCGGCAATCCCGGAGACGGTAAGATTTTCAGCTATTATATAAAACAGGCTATAAAAATCCGTACCGGCGAGACAGGCTATGATGCAATCCAGTCACCTAACTTTGATGACTAATTCGTTATTTTTTATATTTGCATAACAATTGGTATAACAGCGTTAAACAGATTCAGGGTATGCATTTCTGCATACCCTGTTTTTGATAAATCCTAAATTGATATTTATAAATCAACCTTTTTTCCACGCTGAAGGTGAGAACAGCAGCAGCAAAGGAAACAGTTCAAGCCTTCCTGCAAGCATATCGAAAATGAACACAATCTTTGACAGTATGCTGAAATCGGCATAATTGCCAACAGGACCTACTTCTCCCAAACCCGGACCCGTGTTGTTAATTGAAGCGGCAACTGAGGTAAATGTTGTGACAAAATCCTTGTTGTCGATAGAAATTAAAAGCATACTGAATGCAAAAATACCTATATACAAAACCAGATACATTGAGGTTGTTCTCATTATGTTATGGTCAATTGTTTTGCCGTCCATCTTTACCGACTTTACATTTCTGGGGTGAATAAGCAACGAAAACTCCTTGTGAATCTCCTTGAACAGCAGAATAATCCTTGATACTTTAAATCCGCCGCCCGTGCTGCCCGCCATAGCTCCTACAAACGTAAGAATTACAATCACCGTTTTTGAAAGTTCAGGCCACATATTTACATCAGAAAGCCCAAAACCGGTTGAAGTAATTACTGAAACGACATAGAAAATGCTCTGGTGAAATGAATCATACAACGTCGGGCATATTGAACTGATATTAAAGGTAATTATAGCGGTTGCAACCGCTATAATGCCAAGATATACCCACAGCTCCTGAATTTTAAACGCCTGATTAAATTTTCGGGCAATAAGTAAAATATAAAAAGTAAAATTAATTCCGAACAGCAGCATAAATACAGCAATCACAGTTTGCAAATAGTAGCTGTTATACGCTGCAATACCGCTGTTATGAATGCCAAAGCCGCCGGTGCCTGCCGTAGCAAAGCAAGTATTGACAGCATCAAAAAGTCCCATTCCGCCCAAAAGAAGAAGCACAAATTCGGCAGCAGTAAGTCCTATATAAATGCCGTAAAGCATTGCAGCATAGCTGCGCATATGCGGAACAGCCTTGCCTACTATGGGACCGGGACTTTCCGCTTTCATAAGAAAGATATTCTGCTGACCGCCAAGCTTTGGTATCAGTGCAAGCAAAAACACAATAACGCCCATACCGCCTAACCAATTGAGAAAACTGCGCCATATGAGCATACCATGACTGAGAGACTCAATATCAGTCAGTATAGTTGCACCTGTAGTGCTGAAACCCGAAACAGTCTCAAAAAAGGCATCTATAAACGAGGGAATCTCCCCGCTTAGCCAGAACGGAACACAACCGGCAAGAGACATTACAATCCAGCTGAGCGCAGTGGCTGCAAAGCCTGCCCTTTGATAAAGCACCATATTCTTTGGTTTTTTAACCTTTATGGCAATCAAACCGAGTATGGCACTTACAATTCCGGTAGCCAGAAAATAAAATCCTTCGTGTTCCCTGTAAATAAATGAAGTCAGCGTTGCAATCTGCATTGCAGCAGCCTCAAAAATAAGTACCCAACCCAGAATATACACTATAATTCGTTTATTCATATCGCAAAACTATCCTCAACGCCTCAAAATATCCTCAAGTGTACCAAGACCTTTGTGCGTAGTAAGCACAACAACCATATCATCAGGCATAATAACATCACTGCCCTGCGGAAGAATAATCTTTCCGCGCCGATTAATACATATAATCTGAAGATTGTCCTTAAGCGCAAGCTCACAAATCGGAGTTTTTGTTACATTTGAACCGCCGCGCACTCTGAATTCAAGCGCTTCAATACGATCATCATTTAGCCTGTACAGGGTTTCAACATTGCTGCCCTCAGAATTCTGAACAGCTCTTATATAACGTGCAATATACTCACCTGTAAGGTTTTTGGGATAGATTACAAACTCAAGATTCAGTCTGTCAAGTATTGTATCAAACGAAACGTTATTTACCTTAGTGATAACCTTAGCCTTTGAAACATCTTTTAAATATAAAGAAATCAGAATATTTTCCTCATCATAATCCATAAGAGCGACAATGCCGTTAGCATGGTCGGCACCCTCACTTATAAGAAAGTCCTGATCCATACAGTCACCCTGAATGATAACTGCCTCAGGCAGCTCCTCCGCAAGGAAAAGGCAACGCTGAGAGTTTTTTTCAATAATTTTAACGTTAGCGCCCGACTCAATAAGCTTTTTGGCAAGATAATAAGATATTTTTCCGCCGCCAAGAAGGATAACGTCACGGCTTTTGCCAATTGAAAGGTTCAGGCGTTTGAAAAACTTTGTTGCAACATCGGGTTTTGCAACAAATGAAACTCTGTCGCCGGCTCTTATTATAAAGTCACCGTTCGGAATATATACCTCGCCGTCGCGTTCAACAAGGCAAATACGCACCTTCCCCTTGAGTATATCAACATCACTCAGCTTCTTATCGTTGATAGGCGAATCCTGAGGAACTGCCACTTTGATAAGCTCGACTGCACCCTTTGAAAAAGAATCAATCTCAAGTGCCCCCGAAAAGCGCAGCAAACGGCTGATTTCATTGGCAGCCGTAAGTTCAGGATTGATTGCCATTGAAAGTCCGAGCTGATCCTTAACTCTGAACAAATCCTTTGTATATTCAGGATTACGCACTCTGGCAATAGTATGCTCCACTCCTGCTACCTTAGCCATAAGACATGTATAAATGTTAATCTCATCCATAGCCGCCGCAGCAATTACTATATCGGCAGACGAGACCCCTGCCTCCATCAATACCTCATAAGTCGCTCCATTACCTTCAATCCCCATTACATCAAGCGAGTCAGATAAATCCTGCACTGCATTATGGTTTATATCCACTACAACAATGTCATGTCCCTCTGAATTAAGCTCTGTTGCAATGGAAGTACCTACTTTACCGCAACCAACAACTATAATTTTCATAACTATCCTCACATCAACATAAAAAATCAAGAGATATTTATCTGATTATCCCCATAATTTTACACAAAGTCATAATACACCAATTTAAAATTAAAATCAATACAAAAAAATTTTTAAAAGTGTATTTTTCGTTAAAACATTATATTTATTCACTTATTGCGCT
>CAYQXN010000096.1:0-6544 GCA_964421585.1 uncultured Ruminococcus sp. | reverse complement strand
CACCAAGGACTGGGAGTGCCACTGCGGCAAATACAAGAGAATTCGTTTCAAGGGCAAGGTCTGCGACCGCTGCGGCGTTGAGGTTACACGTTCAAAAGTCAGACGTGAGCGTATGGGTCATATTGAGCTTGCAGCTCCTGTATCGCACATCTGGTATTTCAAGGGTATTCCGTCACGAATTGCCCTTATGCTTGATATTTCACCAAAGCTTCTTGAAAATGTGCTTTATTTCTCGCAGTACATTGTTACAAATCCGGGAGACTGCCGTGATCTTGAAAAGTATCAGTGCCTTTCGGAATCAGAATATAATTATATGAGAGAGAAGTATGATTATGACTTTGATGCCGGCATGGGTGCAGAGTCAATCAAAAAGCTTCTTGAAGAAATAGACCTTGACGTGCTTTCTGAACAGCTTCGCGAGGAGCTTGAAACTGCGTCGGGTCAGAAAAGAGTTCGCCTTCTTAAGCGCCTTGATGTTGTTGACAGCTTCAGAGCGTCGGGCAACCGTCCTGAATGGATGATACTTGACGTTGTTCCTGTAATTCCGCCTGACATCCGTCCTATGGTTCAGCTTGACGGCGGCAGATTTGCAACATCAGATTTGAATGACCTTTATCGTCGTGTTATCAACCGAAATAACAGACTTAAAAAGCTTCTTGAGCTCAATGCGCCTGAGATTATTATACGCAATGAGAAGAGAATGCTTCAGGAGTCAGTTGACGCACTCATTGATAACGGCAGAAGAGGCAGACCTGTTACAGGTCCAAACAACAGAGCGCTCAAGTCACTTTCCGATATGCTTAAGGGTAAGCAGGGACGTTTCCGTCAGAATCTTCTCGGTAAACGTGTTGACTATTCAGGCCGTTCGGTTATCGTTGTAGGCCCTGAGCTGAAGATTTACCAGTGCGGTCTTCCTAAGGAAATGGCTCTTGAGCTGTTTAAACCTTTCGTTATGAAACGCCTTGTTGAAACCAAGGCTGAACAGAATATAAAATCGGCAAGAAAAGCAGTTGAACGTGCAAAGGACAATGTATGGGACGCTCTTGAAGTTGTAATCAAGGGTCATCCTGTTCTCCTTAACCGTGCGCCCACACTTCACCGTCTTGGTATTCAGGCATTTGAGCCTGTTCTTGTTGAGGGTCGTGCGCTTAAGCTTCATCCTTTGGCTTGTACAGCTTACAACGCTGACTTTGACGGCGACCAGATGGCTGTGCACGTACCGCTTTCAGCCGAGGCACAGGCAGAAGCACGCTTCCTTATGCTTGCGGCAGGCAATCTGCTCAAGCCTTCGGACGGTCAGCCTGTAACAGTTCCTACACAGGATATGATTCTCGGTTCTTACTACCTCACACTCGACAAAGACGGTGAGCGCGGCGAGGGCAAGGTGTTCCGTGATGTTGATGAAGTTATGATGGCTTATCAGTCAGGTGTTATTGAGCTTCATTCAAAAATCAAGGTTCGCCGTGAGATTGAAATCGACGGTAAGCTTGAGTCTGCAATTGTTGATACAACAATTGGCAAGATTATCTTTAACAACCCTATTCCTCAGGATTTGGGATTTGTTGACAGAAGCATTCCCGAAAACCGTTTCAAGTTTGAGATTGACTTCCTTGTAGGCAAGTCGGGTCTTAAGAAGATTATTGACAAATGCTATACAATTCACGGTACGGCAAAGACAAGCGAGGTTCTTGATAATATCAAGGCTCAGGGGTATAAATACTCAACAAAGGGCGCAATAACAGTTGCGGTTTGTGACGCAGTTATTCCTCCTGCAAAGAAAGAAATAATTGCAAGAGCTGAGGAAGAGATTGACGTAATCCGTGACGAATTTATGATGGGTCTCCGTTCAGATGAGGAGCGTTATGAAGAGGTTCTTCGCATATGGGAGAAGGCAACAAATGATGTTACCGACGCACTTCAGAAGAATCTTGATCGTTATAACCCAATCTTTATGATGGCTGACTCAGGTGCCCGTGGTAGTATGAGCCAGATCAGACAGCTTGCCGGTATGCGCGGACTTATTGCCAATACATCAGGTAAGACAATCGAAATTCCTATCAGGGCTAACTACCGTGAGGGTCTGAACATTCTCGAATACTTTATTTCATCTCGTGGCGCCCGTAAGGGTCTTGCCGATACAGCTCTTCGTACAGCTGACTCAGGTTACCTTACTCGTCGTCTTGTTGACGTATCTCAGGAGGTTATCATTCGTGAGGACGACTGCGGTACAACAGAGGGTCTTGAGGTATTTGACATCAAGGCAGGCGAGTCAAATGTAATTGAGGGTATGCACGAGCGTCTTATCGGTCGTTATCTGCTTGATGATTTCTGCGACTCAAATGGTAATGTTCTTGTATCAAAAGACGTAATGATGAGTGATAAAGAGGCTGACATCATTGTAAACAGCGGTGTTGACAGCATCAAAATCCGTTCAGTTCTTTCCTGTCGTGCAAAGCACGGTGCCTGCCGCAAGTGCTACGGCTCTAACCTTGCAAACCGTCAGCCTGTTACAGTGGGCGAGGCTGTTGGTATTATTGCAGCTCAGTCAATCGGTGAGCCTGGTACACAGCTTACAATGAGAACCTTCCATACGGGCGGCGTTGCTTCGGCAGAAGATATTACTCAGGGTCTTCCGCGTGTTGAAGAGCTGTTTGAGGCACGTAAGCCAAAGAGTCTTGCAATCATAAGCGAAATTGACGGTGAGGTTCGTTTTGAGGAAATCAAGCGCGCTCGCCACGCTGTTATCTATAATAAGGAAACAGGCGATGAAAGAGCATATCTCATTCCTTTCGGTTTCCGTGTAAAGGTTCAGGAGGGTCAGCAGATTAAGAAGGGTGACAAGATTACCGATGGTGCGGTAAATCCTCACGATATTCTTGAAATCCTCGGCCCTAATGCCGTAATGAACTACCTTATCTCAGAGGTTCAGTCAACATACCGTTTGCAGGGTGTTGAAATAAACGATAAGCACATTGAGGTTATTGTTCGTCAGATGATGCGTAAGGTAAGAGTTGATGACGCAGGCGATACCGGATTTATGTCAGGTCAGACCTACGACAAAAACGAGGTTCTTTACGAAAACGAGCAGATTAAAAGGCGTATTGCAGAGGGTGAAGAGGAGCTCAGAACTGCTACGTTTACTCAGATGCTCCTCGGTATTACTAAGGCAGCGCTTGCAACAGACAGTTTCCTTTCTGCCGCATCCTTCCAGGAAACAACAAGAGTTCTCACCGACGCCGCTATCAAAGGCAAGATTGATCCGCTTGTTGGTCTTAAGGAAAATGTATGTATCGGTAAGCTTATCCCTGCCGGCACAGGTATGAAGAAATATTCAAGCGTACAGCTTGAGAGCAATTATGTTCAGAAACCTGATGACGACATAACAAATGTCTATGAGGAAACTCTTTCTTTTGACGACGATATAAACATAGAAGTTACTGAATAATTCCATACTTTAAGGAATCGCTTAATCAGTGCTTCTTCAAATTAAAAGACACAATGCTTCTAACTGATATGTACCTCCAAAAGTGTCTGGCTTTTTTGGTGCATATTAAGTCAAGCATTGTGCCTTTTATGTATGCCAATATATAAATTTAATAAAAACGTTAACGGCTGTTGCAATAAATTCCGCATAAATAATTTGATTGTTTTCATATGTCGGAAACCTTGTATTTTTCACTGATTTGTTCTGTGAAAATTTCCTCTAACATATATTAAGGCTTTTAATCAGGAGTTAGTATAAGAGAAGTGATTTTTAGCATTACAAGGTAGAAATACGAATTATTTGTAATATTGACAAACTGTTATGGATAGCATATAATCATATATATTAATAAATTTAAGGTGATTTTATGAAGAAAATTTTTTCTCTTATTTTAACTGCGGCGTTATTCTTTTCACTTTGTGCATGCAGCAATGGTGCAAATGAAAAACATGATGCAAGCAGTTCAACTGTAAATTTAAATAATTCAGCAGCAATACCGGAAACTGATGCTAACGCAAGTGTGATAAGCCTTGCAAAAAACAACAGCGCCTGTCTGGCTGATAACGGTGATATGTATTTTTGGGGCTTTGACAGCTTTGAATCTATTCAAACGGTTGGCACAAAAGAAATTTCTACCTCTGTGCTCAGCAATATAACAGTGCCGAAAAAGTTAATGAGTAATGTAAAGTATATAAGTCTTGATGATGTTTCAGACAGCATATATACGGCGTCTTTAATAACCGAGGACGGCGAGCTTTATATGTGGAATAAGGTGAAATCCAGTTCAACAACCGGCAGCAGTACACCGGAAAAAATTCTGGACAATGTGAAGTCTGTCTGTGTTGGAGGCAGTCATAATGCGGCAATAACCGGGGACGGCGAACTGTATATGTGGGGCGATAACAAATACGGACAGCTTGGAGACGGAACCACAGGCAGCGGAACTACAACACCTGAAAAGGTAATGGACAATGTAAATTACGTATCTGTAGGAGGGCATAGCAGTGCAGCAATAACCGATAATGGTGATTTGTATGTGTGGGGTTATAACTTCTACGGTCAGCTCGGCAACGGAACAACCGATAATATTACTGAACCCGAAAAAATAATGAGCGATGTAAAATTGGTAAGTATTGGAAGAAGTCACAGCGCCGCAATAACCGAAGGCGGCGACCTGTATATGTGGGGAAAAAATTACTATGGAGAGCTTGGAGACGGAACTACTGACGACAGCTTAACCCCTATAAAGGTATTGAGTAATGTAAAATCAGTAACTCTTGGCGAAGCCACATATGCAGAAACACAAAGCTTTGTTGAAAACTCACCAAATGTATTCCCTATTTACAGTGCCGCAATAACCGAGGACGGCGACTTGTATATGTGGGGCAATAATAACCACGGACAGTTCGGAGACGGAACAGTAGAAGACAGCCTTAAGCCAAAAAAAATAATTAGTAATGTAGCTTCCTTTGAAACCGGTCATTATATGCCGGATGTTAATACCATTAATATCAGCAATGCAGCTATAACCGAGGACGGTGACCTGTATATGTGGGGAAGCAATGGCAGCGGACAGCTTGGTAACGGCACAACAGGCGACATCGAAAAACCAACAAAGGTAAAGAGCGATGTAAAGTCTGTCGCTTTTGGAAGAAATCATAGTTTGGTGATAACCACAGACGGAGAACTGTATGCGTTTGGAAATAATGACTACGGACAGTTGGGCAACGGAACAACAGACGCAAGCTATGAGCCGATAAAAATAATACTCCCTTATTAATAAATATCATATTTTAGGCGTATCTAAAAGTTCAAAGCTTTCAGATACGCCATATTTTATATCAATAAAATCCACCGATGTATTTATTAGTCGGTATTTTTTAAAATCGTAAAGAAGTTATTTTATCAGATAAATATAGATTGTCGGGAGTCCCAACAGTCAAATCAGGCAGATGACTTGTTTAAAATCAAAGAACTTTTGCCCGGAAATTTACATATATGGAATTTTCAACTATGGAATTTTCAGCAATGCTGATTTTTCTGATTGAGATGAGATTTGTCTTTATAATTAGCGCTTAGGGACGACCATTGGTCATCCTCGGAAAAACATATTTTTAAGTAAAACGCCAGTTGGACACTCTTATGATTGGCATTTCAAGAGAGTAATTAAAAGTATAATATTGTTTATCAATAAGCCGAGGCAGAGTCAGTTGCTCATACCTCGGTTTCTGTTAATGTAACTATATTTTCAACTATTTCGGCAATTTTGTTTTGCCGTGAAGCGGAAAGATTTTCGATAGCCTTTTCAATTCTGTAAATTGCTTCTATGCCTGAGGACTGTGTATTGTCCTCAAAGCTCAGAATCTCGCAGACCGAAATTTCCAGGGCATCACAAATTTTGTAAAGCGTGTCGATAGTAGGACATTTTTCACCGCGCTCCAATCTACCCAGATATGCGGGATGAAACCCTGCTGATAAGGACAAAGCCTCCTGGCTTATGTCCTTTTTTAGTCTGAATTTTCTTATATTTACTCCGATTTTTCTTGTAAGTTCTTCTCTTTCCATATGCTTATTCCTGCCCTAAAGGTATTGATATATGTATCATATTACACATACCAATCACTATCAATGACCTAAAGGTCATAAAATATAAACTAAAGTGTTGACAAATTAATACCTTTAGTGTATAATTGAGACATAATTTTCAAGACGGCTAAAAAAATGTGTAAAAGTAAAATAGGGTATAACTAAATCGAATTTTTACATATTGATAAAAAACGGGGTATTGTTACAATGAAACACTTTTTATCTATGTCTATATCTTTGGTACTGTGCTTTATATGTATAACAATGTCAGCATGCTCGCTAAATAATTTTATAAGTGATATAGAACCGGTTGATGCAAGTGATGAAGAACTGATTGCAGCACGCATTGACAGTTTTTTGACAGCTTACAATAACGGAGATTTGGAGGCTGTTTTGGAGTGCCTTGATACAAAAACACGAAATATATATAAATCAGCTATGAGTCTTACAGAAAATTTTGGCGGAGCATTGGTG
>CAYQXN010000095.1:0-6620 GCA_964421585.1 uncultured Ruminococcus sp. | reverse complement strand
AAGGCATCAACGCTGCAATGAAGGCTGCTGCTTCTGAGTCATTCGGATATAATGAAGATCAGATTGTATCTTCAGACGTTATCGGTATGAAGTACGGCTCACTCTTTGACGCTACTCAGACAATGGTTTCAAAGATTTCTGATGACCTCTACGAAGTACAGGTTGTTTCATGGTATGACAATGAAAACTCATACACAAGCCAGATGGTTAGAACAATCAAATATTTTGCTGAATTAGGCTGATAAATTGATTTAACAGCGGGGCTGTCCTCAAAGAGGACAGCCCTTTTTTTGGAGTATTATTGTCACTTTACAGTACGGCAGAACATTCTTCCTAATTTTTATCTATGTTAACTTTGAATAAACATTATCTGACTGACTATTTCTTTAGTTTGCCGACCTGTTGGACAAATCATATAAGAGCAATTGCTTACCCGATTTTGCTTACAGAGCATCAGCAGGTAAAAACAAAGCAAGATTTAGTAAATATAATGAATTTATATGTATTTTTAGTCAACATTTATAAAAATTACACGAAATTTTAGTTTTAAAATTTCCTAATTTGCTTGAAATTAACATATTTTTTTGGTATGATATAAATAGGAATATAAACTATCCTATTGGTGTTTTTAGCAAGGAGTTGAATATATGAATTATAGCTTTGACGAGGTTAATACTGCACTTGAGCTATTTCACTCAGGCGAAGCTGTGCGTTCTTATGAAATATTCGGTGCTCACCTCGTAAATCGAGATGAACGTGATGGTGTTGTATTTCGTGTTTGGGCACCAAATGCGCTCAGTGTGTCGGTTGCAGGCAGCTTTAACGACTGGAATAACACCTCCCACTATATGAATAAGATTGATAACGGAATTTGGGAGCTTTTTATTGAAGGTATAACTGCTCTTACAAGCTATAAATACTGCATAGAAACTCCTGAATTTAAAAAAATATTCAAATCCGATCCGTTTGCATTTTTTTCGGAAAAGTGTCCCAACAACGCTTCTGTTATTTATGATACGGACAAATACATATGGAATGACGAAGAATGGTTTGAGCAACACAAAAATTGCGACCACTTCAGTTTACCTATGAACATTTATGAAATGCATATCGGTTCTTGGAAAAGGAATCCCGACGGCAGTTTTAGCAATTATCGTGATATTGCCGATGAGCTTGTTCCATATCTATGCGATATGCACTACACTCACGTTCAGTTTATGCCTTTAACTGAATATCCTCATAATGAAAGCTGGGGATTTCAGACCACAGGCTATTTTGCCGCCACCTCACGTTATGGCACTCCTGATGATTTGATGTACCTGATTGACAAACTGCATTGTGCAGGCATCGGAGTAATAATTGACTGGGTTCCCTCGAATTTTCCTAAAGATTCTTTCGGACTTTCCGAATTTGACGGCACAAAGCTGTATGAAAGCACAGATTTAAGCGCTGACAAATGCGACTCCGCAATTTTTGATTTTTCAAGCAATGAAGTAGTCAGTTTTCTTGTTTCATCTGCTATGTTCTGGCTTGATAAATACCATATCGACGGTATTAAAATCGGTTCGCTCTCCTCTATGCTTTATCTTGATTATGGTAAAAAGGAAAACGAATGGGCGCCTAATAAATTCGGAGGCAAGCAAAATCTTGACGCTATAAACTTTATAAAACGTCTGAACACAGCTGTACACACCTATCATCCTGACGCAATGATGTTTGCCGAAGAGAACACAGCTTGGCCAAAGCTCACCCGTCCGATCCAGGAAGGCGGTCTCGGCTTTGATTATAAATGGAATATGGGTTGGATGAATGATATGCTCCACTATATGTCTCTCAATCCTCAATGGCGTCCGTTTAATCATGATAACCTGACATTCAGCTTTTTCTACGCTTTTTCCGAACACTTTCTGCTGCCAATTTCACATGATGAGGTTTCTCACGGCAAGTGTTCACTTATAAATAAAATGTCCGGAGCCGTCACCGACCGCTTTGCCGGTGCGAGAGCATTTATCACTTATATGTTTGCACATCCGGGCAAAAAGCTCACGTTTATGGGAACCGAAATAGGTCAGTTTGATGAATGGGATTTCAATGCATCTCTCCAGTGGGACTTGCTTTCAGACAAAAAACATGCCCAGCTAAAGCTGTTTTTCAAGGAACTCAACGAATTTTACCTTGAAAACAGACCGCTTTACGAACTTGAATCCAGCTGGAAAGGTTTTGACTGGATTCACCATGACGACTATATCAACAGTGTAATTGCCTTTAAACGTACTGACAGTTTGGGCAATGAAATTATTGCAGTGTGTAATTTTCAGCCTACAAGGCACAAAAAGTACAATATCGGAGTTACCAAATACGGTCTGTATGATGAGATATTCTCATCTGACAGGGTTGAGTACGGCGGTACAGGTGTTTTTAACGGAACAGGAATTGTTCCGCAAATCACAAAAATTCACGGTTGCAATCAGGGGCTTTCGCTCACTCTTCCGCCGCTCAGCGTCATATATCTGAAATGTACACAGGAGCTTGAGGTACCGCAACCTTAAAGCACCGCCTTTAATAGAGGGCTATCCATTTTTAAACTAAAGAGCTATTGCACATAACTTAGTCTTAAATATTATAACAGGATTATAACTCTGACTATCAGAGATAATTATAAACAACCAATAAAATCGGAGGTATTAATTATATGTTTCCAAAACAGGAAGTAGTTGCCATGCTACTCGCAGGCGGTCAGGGATCACGCCTTGGGGTTCTTACAAAAAAGCTGGCAAAGCCTGCCGTACCATTCGGCGGAAAATATAGGATAATCGACTTTCCTTTATCTAACTGCGTCAACTCGGGTATTGAGGCTGTGGGCATACTTACTCAGTATCAGCCATTAATACTTAATGAATACATCGGCAACGGTCAGCCTTGGGACCTTGACGGTATGCACTCCGGTGTGAATTGCTTAAGTCCCTATCAGGCTATTAACGGTGCAGACTGGTATTCGGGAACCGCAAATGCAATTTATCAGAACATCAGCTATATTGAGCGTTATGACCCTGAATATGTTGTTATTCTCTCCGGAGACCACATCTACAAAATGGATTACAACAAAATGTTAGAGTTTCACAAAGAAAAGAACGCCGCCTGCACAATTGCAGTAATTGACGTTCCTCTGGCTGAGGCTTCAAGATTTGGTATTCTTAATACTTATGAAAACGGCGAAATTTATGAGTTTGATGAAAAACCCGAACATCCGAAAAGTACAAACGCTTCTATGGGAATTTACATTTTCAGCTGGAAAGAGCTTAAAAAATATCTTACAGAGGATGAAGCCAAGCAAGACTCAAATCATGACTTTGGCAAGGATGTTCTTCCCGCTATGCTCAACGCAGGCGAGCGTATGTTTGCATATCCGTTTGAAGGTTACTGGAAGGATGTAGGAACCATTGACAGTCTTTGGGAAGCCAATATGGACCTGCTTGACCCAAATGTTACCCTTGACCTCAAGGATATATATTCACGCAATCCTATGATGCCGCCTCACTACATTTCAAACGAAGCACTGATTCAGAATTCGCTTGTTGCCGACGGTTGCAATGTTTACGGCAATCTTGAGTTTTCAATTTTGTTTGCCGGTGTAACCATCGGTAAAAACGCTACTGTAAACTCTTCAATCATTATGCCGGGCGCTGTTATTGAGGACGGCGCAAATGTTCAATTTGCAATTGTAGCTGAAAACACGGTAATCGGCAAAAATGCTAAGGTTGGCGAGCGTCCTGAGAATGTTGAAAATCGTGATGACTGGGGCATCACAGTTATCGGCGCCAACACAAAAATTGCTGACAATGCTGTTATCAAGGCAAAAGCTATGATTGACAGTGATACGGAGGTGACAGAAAATGAGAAGTAATAATGTTTTGGGATTTATCTTTGCAGCTACGCTTGATGACAAAATACCTGAGCTTTCAGCTTCGCGTACAACTGCAAGCATTCCTATTGGAGGCAAGTACAGGCTGATTGATTTTGTGCTTTCAAATATGTCAAACTCGGGCATCAATAATGTAGGTATTGTCGCCAAGAACAATTTTCTTTCTTTGATGGATCACGTTGGTTCGGGCAGTGCATACGACCTATCAAAGAGAAGAAGCAATCTTACTATTCTTCCTCCGCACAGTGGAAAAACTCTGTCAAACCACATAGAAAGCATCTACAATATGCACGGTTATATTGAGCATTGCCGAGAGGAATATATTCTGATTTCACCCGGTAATGTTGCTGCAAATGTTGATTACACAGATGTTTTTGACTTCCACTCAAAGAAGAATGCTGACATTACAATAATCTATAAAAATAATATTATACCTTCGGGATATGACAGACCAATCACTGTTGATGTTGCAGCCGACGGTAATGTAAATCAGATTTTCATTAAACCGGGTGCACAAAGCGATATAAAACAGAATCAATGCTACGGAACTGTGCTTATTAAAAAATCAATTCTTATGGAAGAGATTCGCAAAGCAATAAGCCTTAACCAACTTGATATAAAAAGACTTCTTCAGGACGCCGTGGGTAAATATAAAATATACGCCTATGAAATTAAGGGCTATGCTGCCGCTATCAGCTCAATTAACGATTACTTTAAATTTAATATGGATCTTATGAAAAAAGAAGTAAGAGACGAACTTTTCAACCCTAAACGTCCTATCTTTACAAAGGTACGTGATGACGCTCCCTCACGCTATGGTCTTACAAGCAACGTAAGGAATTCTATCATAGCACAGGGCTGTGTAATTGACGGTGAAGTTGAAAACTGCGTACTCTCAAAAGGTGTTTATGTCGGCGAGGGTGCAAAGCTTAGCAACTGTATTGTTATGCAGGACACAAAAATAGGTTGCAATACTAACCTTAACTATGTTATTATAGATAAGGATGTTACAATCAAAGACGGACGTTCCCTTATGGGCTTTGATTCCTATCCTATTTATATTGCTAAAAAATCTGTTGTTTAATGGAGGTAATCTAATATGAGAATTTTATACTGTGCTTCTGAAGCAAATCCTTATTGCGGAAGCGGCGGTCTTGCTGACGTAGCAGGCAGTCTTCCTCATACACTTTGCAGAAAAGGACAGGATTGCAGAATTGTTGTTCCGCTTTACGGCACAATTCCACAGGAGCTTAAAAATTCGCTTAACTTTATAACTAATTTTACTGTTCCTGTAGCGTGGCGCCATCAATATTGCGGTTTGTTCTGGGCAAGATGGAATGATTGCACTTATTACTTCATTGACAACGAATATTACTTTAAACGCGGAACTCTTTACGGACACTATGACGATGCTGAAAGATTTGCTTTCTTTTCACGTTCAATTCTTGAAATGCTGCCTTACATTGACTTTCATCCAGACATTATTCACTGCAATGACTGGCAGACAGCTCTTGTGCCTGTATATTACTATCTTTTCTATTCACACAGACCTTGGTACTACAACATCAAGAGTTTGTTTACAATTCATAACATCCAATATCAGGGTGAATACGGCTGGGAGGTAAACACAGAATGTGTAGGCATCCCTCCGACTGAAACAAAAATTCTTGAAATGAACGGTAAGCTAAATATGATGAAGGGCGCTATTGAAACGGCAACAAGAGTTTCAACCGTATCTCCAAGCTATGCTGCTGAAATCAAAGATCCTTGGTTTAGCTGGGGACTTCATGATGAGCTTAACCTCCGCCACTACAAGCTCTGCGGTATCAAAAACGGCATTGACCTTGCAAGCTACAACCCTGAGACAGATTATCAGCTCTATCGCAACTATTCAAAGGACGATATGAGCGGTAAAGGCGAATGTAAGCGTGCGCTTCAGGAGCGTCTCTGTCTTGAGCAAAGATGGGATGTACCGATTGTCGGTATGGTTACACGTCTTGTTGCTCACAAGGGACTTGATTTGGTAAGAATGGGACTTGAGGAGCTAATGAATACCGAGAATATGCAATTTGTAATTCTTGGTTCAGGCGATAAAGAATACGAGGACTTTTTCAACTATATGCAGGCGAAATATCCCGGACGACTTTGCTTCTGTCACGGCTTTGTGCCTGAGCTTGCACGCAAGATATATTCCGGCGCAGATATTTTCCTTATGCCTTCTGCTCAGGAGCCATGCGGTCTTGCACAAATGATTGCACTTCGTTACGGTACAATTCCCGTTGTGCGTGAAGTTGGCGGTCTTAAGGACTCAGTATTTGACAGCGCCGACAATTATGGTAACGGATTTACTTTTAAGAATTATGACACTGCTGATATGGTAGGCGCTGTAAGACGTGCCCTCTGGGGTATTAGAGATGCAGGCGGCTGGCATCAGCTTATGTGGCGTGCAATGATGAGCGATAACAGCTGGGATCGCTCTGCTCAGGATTATATCAACCTTTATAACGATACTCTAAATTGGGCATAAATTTAATAATTATCTGATCAAGACAAAATTTTAATTATTCAGATTGTTTTATTGTCTGTATCATGAAAATAAGCTACAAGGCACCCACTTTGAAGTGAGTGCCTTGCGTTTTTTACGTAACCGTCAAATAAGGCACACCTATACAGACCTCCGGAAAATTGTTAGAATAAC
>CAYQXN010000094.1:0-6714 GCA_964421585.1 uncultured Ruminococcus sp. | reverse complement strand
AAATTCTCAAGGTAAATGTAACGGTAGAATTTGAAGTTTCAGTAAATTCTCAAATTAAATGCAACAACAAAAATTGAATTTACGTATTGTCTGAGATTTTACGTTATCACATCATTAAAAAAGCGTTATCACATCATTAAAAAAGCGTTATCACATCATTAAAAAAGCGACATCTTGAAATATCGGGATTGTTGTGTTAGAATAATTTGTTGGAAGTGATAAACTTGATTAACAACAGATTTCCTGTATATAATTACTATACGAATGCAGATTTATTGAAAAACAACGCAAAAGCCAATCTTCGCAAGACATCAAGCGGTCTTGGCTTTTTTGTGTTAAGCTATTTCGCAACAATGATGATTTCGTCATTTGTTTTAGTGATTATACTTGTTTTGTTCTTAGGATTTGACCAAAGTAAGCTCACAAGCAACAGCATACCGATATATTTACTTGATATATTTATTTCTGTGTTTTCTGCATTTATTCCGGGAATAATTTACTTTTCACTTTCGGGAAACAGCATTGCAGAAACAATAAACGTCAAATACGTAAAACAAAAAATATTGTGGCCCGTGGTTTTTGTCGGTCTTGCAACTGCAATGTTTGCAAACTATGCAACAGATATATTATTAAATAACTTTTCAATCTTTAATCTTGAAAACAGCATTAATTTTGATAGATCCTCACAATCACTGCTGCAAAATATTCTTTATGTTATAGCTACAGCAATCGTCCCTGCATTTGCAGAAGAATTTGCATTTCGCGGTGTGGTTATGGGCACTCTTCGTAAATACGGCGATACATTTGCAATAATTGCCACATCTGTACTCTTCGGCGCAATGCACGGGAATATTTCTCAGATTCCTTTTGCGTTCATTCTTGGGCTTGTTTTTGCTTATGTGGACTGCATTACAGGCTCAATTATCCCCTCAATTATTATCCATTTTATTAACAACTTTTATGCTGTAATGATTAATATTTTGCAATCTTCAAATTTCATTGATAATACAACCTTCTATATAGTTTATTACACCATAATACTTTTATTCTGTATTCTCGGTTTGCTGTCGTTTATCTACCTTAGCAAAAAGCAGACAAACATTTTCAAAATAAACAACAATACCGGGGTATGCCTTAATAATGTAAAAATGTTTTCGCTCAAAGAAAAAAACAATGCTTTTTTTCTTAATACTGGAGTTATCCTTTGCCTGTCAGTATTTATTATTGAAACTATTTTTAACACGAGTGGTTATTAAATATGGAATATAATCCTGAATTTATGAAAGCGGCTCTTAAAATGGCAAGAGAGGCGTTTGATGATAATGAAGTTCCTGTCGGTGCAGTAATTGTCAGAGAAAACAAAATAATCTCCCGTGGCAGAAACCGACGTGAAAAAGAAAAAAATGCGCTTTTGCACGCAGAAATTGACGCTATCAATAACGCTTGTAATTCACTTGGCGGCTGGAGACTATGGAACTGTGATATTTATGTTACCCTTGAACCCTGCCCTATGTGTGCAGGCGCAATAATCAACGCTCATATCCCTAATGTATATTTCGGCGCCTATGACTTAAAAAACGGTTCTTGCGGAACAATAACTAATCTCTTTGAGATGCCGTATAACTTCAAGCCCGAATATCAAGGAGGAATTATGCAGGATGAATGTTCAAAATTACTAAAGGATTTTTTTAAAAAGCTAAGATATTAGTATTATAAATTTAAAGGAGACCTTGTAAAAACAAGTCTCCTTTACTTTTATATTAAATCCTATTTTGAATCTTTAAGAATTTTATCAGCAGCAAGCATAACTCCCAGCTTGCCTCCATGGAAATTGAGTCCTCCCTGCATCCACACAGCATACGGAGGTCTGATTGGAGCATCTGCAGAAAGCTCTATTGATGAGCCGAGCGTAAAGGCGCCGGCAGCCATAATAACCTGATTTTCATAACCGGGCATATCTGAAGCAACAGGACTGACAAAGCTGTCAACGGCAGAGCCGCTTTGAATACCGCCGCAAAAGCTTGTAAGCCTTTCTTCATTACCAAGCATGATAAGCTGAATTATATCCCCACGCTTATCACTGTATTTAGGAGTAGTATCATAACCCAGAATTTCAAATAAAGCCGAAGCAAACACAGCTGTTTTCAAAGCCTCACCTGTCACGTGAGGAGCGTGATATGCTCCCATAAACATCTCTCGGTTAGTGTCAAGCGTTGCACCAATATCTTTGCCTGTGCCCGGTGTAGTAAGTCTATATGCACACATTTTCACAAGTTCCGATTTTCCTGCTATGTAACCGCCTGTAGGAGATATTCCTCCTCCCGGATTTTTGATGAGAGAACCAGCCATTATATCAACACCAACAGACAGCGGTTCAACCTTATCAATAAATTCGCCATAACAGTTATCAAGCATAATGATTGATTCAGGTGACACTCTCTTGGAAATATCACAGAGCTTTTTGATTTCCACCCAGGTAAGCGAGGACCGAAGGCTGTATCCGCGTGACCTCTGAATATATACCATTTTGGGCTTTTCATAGTTAATCTGTTCTTCTATTGACTTATAATCAAGAGTGCCGTCAGCCTTAAACCCGGTCATTTTAAATTCAATATTAAAATCTTTCAATGAGCCAGGGTAATTACCCTCAATTCCGATTGCCGACCGTATTGTGTCATAAGGCATACCTGTAACGGAAAGCATAACATCTCCGGGTCTGAGCATACCGAAAAGAGCAACGGTAAGAGCATGTGTACCGCTTACAAAATTGTGTCTTACCAGAGCATCCTCAGCATCAAAGGCATAAGCATATACACGGTCAAGTGTATCTCTTCCGGAGTCATCATAACCATAGCCCGTTGACCCCTTCAAATGGCTCTCTCTCACACCCGCAAGTTGAAAAGCCTTAATCATTTTATGCTGATTATATTCTTGAATTTCATCAATTTCATTCAGCTTGTCCTTGCAAAGCTCCATAGCCCTTTCAGACGCTTCAATAATTCTGCTGTCAATGTTAAAAAAATCCAAACCGATAAACCCCCGTTACAGTTTTAAACATAAATATAAACTTTTTGTACATTATACTAATTTATACTCCTGCCAGCGACCAATATCAATAAAATCAAGCTTTGAATAAAAGGAAATATTTGTATTCTCTGCTCTATGTAAATATACCGTTTTATTTTCATTGACAAGTATATTACACAGATGATTTACTACTGCCGAACCATAGCCGTGTTTTCTGTACTGCGGAGCACAAGCAACTGCTCCGAGCACCGCACTGTTTGAAGATTCGGCAACCGTCATTGCAACCGCTGCAAGGTTTTCACCGTTATTTATGCCGTACAATCTCATCGCATTATGGCGCAGCTTATGATTCACATCAACATAAAAATCATCAAATGCAGGAGGCGTAAAGCTTTCATCGGCACAGGTTGTCAGCAACTCATATACAGCTTTTATATCGGGCACAATAAATTTATATTCATCAGAATTATTCCTTGATAACGTATTTCTCATAAGAACAGAACCTGTTGATTTTTTACTGCCGAAAATATCCAGATTATATGCTTTATCACAAAGGATACTTGCAGCCCCTGCCACACGCATAAAAGAGGACACCTCATCAACACTTTCGGTATCAGTAAGAAACAATATAAACGCAGAACCGCTGCGCGCAATTGCCCCCGTGCATTTGCCGCTATTGTCATTAAGAATAAGCCAGTAATCTACGAATGCAAGCTTAGGATTATAACTGTTATACAAAGAAATAATCCTGCAAGCAAACGGATTGCTGTCAGAAAGAGATGAAATTATTTTAACAAAGTCGCCGGTATCGTTGGCGGATATTATCATTTATTCTGCACCCTTTTCACCTATTTTCCCGCCTGAAATATTTTTGGCAAGCTGTATTATTATCTTTATCATACTCTCGCAGTCCTCTATGCTTGCAATGCAGGAAGGTGCGTGGAGATATCGGCAGGGCAAGGAAACAGCCAGAGTTCTTACTCCTCCCCTGCTCTGATGAATTACTCCCGCGTCATTTCCTCCTGCAACTGCTCTCTTATATTGAGCCTTTGCTCCTGTAACTTCGGCTGCATCAAATGCCTCGTTCACAAGCTTCTTGTCATAAATAGTACGCCTGTCCATAACGGAGATTACAGCTCCATTGCCAAGATTGCATACCTGATGTGATTGTTCAATTCCCGGCAAATCAGCAGCAGTTGTAGTCTCTGCAACAATTGCAAACTCCGGGGCAACAGAATATGCTGCAACCTTTGCGCCGCGTAAACCAACCTCTTCCTGAACAGCAAATACAAAGTACGTATCATATTCAAGCTCACTTTTTATAAGGCTTAATAAAACATAACATCCAAATCTGTCATCAAGAGCCTTTGACCTTACCGAATAATCATTGTATGCAAAATCAGAGACAAAATTAATGCTGTCACCGTAGCTGACGTATTCAAGTGCCTCATCCATTGACACTGTGCCAATATCAATATACATATCACTGATTGAAGGTATTGCAGACGCTTCATCACCCTTTGACAGATGAACAGGTTTAACACCAATTACACCGCTGATTTTTCCGCTGCCTATCGTAACCTGCTTGCCGATTAAAACCCTTTTATCAATACCGCCCACTTCATCAAATTTCAAATATCCGTCTGTGGTAATATCGGTAACCATTAAACCGACCTCATCCATATGCGCAGAAATCATCAGCTTGTTAACTGCCCGGTTTTTACCTTTTTTAAAGACAATAATATTACCGAGGTTATCGACTGTGATGTCATCAACATGGTCTGATATTTCATTGATTATTATACTGCGGACGCTGCTTTCGTCGCCTGAAATACCATCACAGATACAGAGCTTTTCAAGTAATTCAAAATTAATCATCAAAAGCACCTCCGCAGACAATGTAATCAGCTATGAGTTTTGCCGTATTTTCAACATCCGATATCGAAATAACTTCATTGGGAGTATGCATATATCTTTGCGGAATTGAAACTACAGCAGTTTTAATACCGCTTTTGGCAACAGAAATGCTGTCGGCATTAGTACCTGTTACACCTGATATCGGTTCAAACTGAAATGGGATGTTTTCACTCTTTGCAATATCAACAAGCTTTCTGCTCATCTCCTTATTTAAAATCGGAGAAATACATATCATAGGTCCTTTATCAAGCTCAATCTTTGAATACTGGCCCAAAACATCAGGCTGGGATGCAAAGCTGACATCAACCGCAATAGCTTCATCCGCATCAATTATGAATGAACCTGTTTTTGCACCTGTACCAAAGGTTTCCTCCTGGACGCTCAGAAGAAACACTACCCTGTAATTCAGAGTTTCTTCTTTACTTAGAAGCTCCGCACACCTAACAAGTGCAGCCACACCGCACCTATCATCAAGACAGGCAGAGGCAATTCTGTTATTAAGAAGCAATTTAGGCTTGCTCTTAAAGGTAAGTACATCACCTATGGAAATGTATTTTGAAATTTCTTCATAAGGCATACCAAAATCAACCCAAACTTTATTCATTGGTATTGCCTTATCCTCTTTACTGTCTGAAAGATGCGGAGGCATACAGCAAACAACGCCGGTAATATCGGGATTACTCTGAGGAACAAGTTCAGTATCCGACAAAGTGCGAATATCTATTCCGCCGCATTTATCAACCTTGACAAAACCTTTTTCATCAATTGCAGTAACCATAAGTCCGATTCGGTCAATATGCGCGTCTATAAGTATGGTTTTTTCAGCAGAAGGATTTCCCATAACTGCATAGACATTGCCGTTATGGTCATGTGAAACCTCAGCAAAGCCGGCAAAATATTTATGTGCCGCATCAGCAGCAGGCTCTTCACTGCCCGACACTCCCAAAGCTGAGCACAAATCAAAAATTATATCTTTAATATCCATATATTTTTTACTTCAAGGAATTTACGATTAACTTGAAGTGATTGCCTCTTTCCTCAAAATTCTTATAAAGTCCAAAACTTGCGCTTGCAGGCGACAAAGAAACTATATCACCGCTTACTGCGCGCTCTGCAGCTGCTTTAACAGCCTCTTCCATATTATTTACATTTACAATCTCAATTGCATCTTCATTATAATTTTCAGCGCTTCTGACAGCTGACTCAATTTTAGGAGCAGTGTCACCAAGCAATATCAGCAGCTTAACCTTGTTGTTGATTACAGGACCCAGCGGCTCGTAGGGAATGTGTTTGTCATATCCGCCGGCAATGATAATTATTTTCTCATCATAAAGCGAGAGCGTGCCAAGAGCAGTGCGTGTAGGGCTTGAAGCAATTGAGTCATTATAGTATTTGACGCCGCTGAATTCTCTTACAAATTCGGCTCTGTGTTCTACTCCTCCAAAGTTTTTGGCAACTGAAACAATAGTATCAACATCGACAATACCCCATACGGCAGAAATCGCCGCAAGATAATTTTCAACATTGTGCATACCCGGGATTTTGATATCCTTGATATCCATAATCTCGGTAATAGCGCCGTATTCCGAATAACAAATTGTTGTGCCGTCAAGATACGCACCGTTATATAGCTTTTCCTTAATACTGAATTTAACACACTCTCCCCTGACAGCATTGCTAAAGCCGTTTGTTATCTCATTATCGAGGTTCAGTACAGTCTTTGAAAATGCATTCTGATGAAGAAGAATATTCTTTTTTGAATCAATATAT
>CAYQXN010000093.1:0-6770 GCA_964421585.1 uncultured Ruminococcus sp. | reverse complement strand
TAATAACAACGAAGTAGCTTTTGTTTTTAAAAATGATTTTCAATACAAAGATATAATTTTAGGTAGTGAAACAGGAATCAAATTTGGAACTTTAGGCGGTAGAGATTTATTTGTAATGCACAATCACCCACGAAATAGTAGTTTTTCATTTGATGATTTAGTTGAATTTATAGGCAACAAAGCAATTAAGTCATTATCAATAGTAAAAAATAATGGTGGAGTTGAAGTGTTGACCAAGAATAAAGATTATAGCACTCTGAATTTATTGACTGAGCTTAGCAGACTTGAGAAAAGAAACGTTAAAATAGGCTCTAATGCTGAATATCGAAAAATAATTGATAAATTTATTAAAAAATATGATAAATTGGAGGTAATTGAATGGCTGAAATAAAACACACGTTAGATGGTTCAAATAAAGAAGCCTCAGAAAAATTAGAACAAATGATAAAAGAATTAGAGAATAAAGAAAAATCAATTAGTGATTAACCGCTCCCACAATGTGAGGGGCGGTATTTTCATATCAATTTAGCACCTTGCAGAAATGCAGGGTGCTGTTTTTATCTATTTTCGGGAGATGAACCTATGGTGATATTTCAATTCTTCTTTACATTTTTGAGACAAACAAAGCAATAATACCAATCGGTTGTTTTGTTGCCGCTTCTAACAAATGCGCATCTCTTGCATAATATGAATTGAGTATATTACTAATCACCACCTGAAAATGGGATAGGTCTTTATATCAATTTTTATGTTATACGAATGAAACATAGCAGAGAATCTGCTTATTAAGGAATACAAAAAATGCGACGCTTCGCGCAAAATCCGCATAAAATATCCCTTTGCTTGATGTTTAGTATAAATACTCGAATATTTGAAAAGGAGAATGGAATTGGAAATCAAAGACATTATTAAAGAACAGTACGGACTTTCTGAATTTCCGGATACAGTGTCTAAGGCGATGGCGTATGTACCCTTTCAGAGAAACAATGCAGACACATACTCGCCAACACAGGGATTTGTCAGCGGAACAATGTTCCCGTCACTTAACAAGCCATTCTACGGAAGCAAGTGTGGTGCACACCGTGACTGAACGAGAAATCCTACTGAAAAAAATATCGACGTACCAATTTGCAGCTCTGGATCTTCAGCTCTTTCTTGACACACATCCTGATGACAGAAAAATGGTTGAAAAAATGGAAGAATACCGCAATGCTGCAAAACCTCTTATCAAAGAATATGAGGAGAGGTTCGGACCTCTTACCAAGAATATGACAAACTCAAATAATTGGAAATGGATAAAGGCACCGTGGCCTTGGGAAAGCGAGGATGAAAATTAATGTTCGTATATGAGAAAAAACTGCAATATCCAATTAATATTAAACAGACAAATCCTAAGCTTGCTAAAATTATAATCACGCAATACGGCGGTCCTGACGGCGAGCTTGGTGCTTCATTGCGATATCTTAGTCAACGCTTCACAATGCCGCTGCCTGAATTAAAAGGTGCACTTACAGATATTGGTACAGAAGAACTGGGGCACCTTGAGATGATTGGTGCAATTGTGTATCAGCTCACAAGGAATATGACTGAAGAAGATGTGAAAAAAGCAGGCTTTGAGGACTACTTTGTTGACCATACATCCGGAATATATCCTCAAGGCGCTTCAGGAACTCCGTTTACTGCGGCATATTTGCAGAGTAAGGGCGACGCAATAACCGACCTGCATGAAGATATGGCTGCTGAACAAAAGGCACGTACAACCTATGACAATATTTTGCGCTTCTGCGATGATTATGACGTGAAAGACGCAATACGTTTTCTGCGTGCACGCGAGGTTGTTCATTATCAGCGTTTTGGCGAAGCATTGAGACTGCTTACCGATAAGCTTGATGAAAAGAACTTCTACGCATTTAATCCGGAATTTGATAAAAAATGCTTTAAAAATGGAACAAAAAAGAAGTAAATCCAGCGATGCTAAACATTATTTATAAAGATTGCCCTTGAAGCACAATTCCGTCCGGCTTCCTAATATTTTGATTAATATCGCTTTTCTGGCGTAAAATCAGCTCGATAACAAATCTCATATATAAATAATGTTTAGTAAATATAATCCCTGACTCAGTAACTAAACTGAATCAGGGATTTTGATTACGAATTAATACAACATTTCAGCCCATACAACAGAATAAAACAATAAAATGTACTCACAATATAGTGGGGTGATTATATGTATAAGGATTTACACGAATTGATTACACACAGCAGCAGTTCAAGAAAATATCTGCTGTCGCTTCCGGTATGGTTGCAGATGAAGCTGCATGAAAGAAATGACTATATCTGTAGTTTGCAGCAACTTCATCAAAATGCATATATAATTGAAAAAACAACAAAATTTTATATTGAATAATTTTAAAAGCAGTATTATAATATAATTAAAATAATTCTAAAAATAACAGAGGTTTTAAATATGGATTTAAAGGCTTTACAGAAAATTAGCTGCGGATTATTTGTAATTACTGCTCTTGACGGCACAAAACATAACGGCTGTATTATCAATACTGCTATGCAGGTAACATCTTCGCCAATACAAATCTCAATTACTGTCAATAAATCAAACTATACCGCTGACATCATCAGCCGTACGGGTGCATTTAACATAAGCTGCATTGATGAAAGCGCTGATTTTAAATTATTTACACGTTTTGGCTTTTCAAGCGGCCGCGATACCGACAAATTCAGAGGATTTAATGATTGCAAAACTGCCGCAAACGGTTTGTTCTATATAACTAAAGGCACAAATTCAATGATGTCCGCAAAGGTAGTACAAACTATTGATGTAGGTACTCACCTGATTTTTATCGGTGAAATTACGCAGGCAATAATACTTTCAGATAAACCGAGCGCAACCTATAGCTATTATCACAGCAATATCAAACCTGCACCAAAAGCGTCGCTTAAGCCGGAAAGTAATAAAGATAAAAAGTGGGTTTGTAAAATATGCGGTTACGTCTATGAGGGCGAGGAACTACCCGAAGATTTTATCTGCCCTGTGTGCAAGCACCCGGCAAGTGACTTTGAAAAATTATAAGCCCAATTATCAAGAGGATAAATTCAAAATTTCATCAAACTACATAAAAACACCCTGCAATTAATTAATGCAGGGTGTTTTTTGGTGCGACTGCATCTGTAAGCCGGGTTCTGTCGTGAACAGCCATCTATCTTGGCAGCCCGTTGCCGAAGCTGCTCAATGCCACCTCCTAAGGACACGCCGAGCAAGCGTATATGTCCTACCACGGTGTTGCTTCAAATAGGGTTTACACGGCAGGCAGGTCTCCCTGTCTCCGGTGAGCTCTTACCTCGCCTTTCCATCCTTACCGAGTTATTACTCGGCGGTAATTTTCTGTTGCACTATCCCTGGAGTCGCCTCCGGCGGCCGTTAGCCGTTATTATTGCTCTGTGAAGCCCGGACTTTCCTCGCACAAACCCTTTCGGAATTTGCCCGCAACTGTTCAACGCACTCGCAATATTATAATAAAGCAAAACGACATGTTTGTCAAATAACCGTCCATATAAAAAACACTTGATATAAAACGTCTTTAGAGTTATAATTAATGAAGAATTTTAGGTAAAGGAGTAAATTATGGATATAAGAGAAAAATCACTAAAAAAGCACTATGATTGGAACGGCAAAATTGAGGTTATTTCGAGAGTACCGATTTCTACAGCGGAGGATTTGTCACTTGCATATACTCCGGGTGTTGCAGAACCTTGTCTTGAAATACAGAAGGATTACGACAAGTCATTTGAGCTTACAAGAAGAAATAATCTTGTTGCTGTTGTAACAGACGGTACTGCTGTTCTTGGTCTTGGCGACATAGGACCTGAAGCCGGTATGCCCGTTATGGAGGGCAAATGCGCCCTGTTCAAGGAATTTGGCGGCGTTGACGCATTTCCTATCTGTGTGAGAAGCAAGGATGTTGACGAAATTGTAAATGCCGTTTATCTTATCAGCGGTTCATTCGGCGGCATAAATCTTGAGGATATTGCCGCTCCGCGTTGCTTTGAAATTGAAAAAAAATTAAAAGAAAAATGTGACATTCCGATTTTTCACGATGACCAGCACGGAACAGCCGTGATTGTTGCCGCAGGTCTTATTAATGCACTCAAGCTTGTAAACAAAAAGTTTGAAGATATTAAGGTTGTTATGAACGGTGCAGGTGCAGCAGGCATTGCAATTGCAAAGCATCTTCTCAATATGGGGGTAAATAACATTACTCTCTGCGACAGCAAGGGTATCATTTGCAAGGGTGACGACAAACTTAATGCAATTAAGCGTGAAATGGCAGAAATCACAAATCTTGATCATATTACCGGTACGCTTACAGACGCTATAAAAGGAGCCGATGTGTTCCTCGGCATTTCAGTTGCGGGCTGTGTTACGGAGGAAATGGTTAAATCAATGGCTGATAAACCTATCCTTTTTGCAATGGCTAATCCTACTCCCGAGATTATGCCCGAGCTTGCCAAAAAGGCAGGTGCCGCTGTTGTAGGCACAGGCAGAAGCGACTTTCCTAACCAAATTAACAATGTGCTTGCATTCCCCGGAATTTTCAGAGGTGCGCTTGATTGCAGAGCAAGCGACATTAATGAAGAAATGAAGGTTGCTGCTTCCTTTGCAATTGCTTCTCTGGTAAGTGACGAAGAACTTAATTCTGATTACATTCTTCCCGAAGCATTTGACAAGAGAATCGGTAAAACTGTTGCTGAGGCTGTCAAAAATGCTGCCATCAAATCAGGAGTTGCAAGAATCTGATTTTTAAGTTATAATGTTCAATGAATAAACGGCAACACACCGTTGCCGTTTTGTAAAATCTGACGATTTTGACTTAGTGAGCTATTTAATAAGCCTGTTTTGCAGGAAAGCTTTTTCCTGCAAGTGCGTTATACAAAATTATCCCCTGACGGTTCATTTTTACGTCAGGGGACTTTTTTATATTGTAAAAAAACATTCAAATCAATCAAACAGTTCGGTTATACTTCCAATAACTGCATATATATGCAAATATCAACTAATTTATAACTTTATGAAAATTATTCTAAGTTTTTTTCCATATGGATATGCTCGCAGTATTCGTCAAAATATATATTGCCGTTCTGCTCAAATCCAAGCTTTCTGTAGAAGCCGCTCGCCCTTACCTGAGCAGAAAGTGAAAGACTGACTGCACCAATATTTCTTACACTCTTCTCTACCTCTCTAACAAGCATTTCACCATAATGATGACCTCTGAACTGCTTTAGCACGGCAAGCCTGCCGAGAACAAATTCACAGTCATTTTCTCCCCTAAAGTATCGAACACAAGCAGCCGGAGTTCCATGCGAATAAAGTACAAGATGCATTGATTTACTGTCAATATCATCAAATTCAACCTTAAAGCCTTGTTCCTCAATAAAAACCTTTGTGCGTATCATACGTTCATCTTCTGTGAGCATATTATAGCTTTTAATCTCAATCATAATTCCTCCATGGAATTTTAAATTTGGCAACAACCGTAGCTATAAAATAATTAAATTATATTCAAAATCATTTTCGATTTCTTCTGCTATGCATTTTTTCGGAATGGTCTATTCCCTTCACCTTAAAAAGAATAAGATAACCTGCGATAAGAGCAAGTAATGTCGTTTGTGTGTAAAAAAGAGCATAATCCCTTGAAGTTGAAGTGTTTTCTGTTGAATAGCCTTTTATAGAGCTGTCAGAAGAAGAAGTATAGAGCGGAACTAACCTGTCATCAGCGGCTTCAAGCACGGCTTCGTCAGAGCTTGCAGCATTTGCCACAGATGTCATTGCCGTAAAAACAGAAAAACACATTATCATTGTAATCAATGCAGTTAAAACATTTTTAATTACTTTCAATTAATACAGTCCTTTAATTATGATAAATAATGGTTTGTCGGTAGTCCGACAGCCAAATCGAGCAGAAAGCCTGATAAAGAACAAAAAATGCTTACCCGAAATTTCACTAGCATATAGTTTTGAGTAATACAGTTTTTTCTGATTAAGTTGAGTTAATCTTTATATCCAACACGTAGGACGACCATTGATTGTCTCAAGAAATTTGCATATTTTTTTATTTAGATGCCAGCCGGGTATCCCTACGATTTACTCTGTAAGGATAAATTATAATTAAATATTATAATTTATTATACCACAGTTTAGAACATACTTCAACAAAAACAAATACTGCCTGTCACTTAAAGCGACGGGCAGTCGAATAATATCATTATTTTTTCTCGGTTAAAAGCTTGTTAAGCTCATCCAAAAATGTATTTATGTCCTTGAACTGACGGTAAACAGAAGCAAATCGAACATAAGCTACTTCATCAATCTTTTTGAGCTGTTCCATTGTAAGCTCGCCGATTGCCATTGATGTAACCTCACGATCAACACTGCTTTGCAAATTAGCCTCAATTTCATCAACAACATTTTCTATCTGTTCAAGTGATACCTGGCGCTTTTCACAAGCCCTGAGTATGCCTGCCATTAGCTTATTACGGTCAAAGACCTCACGCGATTTATCACGCTTGACGACGATAAGCGGTACGGTTTCTATAACCTCATGTGTTGTAAAACGCTTTGTACATTTAAGACACTCACGCCTTCTGCGGATTCTTTCACCATAGTCAGCAGAACGCGAATCAATAACCTTGCTTTCTTCATGACCGCAATATGGACACTTCACTTGCTTTGCACCTCTTTTAATTATTCTCTAAAA
>CAYQXN010000092.1:0-6787 GCA_964421585.1 uncultured Ruminococcus sp. | reverse complement strand
CTATTTATATTATGTACACAAAACAAACAGAATAACAATTTATGTTTAAAAAAAATCAAGGCGTACAAAAAATAAAGATTATGTAATATTAATTTTTTTACCACAAAATACCACCCAAAAAAGTGAAATTTTAAAGGTGGTTTTTCGCATAAAAATTCCCGCAAATCACACAATATTAAAGCAAATAAATTGCTAACTTTATAAATTTAAGGGAGTTTTTAGATATGAAAGCAACAGGTATTGTAAGAAGGATTGACGACCTCGGAAGAGTTGTCATTCCAAAGGAAATCCGCCGCACCCTGCGTATTCGCGAGGGTGACCCTCTGGAAATATACACTGCCACAGACGGTGAGGTTATATTTAAAAAATACTCACCCGTTGGCGAACTGTCTGAGTTTGCAGGTCAATATGCCGAGGTTCTGGCACGCATAAGCTCATTACCAACTGTTATTTGCGATAAAGACCACGTAATTGCAGCAGCCGGAGTTTCAAAGCGTGAATTTCTTGAGCGCAGAATAAGCTCAGTGCTTGAAAACTATATGGAAAACCGAAAAAGTTACGCCGCAACCCAAAACAGCATTGAAGATATACAGCCGATTGAAGGCATTGAACACGCAGCGTCTGTAATATATCCTATTATAGCCGCAGGTGATGTTTCGGGAGCTGTAGTTATGCTTACAGGCGAAAGTATGAAGATACCTACTAATGCCGAAATTAAGCTTGCACAATCAGCAGCAGCATTTCTCGGAAAACAAATGGAAGAATAAAATTAAACACCTCCGAATTTTTTCGGAGGTGTTTTTTCCTTATAAAATACTGAAGACCTGCCAAATGGAGAAGAACAGCAGGTCTTTCAGAAAAATTATGAAATTGGTATTGACTAATTAATTAAACTAAAGCTGCGCCGAGTGCTTTACAATTTGCTTCTGCTTCATCATCAGGAGCATCATTACAAATTACACTTTCAGAAGCGAGAACTGCGCCTTTTTCTTTGCAAACATCCTCCCAGCTTCTCATCCACTCTCCGTCACCCCATCCGTATGAACCGAACAGAGCAATGTTTTTGCCGTTGATATCACATTCATCAAATGCAGGCAGAAACTCGCTGTCCTCAAGCTCTTCGGCACCCATTGCAGGACATCCAAAGGCGATTGCATCATATGAAGCAACTGTTGAAGTATCAAAATCAGCTACATTTGCAAGAGTAACCTCTGCACCCTTTTCCTTTGCTCCTTCTGCAACAGCGTTAGCCATTGCCTCAGTGTTACCTGTACCTGACCAGAATACTACTGCTATTTTACCCATTATAATCATCCTTTCGAATTGTATTTAAAAAATAAAATCAGGAGAGAGCCGATTAATTTCAAAAGGGGTAATATCTGCTAGGAATTAATTCTCGGCGTATCTGAAACGTTTAAATATACTGAAAGATTTTGTAGAGTGAAATGTATTTCGGATACTAGCAAAATTAACCGGCACTTCTCTTCTGGGCTACAGTCAGCTTATGAATAGGCGTACCCTGAAGCCATTTGGAATAATAGATGTCAGAACATTTTCTGAACTTAGCAAATTTTTTTGCTGCTTCCTCTTCATTTGCGTAAACCTTCCAGCAACCTGTACATTTACTGCAATTTCCTTTATGAAGAATGAAGCCATAGACATCCTCGGGAGGATAACCAAGGAATAGTCCTATTTCGTGTGGGAACTCAGAGCAAATGCTCACTCTTTGTCTGAGTTCTGCAATACAGCTGTTCATATCAAGTGAGTGATAACCCTTGTTTCTGAGCAGACTGCAAGCGTATTCATCAGATAAGTCAACAGCAAGCAAGTAGGGACGATATACATAAATCAAAACCCTGCTTTTGTCATATTTAAGCGGTAAAACCCTTACACCCTTAGGACCCATAATCTTGTTCAGTTTACTAATGAACTTTTTTACATCACTGCCTGATGTGTAACGCGCACTAAAAAGATTTCCGGTTTTTATTCCCGCAAGAGTGGGCGCACAATGTTTAATAATCAAATCTTCTGACATCTATATACCTCTTCTGATTATTTAATAAAACACGCCACTTATCGTATGAATATCACTAAAATCAGTTAGCTAAAGCTAACTTGCTTTCTAAAGAAAAACATCTCGATTAAGCTACGTATCTGAAGCTTATTATAAGATGTTTCCCTTTAACGATATAAAATATACCACTTATTATAAAATTAATCTGCTCTTTGCGGACAAATAAGGCTCCAATCAGACATTTAGTTTTCTGTATTCATTTGGAGCGACGCCAATTACCTTTTTGAAAGCATTTGCAAATTTACTGCCGTTATTGTAACCAACGCTGCCTGCAATATCCAGAACACTTCTATTAGTATTTTTAAGCATTGCAGCTGCAGTCTGCATTTTGTAGTTTCTGATAAATGAATGTATTGTTTCACCATAAACACCCTTGAAGCAGATTTTGAGCGTTGTGGGAGAAATGCAAAGCATATCGGCAAGCTCTGTAATTGTAATCTGCTCATCAAGGTGATTTATGAGATAATCTTTTGCATTTTTAGCTGATGTTACCTGTGACCGTGAAAAATATTTTCTCTCCTCATCGTCATTGATTTCAAGTCCGCTCAAAAACAGCAGCAGCTCAAGCACTTTGACTTTGAGATAGCCTTTGCGTATATTATCAGGAACCGAATAAAGCTCCGAAAAGATATGCTCAATACTCTTATTTTCTCGCATAACGGTATATGACTTGTTATTGCAGAATTTTTTTACAAGAGTCAACGGAGTAACAAATACATCATCAAGAACACATGAAAGGCATCTCGGCACTTTTGTCATATCAATCATAACGGAAATCCCGTGATAGTGATTAAGAGGACAATATCGGTTTTGAATATCTTTACTGCGTTTCTGAATTGATAGGTCGCCTTTTGAAAGATAAAGATATTCTCCGTTTTTGTATTCAAATTCTATTCTTCCCTCCTGACAATGGTTAATCTCAAGGATTTCCCTGTTCAGAGTAAGGTCAATGCCGCACGTTTGCATATGCACATCATAATAGACAAGCTCAATACCCTCAAAAATAGCATAGCGTGTAAGCACACATTCATCGGGGGCATCAGCCGACCTATAAACAATACATTCTTCAGTGTTCTCAGTTATTATATTTTCGTCCGACATAGCTCTTCGATATAATCTGTTCATTAGCTCTTCCTTATAAATCCTTATTCATTTAAAGTTTCTTACGAGCAATTAATCAATTCTTAAAAAAGAAAGGGATGCATCTCTGCATCCCCCAAAAATCAATTTTTGGTGTGGCACTTTCCGCTCATAGGGCAGCTTCCGCAATTGCAGCCACAGGAGGATTTGCCTTTCATTTTTGCCTTTACAGACGCTATCACTATGGCGGCAACAATAGCAGCTAAAACAAGACCAACTATTATTGTACCTAAATTACTTATTAACCACGTAAGCACTAAAATTCCTCCTTATTGATATATTACTTGTATTGCCTTACAAAATTAAGCTCTTTTCTTAGCTCTTGTCTTAAGTCTGTTAGACTCCTTATAAGGCTTAGCAAGCATATAAATAATTACTGCAAGAACAAGAACTGCAAGAATAATACCAACTATATTTGCAGCGCTCAGTACAAATGTGCCAGTAATGATTGAACCGAACTGATAAACCATAAGTGCAACTGCATAAGCAAATACACACTGGTAACATATAGCAAACCAGAACCACTTAGCATTGTTCATTTCTCTCTTGATTGCGCCCATAGCAGCAAAGCAAGGAGCACAAAGAAGGTTGAATACGAGGAATGAATAACCGCTGATTACTGTAAATACAGCACCTATGTTAGCATAAACTGAAGCTGTTTCTGTTGTGTAGAGAATACCCATTGTGCCAACAATATTTTCTTTTGCAACAAGACCTGTGATAGCAGCAACAGTAGCCTGCCAGTTGCCCCAGCCAAGAGGTGCAAAAATCCAAGAAATTGCATTACCAATAATTGCAAGGATACTGCAATCAATCTGCTCCTCAGCAAGCATCTGGAATGAACCGTCAACCCAACCAAAGAATGATGCAAACCAAACAACAATTGTTGAAAGAAGAATGATTGTGCCTGCCTTCTTGATAAATGACCAGCCGCGCTCCCACATTGAACGAAGCACATTGCCTACTGTTGGAAGATGGTAAGCAGGAAGCTCCATTACAAACGGAGCAGGGTCGCCCGAGAACATCTTTGTTTTCTTAAGCATAATACCTGAACATACAATAGCGATAATTCCAAGGAAATACGCCGAAGGAGCAATCCATGGAGAACCGCCGAATATTGCGCCTGCAATCATTGCAATGAACGGTAATTTTGCACCGCAAGGAATAAACGTTGTAGTCATAATTGTCATACGGCGGTCACGCTCATTTTCAATTGTACGTGAAGCCATAATACCCGGAATACCGCAGCCTGAACCGATAAGCATTGGAATAAATGACTTACCCGAAAGACCAAACTTGCGGAAAATTCTATCCATAACGAAAGCTATACGAGCCATATAACCGCAGCTTTCAAGGAATGCAAGGAAAATAAAGAGAACAAGCATCTGTGGTACAAAACCTAATACAGCTCCGACACCGGCTACAATACCGTCAAGGATAAGCCCCTGAAGCCAGTCAGCACATTCCACAGCGTTAAGACCATTCTCAATAAGAGCAGGGATACCCGGAACCCAAACGCCATAGTCAGCAGGGTCAGGCTCCTGACAATCATAGCTTATGTATGTATCTACAACTTCAGCAAAATCTATAGCTTCATACTCATCGCTTTCGACATCTGTATATACATAAGTAATGTCTTCAGTCTCAAGTGTTTCTTCATCTTCAAGTGTATAATCAGCCGAATCGCCTGAATTGATTGTAGCAGCAAAAGCAGTAAGCTGAGCAGCAGCTATCTCTGCATCAAACTCTTCTGACTCTGTATCAAGAGCTTCTGCAAGCTCATCATCACCGTAAGCTTCAACAAATGCATTTACAACATTGGAAGCATCGCCGAATTCTTCAGTAACCTCTTCATACTGACCTGCACCGATTGCAAAAAGATGCCAGCCATCGCCAAACAGACCGTCATTTGCCCAGTCGGTAAAAATTGCACCTACTGTTGTAACAGATACATAATATACAATAAACATTACTACAGCAAAGATTGGAAGAGCAGCCCAGCGGTTTGTAACAACCTTATCGATTTTATCAGAGGTTGACAGCTTTTCTTTGTTCTTTCTTTTATAGCAACCGTCAATAATTGAAGCAATATAAAGGTATCTTTCATTCGTGATTATGCTCTCTGAGTCGTCATCAAGCTCTTTTTCGGCAGCTTTAATGTCATCCTCAATATGTTTTTTAATGTCGTCACTCAAGTTGAGCCTTTCGAGCACTTTGTCATCACGCTCAAATATTTTGATAGCATACCATCTTTGCTGCTCCTCAGGCAAATCATGCACGGCAGCCTCTTCAATGTGAGCTATTGCGTGTTCAACAACGCCATTAAAGCTGTGCATCGGGATAGTCTTTGTTGTCTTAGCTGCTTCAACAGCCGCTTCCGCTGCTTCCATTACTCCTGTGCCCTTAAGAGCAGAAATTTCAACGACCTTACAGCCAAGTTGGCGAGCAAGCTCGTTTGTGTTAATTTTATCACCGCTTTTGCGGACAATATCCATCATATTAACAGCCACAACTACAGGAATTCCAAGCTCTGTAAGCTGAGTTGTAAGATAGAGATTACGCTCAAGGTTTGTACCGTCAATGATGTTTAGAATAGCATCAGGGCGCTCATCAATGAGGTAGTTACGTGCAACGACCTCTTCAAGAGTGTATGGTGAAAGTGAGTAAATACCCGGCAAGTCCATTATTGAAACGCCGCTGTGCTTTTTGAGCTTACCCTCTTTCTTTTCAACGGTTACGCCCGGCCAGTTACCTACAAACTGATTTGAACCTGTAAGTGCGTTAAACAGAGTTGTTTTACCACTGTTAGGGTTACCGGCGAGGGCAATTTTAATGTTATTTTCTTTCATAAAAAACATTTCCTCTCTTGTTAGCAATTACTAACTGAATTTCAGCATATGATATACGTCGTGCAGACAGCACGGCTTATTCTACCTCAATTGTTTCTGCATCAGCCTTTCTGATTGAAAGTTCATAGCCTCTTACCGTAATCTCAATAGGGTCTCCGAGCGGTGCAACCTTTCTGACATATACTTCAACGCCCTTCGTTATGCCCATATCCATAATTCTGCGTTTTACCGCGCCCTCACCGTTAAGCTTTTTTACCTTTACGGTTGAGCCAACTTTAGTCTGCTTTAATGTATTCATATTATCCTCCTATTTTACACCGCATTTTGCGGCGTTTTATATTGAATATGTATCCCAAAGGAGTATTATGCAGCAGAAAGCATATTTCTGCCGTCATACCATAATTTTCTGCGCCATTTCACGACTTACTGCAACACGTGTATTCTTTACATTTACAATAATGTTTCCGGTCATTGTTGTAATAACAGTAGCTTTACCGCCCACAACAAAACCGAGATTTTCTAGGTGTTTTTTTACCTCAGGCTTCCCGCCTATTTTTTTAATAGTATATTCTTCACCAATATTGGCAAGTGAAATTGGCATCATAGTGTCCTCCAAAATGAATAGCCACGGTTAACATATGAATAGATTCAGTTATCATAGGCTAACATAAAAATCGAGTAGGAGGGAATTTCACCCTCCTCTCACACCACCGTACGTGCCGTT
>CAYQXN010000091.1:5270-6828 GCA_964421585.1 uncultured Ruminococcus sp. | reverse complement strand
AACCCTATGGAGGTAATTATTATGTCTCAGAAATCAATTGCAGTTCTTACAAGCGGCGGAGATGCGCCGGGAATGAATGCGGCTGTAAGAGCTGTAATACGCGCAGGTATAAATAAAGGTATGAAGGTATATGGCGTATATCGTGGTTACAACGGTCTTCTCAACGGCGATGTTGAGGAAATGAACCTTAGAAGCGTTTCTGATATAATCGGCAATGGCGGTACAATGCTATATACTGCAAGAAGCGAGGAGTTCGCAACTCCTGCAGGTATTAAAAAATCAGCTGACTATTGCAGAAGCATTGGTATAAGCGGCGTCGTTGTAATCGGCGGCGACGGTTCATTCCGAGGTGCACGTGCTCTTACTAATGCAGGCATTAACTGTATTGGTGTGCCTGGTACAATTGATAATGACATCGCTTGCTCTGAATATACTGTTGGATTTGATACAGCAATGAATACAGCCATTCAAATGGTTGACCGTATTCGTGATACAGCACAGTCTCATGACCGTTGCTCAATTGTTGAGGTTATGGGCAGACATTGCGGCGATATTGCTTTGCAGACAGGTATCGCAACAGGTGCAACAGCTATTCTTGTACCTGAGGTTGAATATAACATTGAGCGCGATGTAATTTCACGAATCATTAATACTCAGAAAACAGGTAAGAAGCACTTTATTATTGTTGTTGCAGAGGGTGTCGGCGGAGTTTCCGATCTTGCAAAATACATAGAGCAGCGTCTTGGCATTGAGGCAAGAGCAACTGTTCTCGGTCATGTTCAGCGTGGCGGTTCTCCTACGCTTCGTGACAGAGTAGTTGCAAGTCAGATGGGGTACAGGGCAGTTCAGCTTCTAGACCAGAATATTGGCAACCGTGTTGTTGCTATGCAGGAAGGAAAGATTGTTGATCTTGATATAAATGAAGCTCTTGATATGCAGCGTGTATTTGATGAGGAACTTTATAATATCGCTATGTCAATTTCTATCTGATTATTTATAAGCAGTGTCAAGGGCGGACTTTGTTCGCCCTGTCTTTTTATTTAAACTTTTAATATATTTATTTCCTGAAAGGAATTATTTTTATGTTAAATAACTCACAAAAACTGACAAGCGGATTAATAATTTTTTCCGTTTTAGTATCCGACTTTGAAAAGCCTGATTTTAGAAATGATGCTCTTGCGGGTGTAAGAGCAAACTATTTCAATTCTGGTTGTCTGCCCCAGTGCGACAAAACCGAGTTATATATTAATTCCGATTTATTTTATCTTTCATATAGTATGTGTTCAGATGATTCTATTTCTTGGAAGGTAACACGCAATAATCGCCCTTATCAGTCCGTAAAGAAAGAAACAGGCGGAGTATATTGTGTTATGTTTTATGAAGAAAGCGGTATAATAACTAAGCGTATCTATTTCAATCAACAACATAAATGGCTTCGAACAGAATATTACGATAAATTTACGGAAGGTATTATTAAATGCCGAATTTACCCAAAAAGCATAAGCGGTATAGTCTGCCTTGTAGTTGAGCATTTTTCAAATCTTAAATTAAAACATAA
>CAYQXN010000091.1:0-5260 GCA_964421585.1 uncultured Ruminococcus sp. | reverse complement strand
ATACTCAAATGTCGGAATGTTGTGGTATGACAAATCGTTTTGTCCTGATGATATTCAGCATTCCGAGGATAAACCAAAAATGAGTAATGGTTTTGGGTTTAAATCTGAGTATTTTTCAGATAATGATCACGGCAACGTCGATGATTTTGATATTACCTTATGCAGTTATCTCGACGAAGAGGACATTTCCCGTGTTCCTTTGATTCCAAATGAGCCTGAGTTTACAGATGATAGACCATACTCAGCGTATGATAAAATCGAAAAAATTCTGTATGAGGCTCAAAAAAGCAATAAGGATTTATTTGGAGAGATTATAAATCTGACTAGTTCAGATGATTTTACAGAAAATAATACAGAAGAACCAAACACGGAGAATTATTCTGATGACTTGACAAAGAACAATAATGACGAAGATATAACCGCTTCCGACAAGACTTGTTACACTGGTCCGGATACAGAAATCAAATTTGATTCCAAATATAAAAATGCCGTTCCTATAAAGTCAGGAAAATATTTTTACTACGGAACAATTGATTCTGAGGAAAAGCGAACAGGAAAGGGAAGAACAATTACTCCCGAAGGCATCACCTTATATGATGGTGAATATCTTTATGATAAACGAGATGGTTTTGGTGTTTGTTATTACAAAAACGGTAGTATAAATTATGTTGGAAATTGGACTGATAATTATCGCAACGGCAGCGGGGTTGGCTACAGATTAAGCGACGGTACTATGCATGCGGGCAAGTGGGCTAATAACAGTCCCGACGGCTACGGTGCACGTTTTGATTCCGAGGGAAACCTCATTGATGTATGCGAGTATGAAAACGGTGTGCGCTGCGGTAAAAGCATTTCATTTGATGTTGACGGAAATATCCTTGTATCAATATGGGATAACGGAGAATTAGTATCTGAAAAAATCATTGAATTCGGAGACTGATATAATGGATAAAATATTCAGCAGCATACAGAATTATGCATTGCAAATGCTTTCTGCTGCAATTATTACGATTATAGGTTATGTTTGTGTAAAGGTGATTTTGTCCTTTTTAAAAAAATTGCTTAACAGAACAAAAATGGAGCATACGGCAGTTACATTCATTCTTTCAGTGGCTAAAGTTATACTATATGTTATAATTATTATTGCCGTTCTCTCAAAACTTGGCATAAATGTAGATTCTATTATCACTGCTATCGGTGCAGCTGCTTTGACGGCAGGACTTGCACTTCAATCTACACTCAGTAACATTGCCAGCGGCGTAATTATATTGCTCAGCAAGCCTTTTGTTGCAGGAGATATTCTTGAGTTTAACGGAATGAAAGGCACAGTAAAAAGCATAAAAATTTTCACCACTACCATACATACATTTGATAACAGAATGGTTACAATCCCCAATTCTCAATTGACCTCAAATGATATTGTAAATTGTACCATGGCTGACACACGCCGGCTAGACCTAACATACACAATCAGCTATGATGACGATATTCGTAAGGTTAAAGAGCTTCTTTATCATCTTATTGATACGAACAATAAAATAATGAAGGAACCTGTCCCGGGGGTTTACGTAGGCGAGCATCTTGACAGCGGAATCCAGATAATTATTCAAATATGGGTTAATCCTGATGATTATTATCCTGTTTATTATTTTATGCAGGAAAATGTGAAACTTTTGTTTGATGATAACGGCATAACAATTCCATATCCTCATATAGTTTTAAAAAAAGATAATTAGAATACATCTAAAAAGTGTGCAAATGTCTTGAAAAAATGATTTTTGTGCACGCAAGGAATAATTTTGTTATATATCTGTTTATTTTTGAATTTATTATCCCGGATTGTGATAAAATGACTGTTATTAGTACGTGTTAGATACTTTTCAAATACGTTTCAGTATGTTTCGGTATATTATTTAATTAACCGCAAATAATAATGGTGCTGATAAACAGCACCATTCTATTTTTTAAGGGTGAAATAATATGAAAAAAATTATTTGTATGTTTGCTGCTGCCCTGATTATGGCCTTCAGTTTTGCTGGCTGCGGCAACGACAACAATAACAATGTGGTTAGTGACATGTCTGACGCCGCCTCAGACGTAGTTGATGAGGCAGAAACTATGGTAAGTGATATTGTTGATGACGGAACCGTAACCGACGGCGACGGAATTATCGGAAACGAAGGTAACGAGACCACAAACGGCAACGATGATAATGACAACTCAAACGATGATAATGATAATTCCGACACTGAAAACAACAATACAGAAGCGTCAGATGAATTAATTTGATAAAAGGTGGGAGATAATCCCACCTTTTAATCTATAATTTATACTGCTTTTTCAAGCTCGTGCTTTAACTGTTTGATAATTTTCTTTTCAAGTCTTGAAATATACGACTGCGAAATTCCAAGCTTATCTGCAACCTGTTTCTGGGTGTGTTCCTTTTTTCCGTTTAATCCAAACCTAAGCTCCATAATCAGACATTCTCTGTTGTTCAACCTTGAAACTGCATTTCGTACAAGCTCTCTGTCAATTTCATTTTCTATATCTGCGTTAACAGTATCGGGATCGCTTCCCAATATATCGCATAAAAGCAGCTCATTTCCATCTCCGTCTGTGTTAAGCGGCTCGTCAATAGATACTTCGTTTTTTAGTTGGGAAGATTTCCTGAGAAACATCAATATTTCATTTTCAATGCATCTGGAAGCATAAGTAGCCAGTTTTATATTTCTTTCGGGGGAAAAGGTTTTTACTGCCTTAATAAGTCCTATTGTGCCGATAGATATTAAATCTTCTGCACTTGCGTTCGGGGTTTCAAATTTTTTTGCAATATACACCACTAGCCTTAGGTTATGTACAATAAGCATTTCTCTGGCTGAATTATCTCCATCCATAATTTTTTTCATCACATTACACTCTTCCTCTTTTGTCAGCGGGGGCGGCAAACTCTCACTTCCGTTGATGTAAAATACCTCGTTTTCAGATAAAAACAGCATTTTTATTTTTCTGATAATTTCAACAATAAACATAACTATTACCTCGCTTTATTTGAGTTTATAAAATATATAAATTAAAATGATATTTTTTGTTTACGTTCATATTACACATCCTAGGCTATCTGAGCAGGAATCAACGCCTTGACATCGCCTTTAAGCGTGTTCTCACATATGCCTATATAAAGATTATTGTTTTTAGGTATTCCGTCAATTTTTATGCTGTCAGGTTTAAATCCTGAAATAATCCCGCTTCCGCCAAGACTTTCAAATGGAATTATCCTTGTTTTTCTGCTGTCAGGAGTATAACCTTCAAGAAGTATTTTTTCTGCTACTATTACGTAGTCTCCCGAAAAGGGTTCTTTAAGATTGCAACCGGTGTCTATTTTTGCCGTGAAGGTGTATATGTTGTCATCAACTGAAATTTCAACATTACATGTTTCTCCTCCGCTTACACCTTTCGTCAACCTTTTTATTATGTAAAGAATATAATAGCAGACAAGGGTAAGAATAATAAGTAGAACAGGTGAAATGTCAAAGTAGATAATATCATTATACACAGCCATTCCTTTTGGTCTGAAGGCTGAGTAAATTCCTATCATTATTCCGCAAAAAGAAAAAGAAAATGAAAAATACACAGCAGTGCGTTTTAAAAAGTTTCTTATACTGCATCTGCCAAAGGTTACCAGAATAATTAATGCTGCCCCAAAAACATCTGCCAAAATATTAATAAAGAATGATATATCGGGCAGCAATGCCGCAAGGCTTAATATTCCGCCAATAATACTTCCCAGAATCATTCTGATGAGCGATACCCTGATATGCATAAACTTTTTTGTACAGAGAATCAAAAAGAAATCTATATAAATGTTTACTGCAATCAAAACATCAATATATATCGTCTGCAAATCCATCACCCAAATAAATTATTACATACTGTTCAAATAATAAATGTCAAAATATGTTCAGGAGGTAAAATATGATTGCAGGAATTATAATAGGTATGTTTATCGGCGCGTTTATCGGTGTGAGCTTTATGTGTTTGTTTTTCTGTATAAAAGATTAATTGACAGTAAAACAAGAAAAAAAGAGAAGCATAAGGGCAATAATGCACCTTATGCTTCTCTATGCTTTAGACAAAATTATCTCATGCAAAAAATCAGGAGATTCAGCAAAGAGTAAAGTTTGCTGAATCTCCTTTATTATACTTTTAAAATATGCCCTAAAAAACTATGAATTATTTTTTAGTCTGTTACCAAAATACAAAACAGCAAGCATACCAGAACCAACATGTGTGCCAATAACAGGACCGATATCACAAATCTGAACCTCTTTACATTTACCTTTAATTGTTTTCTTAAGTTCTTCGGCACCCGCCTTATTATCGGCATGCGCGACAAATACAAGGTTGTTTTTGAGGTCAATGGCTTCAGTTTCAAGGTGTTTAACAAGGATGGGGATAACATTACTTTTACCGCGTACCTTTCCGGCATTGAATAGGTTTCCTACCTCATCAACGCCAATAAGCGGCTTAATCTGCAAGGCTTTTCCAAATGTAGCAGTTACAGCAGAAATTCTGCCGCCGCGCTTAAGCTGATCCAGATCCTCAACAACAAACCAATGACAAATACGATGTCGTGTTTCCTCAATAAAATCCTTGAGTTCATCAATTGGGCATCCTTCGGAATATTTCTTTCCTGCAAGATATACAAGGTATCCGAGACCTGCCGAATCACACATTGAATCAATGGCTATAATTTTTCTGTCAGGATATTTTTCCCGAAGTTCCTTTACCGCTATAAGACAGGTGTTATACGTTCCGCTAAGCCCTGTTGAAATACCGGTGTAAATAACATCCTTTCCCGCTTTAAGATAGCTCTCGAATGCTGTAACAAATTGGTTGTAGTTTATCTGGGTTGTCTTTGAAGGGATACCGCTTTTGAGCTTGGAATAAAATTCATCAAGACTCATAAGACGTGCATCAGTGTAGTGAAGATAGCTCTTTCCATCCATTTCAAATTCCATAGGAAGGACCTCAACACCGATTTCACCGACTTGCTGTACTGAAAGATCACATGACGCATCTGTCATAAAAATATAATCCATATGTTTCATCTCCTGATTTATTGTATCCAAAAATAATATAGATTAATTCTAACAAAGATACCGATAAATGTCAATTGATTTATATCAGATCTAAAAAGCAGTTAATACTGTACAAAACTTATATTATTTTCAATTCTGCGTTAATAACTCTTAAAATATTC
>CAYQXN010000090.1:0-6916 GCA_964421585.1 uncultured Ruminococcus sp. | reverse complement strand
TACCGCTTGGCTATGTCGCCGTATCTAAGAAATCAACACACTTAAAATACAATTATTCAGTTGACAATCGCTATTATAGCACGCAGTATATGAATTGTCAAGCCAAAATTATAAAAATTTTAGCTTGCAAATTCAAACAACTTATCAATAACCGATAAAGAATTCGTTATATCTGTTTCAAAAAGATGTATATATGTATTATATGTATTTTTTACCGATGTGTGACCGGGTATTTTACTTACAACTTTAAAATCAATCCCATTGCATAATAAAAATTTAATACTTTTACCGTTTAGCGGCAGCGCCGCAATCTCAGTATAAATCATTACCTGCTCTATAAAATTTATTCGTACTTTTATAATTATATTACTTTGCGGAAATTTATAATAAATTGATTGAACTAAACAACTGTGTTTGATATACTAATACTAAAGTCTAATCAAACTGTAGGTATCTTTACCACAAAATCTTGTCAACAGTTTAACAATAACAAATTCGGGTGGTTTTATGAGCGAAAAAAGGCGTGTCAGAATATGCGATATTGCAGAAGAATTAGGCGTCAGCACCGCTACTGTTTCCAACGTAATTCATGGCAAAACTAAAAAAATATCCGATGAAACGGTAAAACGTGTACAGCAGCTTATTGAGGAATGGGAATACATTCCCAGTATGGCTGGCATTTTGCTTGCACAAAACGACTCAAAAATTGTCGGTGTAGTGATTAATAACGGAAAAAAATACGAGGGAAATGTGCTTGAAGACCCATTCATCTCCTCTGCTGTGAATCATCTGTCTGCAGAAATTGAAAAATCAGGTTTTTTTATGATGATAAAAACAACCACAGCATGTTCTGACATTATAAAATTTGCATCGATGTGGAACTTAACAGGTATGGTTCTTATTGGTTTTTGCGAACAGGATTATAACAAAATCCGCGATGCAATACATATTCCTTTCGTTGTTTATGACGGTTATATGGAAAATCCCCGCGGAATTTGCAATATCACAATCGACAACTTTGACGGAGGCTATCAGGTCGGAAGATGCCTGACAGATTTAGGTCACAAAAAATTGCTGTGCATAGCAGATAATGAAATTTGTATGGATTTGGAAAGGTATAACGGCTTTTGCAAAGCCGCAAATGAGGCAGACTGTCAGGCTGATTTTTTGAAAATCCCGATGAGCAGAAATCAAAGACATACTATGTATCAAAACTTGCTTGAAACAATAAAAGAATATACGGCAGTTTTTGCCGTGTCCGACTATTATGCTGTTGATATTATGCTGTTTCTCATAAATCAAGGTGTAAAAATTCCCAAAGATATATCGGTCGTTGGTTTTGATGATACTCCAATATGTAAACAAACAGTGCCTTCTCTGACCTCAGTCAGACAGGATTGCGAACATAGAGCAAAGATTGCTATCGAGACGCTCCAAAAATTGAAGAAAAAACAAAAAACCGAAACAGAGAAGAAGCTTCCCGTAACTCTCATTAAACGAGGCAGTATAGCAAAACGCACTAAAACATAAACTCATTTTTGTAACGGGTTACGCGTTTAACCTCTTGTTTATAAGCGAATTCTCAAATATAATTTATTTAATAACTACAATACTAGTGATTGTTTCATAAATATATTGTATTTGAGGAGATTTGTTATGAAAAAAAATGTGTCCTTTTCAAAAGAGGTCAGCGTATTAGCAATTCCTGTTGCACTTCAATGTATGCTTCAATCATCTTTCAGCATTATAGACCAGATTATGATTGGTCAGCTCGGAAGCGTAAGCATAGCAGCAATAGGTTTGGCAGGAAAATTTTCGTCAATTTATTCTGTAGTCGTTGCCGCAATCGGCGCTGTTGCAGGCATTATGATTTCACAATACATTGGTTCTGACAACAAGGAAGAAGCAGATAAAAGTCTGTCAGTGAATTTGCTTGCTGCCATAGCTGTTTCACTGATATTTATGCTTTTATGTTTTATTTTCCCCAATCACATTATGGGAATTTACAGCACAGCGCAAGACACTGTTAAAACCTCGGCAGAATATCTAAGAATTATATCGCTTACATTTGTGCCGCTTGCAGTCACAACGTGTCTGTCAACTATGCTTCGCTGTGTCCAAAAAGCTATGATTCCGCTTTATGCAAGCATGGCAGCAGCCCTGTGCAACACAGCCCTTAACTATCTTTTAATTTTCGGTAAATTCAATTTTCCGGCAATGCAGGTAAACGGCGCCGCAATTGCAACGGTAATTTCAGCCTTCATAAATATGGCTGTGGTTATAGTGGGATTTATTTGTGTTTACCGCAAGCATAAAATAAAATATCACTTTTCAATTCATCTCCAAAAGATGAATACAAAGCAATATTTTGCCATTCTCTTACCTATTCTGATTACCGAGTTTTTGTGGAGCTTAGGAGAAAATGTTTATGCAACAATATACGGACACATCGGCACAACCGACTGTGCCGCAATGACACTGACAACCCCTATACAGAGCTTGATGATAGGTGCATTGAGCGGAATTTCACAGGCGGCAGGAATTCTGATTGGAAAAAAGCTGGGTGAACGTGACTATGAGACAGCGTACAAAAATTCAAAAAAGCTTCTGCTTTACGGCCTTGTCGGCTCGCTGATTCTTTCGGTTTTGCTCATCGCTTTAAGATACCTTTATGTAGGTATTTACAATGTTGAGGACTCGGTAAAAATCACAGGCAGTCAGCTGCTTCTTGTATTTGCCATTGTATCCCCGATAAAAGTACTGAATATGATACTCGGCGGAGGAATTATCAGAAGCGGCGGCAAAACAAAAATTGTTATGTGGATTGATATTATCGGTACTTGGGGCTTTGGAGTACCGCTTGGATTTCTGAGCGCATTTTACTTCAATCTCCCGATTACTTACGTGTACTTTATTTTATCATTAGAAGAACTTGTACGTCTGATTATCTCATTTGTTGTATTCAAAAAACGTGTTTGGATTAAAAGTTTGTAATATAATCATTATGGACCACTGACAAATCACAATAATTGCGATGCAGAAGATTATAACATAACAAAACTTCGCCTTCAACACTAACACTTTTCTATTCTTTTCATTTCATATTCCTTCTTATTCCGTTATATTTGTCTTGTTATATTATAAACTGATATTTTTTGCAAACCCATTACTCTCAGCAACACAATTATATTAGGGCGTGCCGAAAAACACCCGGCACGCCCTTGACTATCAAGACCAATATATATTCTGTAAAAAGACTTTAGTTGAATATATTATGACATATTCAACAAAAAACTTTATTCCCTGTTTTTAAGAATATCTGCTGGAGAAACCTTTTTCAGTCTTCTTACAAGCAACGAGTTTATAATAAAATACATAATAATAATTGCGGCAAACATAATCGGATAATAGTACCATTCAAAGGTAAGATCCATTCCGCAGGCAACATTTGAAATAAATGCAGGGTACATCAAATCCATAAGATACTTTGAAAACGGTATGCTGATTATCGCACCCAGAACAACAATTATTAAGTTGCCGTTTAAGTACAGCTTTCGGATTTCGCTTATTCGGTATCCGAATATTTTAATCAGCGATATACCCGTTGACGCTCTGTCAATCATAACCTTCATCATAAGGTACATTACAATAAAGAATATCAGCACGGCAACTGATGACATCATTATAACCATCGGCATCATAAGGCTTGAGAACACCTCGGATGAACGCTTTATATCATCTTTTGTTGTGGTGGAATACAGCCTGCCCTCATCAATGTCAAGCGCTTTATCCGACAAAACAACATTATAATAATCATCCTCCTGCCCGAACAGCTCACGCATACTGTCAATATCCATAAACACGGTAAGTCCTACAGAATAATCAGCAACGCCTTTAATATTGAATGCATAATCCATATCATTTGCACTGTCTGATAATACAAGCATATCGCCCTCTTTGAGCCCGTATTTCTGAGCCACAGCAGAGCTGATTACAATATTGCTTTTACCCTTTACGGTATTGATATCAAAATATGTATTATTCTCGTCAATTCCCATTATATTTACATCAAGAGTATTACCGAAGGCAGTCTTTGAAAGAGACTCAGTGTAAACCGCCTCTCCTCCGCTCGGCACAGTCGCCTCGGGGTATTTTAGCGTGTACATATACTCATATTTTGTATCAGCGGTATTTTGAATTCTGATATTCTCACATAGGACATAACAATTCAGCGCCATCATAAAAATTAACAATGACATTACCATTGCAATTATTACGGTTATTCCTGTACGCGTTTCACGAAGCATTTGTCTGATTTGAAAGCTGCGGATAAAACCTGTATTTTTCAGTTTTATATTTCTGTAGTTTTTGTTTTTCACTTCGTTTCTTATAAGAGACAGTGCAGTGCGTGAAAGTTTTTTATTGATTACTATAGCATTTACAATTGCCGCAATAACAGGCGGCATAACTATACTGTAAATTATGAGGTATATCGGATAAATTGTTGTAAAACTTGGAAGAGAATAATATTCATACGCATCAAACATCATCAAGTCAACACCAAACGGACTGAATCCGATAACCGCTCCGACAAGACCGCCGACAAAGGAAATAATTGTAGGCAGAGCAATATAATTAAGAAGCAAATTTCTTTTTTTAACTCCTAATGCATAGAGTGTGCCTATAACACTGCTCTCCCTCTGAATCTGATGAACTACAAACACTGAAATTACATACGCAAACAATGCTATTATAATTATTCCTGCCGGAATTCCTACCTCTTTATTGATTAACATATCATCAGTTGCCGCAGCAATTCTGGGATTGTCTTCTGCCGTAACAAATGAGGTCAGGTTGTCTATATCAAAGTTAAAGTATTCATCAAGCAAATCATCTGTTTTTTCCTTGAGCTTGCCAATACCTTCACTGAGGTCCGACGAACCGATGCTTGCATCGTGAACCCCGTCAGTATATTCTTTTGTCCCATTACAATACTCCTCCAGAGAATTTAAAGTGCTTTTTAAATTAACAAGCTCCTCACTGTTAGTAGCTGAAATATATTTTTCAAGCACCTCATTATAATTTTCGTCTGTGAGAGTTTCAGTTATATTGTTTTGCAGCAAGAGTGAATTTGCCTGCAAAAGGAATATATCAAAAATGCTCTGTGCGCCATCATTTAAGCTGTCGCCGCTGTCATCAAGTGTATTAAGTCCATCTGTCAGATCATTCGCTCCGTCATATAATTCATTAATTCCGTCCTTTAAATCTTCCTTTTTACCAATGGTATCGTCAATCGCTTCCTGAAAATATTTATCGTCAACCTCATTGTAATCAAAATCAAAGTCCTTGATTATTTCTTTAAGCTCATCGTCAGTTATTTCACCGTTAAGTCGATAAGCATAACAATAATCCTCTGCTTTTTGAGATGAACCGCTTTTAATTTTTTCATACTGACTGTCGGTCACAAAGGCAAGACCAAAGCTTGAACTTTCAACTGCGGAATCCCCAAAATTCTTAATCGGGGAATCATAGTCGGGAACACTTCCTATTCCCACAATCTCAAAACTTTCGCCTAATATTTTTATGCTGTCACCCTCAGAAATGCTGTTTTCTTCACAATAGCGCTTTTCAAGAACAACCTCATTGTCACTTTCTGCAAGACGTCCGCAATCAAGGTCAATCAGGTCAATTCTTTCTCTGTTCTTCATAAGTCTGAGGACCTTATTATCTTCGCTTTCTATATCAAAGCTGAACTTTTTTTCAAGAGTAACTCCGCTGTCGGTAATCTCATTTTCCTGCTCTTCAGTAAGCGGAATAAATACGCCAAACTGACCGCTCTCAATAAGATTTTCCTCACTCTTCTGTGCTGTCCCCACAATAACCGTCTCAGCCGCACCTACAACAGCAATAATTATATACATTCCGAGAACAATGAGCAAAAACAATGCTATATATCGAAAAAGATTGGATTTTAAATCTCTGAGTATTCTTTTACTGAGAATTCTGTTCATATTACAAATCCTCCAATTCGGACGCAGGAGTTCTTACTTCATTTATATAATCCCTCTTAACCATACCGTCTTTCAGATAGACCACCTTATGCACCATATTCTTTATGGAATTATTGTGCGTTACAATAAGCATTGTTGTACCGTAAATATCATTGATTTTTTCAAGCAAGACAAGGATATCACGTGATGTTTTTGAATCAAGGGCTCCCGTAGGCTCGTCACAAAGCAAAAGCTTTGGATTTTTAATCAACGCTCTGGCAATTGCACACCTCTGCTGCTGACCACCCGAAAGCTGAGACGGAAATTTGTATTGATGCTCGGTAAGTCCCAGGGTTTCGAGCAGTTCGTCCAAATCAAGAGGATTTTCTGAAAGATACTCGCACACCTTAACGTTCTCCCTTACGCTGAGATTCGGAATAAGATTGTAAAACTGAAAAATAAATCCGAGATTGTCACGTCTGTAGTCAAGAAGCTCGTTTTGCTTAAGTCCTGAAATTTCAAGACCGTCAACCTTGACCGAACCCGATTCAATGGTGTCAAGTCCCCCTATACAGTTAAGCAGCGTTGACTTACCGCTGCCGCTTGTGCCTTGAATTACACACATCTGTCCATTTTCCACAGACATTGAAACCCCGTTTAGTACCTGAACATAACTCTCATTTTGTCCGTAGCTTTTCTTTAAATTACTTACCTCAAGATACATAATGACCTCCATATCAACATACCAATAAGATTAATTAACATAACGCCGTTATGTTAATGTTATTTTTTAATCCGTATTTACATACGGACAAACAGAAACTCTCAAAGTAACATAACAACGTTATGTTAGCGTTATGTAATTAGTCATGCGCCGAAACACAAAGCCAAATAATAGTAATGATTTATTTATCTTCAATCAGAAT
>CAYQXN010000089.1:0-6941 GCA_964421585.1 uncultured Ruminococcus sp. | reverse complement strand
CCGTAAACCTCTATCGTTGAAACATATAAAAATTTTTCAGCTCCGCAGGATTTTGCATAATCAAGCAGATTGCTTGTGCCGAAAAAGTTTGTCTGCATTGTTCCGACAGGGTCATTTGCATACATATCCGGTGCAGCGTTAGATGCACAGTGGATAATATAATCAGCCTTTAAATCAGTTACTATAGGTTTAACCACATCACCGACAAGAAAGCTTATTCTGCCAAGGTGCATATAATCTGCAAGCTTGTTTTTTGCACGCTCCTCGGAGCGGACCATTGCAATTACTCGTATATCAGCACCATTGTCAATAACTCTCTGCATAAGAGCTGAAATGATAAATGAGCCAATGAAGCCTGTTGCGCCTGTTACAAGAACAGTTTTACCTTCAAGTTTGTCCCAGCTTATATCTGAGTCTGATATCCTTTTTATATCTTTTTTTACAATACTGCTTGTCATGATTAATCCTTATTGTGCCACATATTAAGATAAGCCTTCATAAGGTCAATATCCTCCTGAGTGGTAATTTTAAAGTTTGTTCCTTCGCCTAAGATTAAATGAACACTTTCGCCAAGCTCAACAAGAAGAGTACAGGTTGCAACAGTATCGGTAATGCCCTGCTTGACAGCTTCTTCGTGTGCCCAGATAAATTTATCCAGACGCAGTGACTGTGGAGTTTGTGTTCTTGCAATAAACTGCCTGTCAACCACAACTGATGAATTATCCGGATTATCCTCAGTTACCTGAAGAAGCGCCTCAGTTGTAGGAACTGTGGTAATAGCGGTGCCGTGGCGCATAACACCTGCAATATTCGCAGTAATTATATCCTGGCTGATAAGCGGTCTTACCGCATCGTGAATTACAATTATGCTGTCATTATCATAATGCTCCTTCAGATACAGCATACCGTTTCTGAGAGAGTGCATACCTGTATCGCCGCCGCCAATAATACCGTTATCCGGCTGATCAATCATTTTTGTGATGCCGTATTCCTTTGCACCTCTGAGCAAAACATCCTCCCAGCCATGCAGACATACTACTGCAATTGCATCAATATCTCTGTTGTTCTGAAATGCTTCAAGAGTATAAAAAATAACCTCTTTACCCTCAACCTTCATAAACTGCTTTGGAATTTTTGCTTTCATTCTTGAGCCGACACCGCCGGCAATAATAAGTCCAATATTCATAGTTTCCGTCTCTCTTTTAATTTATTTTTTATAAACCTCATACAGCTCGCCCCGCAGATCAACATCTCTGAATCTGCTGTCGTGTATAGTTTCATCAAAAAGATTCTGACCTAAATCTATTCTTACAACACTATGAACAGATTTCCTTTCTGTAATAGGAAGCAAGCTCATATACTGTTTACTGTACCAATGACTTAAAAACTCGTCATAATGCTTTAATATAGGAAAAGTATAGCCGCAGAATTCTGCATCTGTTGTCCCATGGAACCATTCATCGGGAACCGCACCTGCTTTTTCCAGATTAAAACCTCCGTCCACACGGAATGCAGTATTCTTTCTATCATATTTCATAAGCACCTTTCGGTAATACTTATCAAGCCATGCATGCGAAATGTGACGGCTGATTTTATAGCGTATTCTATACCGAAATGCTTTTTTAACAGGTCTGATATGCCAGCAGACAGCAAGCCATTCACGAATTTTAGTTAATTTCCGAATATGACGCTGTTGCTTTTTTTCACTGTCGGCAGTTTTATAGTATATAAATATATCAATATAAACGCCGTTCAGCATATTATATCGGTCTGAAAACTTGGTTGAGAAAAAGCTGTTTTTCAATCGAATTTTATCATGTATATAATGGCTTGTCGGCTCGGTTGAAACAGTCTGATAACCATAGTCAACACTCAAACTTTCAGGACAAACCCTGAGGAATTTTTCATAATCCTCAGGAAGCATACCAATATCAACATCATCATCCCACGGAATAAATCCTTTGTGACGAACTGCACCAAGCATTGTTCCTGCAGTTAAGAAATAATGGATATTGTTCTTTTTGCAGATCGCATCAACCTCTTTAAGAATTTCCAGTTCCAATTCACGGATTCTGTCCATTCTTCCGAAGTACAGATTGACATCACTTTTAGGAATATAATTTTGCACCTTGAAAAACCATAAACCGGTTTCTCTTATTGCGGGCACTTTTGAGGTATATAATACTTTTGGAAGTGACTCAAAATGCGTTAAATGCATTTTTTTTGAATTAATAATCCTGTAGGTAAGCTTATACTCCGTCTGCGCATCATCGTGAACAGTCTCAAGCTTTATCGGTTTTTCAGGAAAAGAATTGTAAATATTAGAAATTATCTGATAGCGTGTCAGCTCCCACGAGCTTACATGATATATATTTCCTTTTCTTCCGCTTGTTATCGCAAGGATAATTGAAATTACAGCATCACGAACATATGAGGCAGAAAAGAAATCGTATCTGTCACGGTCATATATGGTTAATGTCTGTTTTTCAATTAAATCCTTAAAAATTTGGTTAATACACAAACAATCATCACTGTAAATTCCCGGCCCGAATACTCTGTCAAGTCTGATAACCTGTACACGATTGAGTATTTTTTTATAGCTGCGGATAATATTTTCCATATATACTGCAAATTTTTCAGGGCTGTCCTCAGGCTTGTCCCTGAAAATTACTTCGTATTCACGCTCTGCAACGGCATGAGTTACATCAGGAAGAGGCTCCGACATATCGGGAATACATGTAATAAGCTGTAATAAATTCTCAGAATGTTTAGCATTGTAATCCAGGAGCCGTTTCAGCTCTTTTTCCTTTTTGTTATATAAAAGGTTTCTTTCTTCCCCCGGCGTTTTATAAATGTTTAATCTCAAATTCAGTATATCAAAAAATAAATCTGATTTTTTTTGCCAAGGATATTCATCATCAGATTCTGCCGTGCTGCATTTTGTATCAGCCTTTGCTTCAAAAAACTCATCCAAAGATGACCATACATAAATATCATTCCACTGCCCTATAATTTCATTCATAAGCTCAGGACATGCAGAAGACTTATTTACAATTAAATGTACTGTTAATCCGGAGCACTCACTTTTCAGCAATTCAAACGCTCCGCAAATATGATAAGCGATATTATGTTCATCACTGACAATAATACAATTTCTGTTATCAAGTTCTGTTTCTACTTTTAATTTCTTTATTGATTTTGCAGCTTTATATATTACATTATATATAAATTCGTTCATTTAAACTCCTCCCAAGAACACACAATAATATAATTTTCAGCATATTCTAACAAAAGCTACATTTTTTCATCAGCTTCATCATAATAATCAAGCAGCTCGCCAACCTTGCTTGCGTGGTGGAATTTCCCCTCTTTAAATCCGAATCGAGTTGCATAAGAGCCAAGGTCAATACGCTTTAACAGATGACCTGAGTTTCTTGTTGAAATAGGCAAAAGTTCCATATAATTATTTCCGTACCAATGCCTTAAATACTCATCATATTCCTTAGGAACAGGAAAAGTTGTGTTCTCAAACGGGACATCAACAGTTTCCTCAAGCCACTCTATAGGGAATGCGCCCCTTTCAATGTTTTGACCAACACCGTCAATAGCCCATGTGCTTGATGAATGCTTATACCATTTCAGCATTATATTGAAAAACATATGATAAAACTTAAGAGGAAAAAGTCTCATAAACGGCAATGCAAATTTTGAAAATTTATAGGCAACATTCTTTCTGGGCTTGTTAACCCATCTGATGTTCATAATCCTTGACCACCGTCTAAGATTGTCAGTGTGCATTTTTTGTAATTTCGGTGATTTTGCAGTTTTATCATAGATTAAAATATCAATGAAAAGACCGTTTTCAATCTCAAACAAATCAGAAAATTTAGTAGTAAAGAAAGTATCCTTCAAACGGATTTTATCAAAAATATAATGTGATTCAGGCTCAGTTTCGTAAGACTGGTAAGCATATTTCGGATTCAGTTCAGCGGGTGCCACCTTCTTGAATTTTTCAAAATCCTCACGAAGCATACCGAAATCAAGGTCATCATCCCACGGAATAAAGCCTTTGTGCCTGATTGCACCGAGCAAAGAACCACCAACAAGAAAATACTTAATGCCGTGCTTTTCGCAGATACGCTTGATCTCTTCCATCATTTCAATTTCAAGCTGCTTGATTGCATCAAGCTTGCCGTCATAATGGAAGATATATTTTTTATCAAAATATTCAAAATCAAGCTTTGAAAGAATTGTTCTGTAAATACAGTTGTCAAATTCCATTGCGGTATATTTTTCCTGCAAAATCGCATTCAGCTTTTTGCCGCAAAGGAGTGAATATTGAGCATCTGTCTGAGTTGAATTAACACAGCAAAGCCTTGTTTTATAATCAGCAAGATAATCATATGCCTTGATCGAGAAATCATAAGGCGTAGTCATAAACTGCTGCATATTGTAAATATTTGCACCCTTGCCCTGCAGGAACAAAAAAAACACCATTGCACCTGCAAACCGTATATAATTCATACCAAAATACTTGTTACAATCAGCAGTATCGGCGTTTATTGTATTTAATGACTTTAAGTCATCAATAATTTTATCAAAACGGGCATTATTAACTCCCGGTCCGAATAAATTATTCAACCTTGAGGCAACAGCCTTTAATCCCTGTTTTGCATATTTTCTTATAATCTCCTCGGCATTAAGAACAAAATGTTCTGCACTGTTCTCATCAAACTGAGTTGCATATACCTCATATTCTCTTTCGCTTATGCTTGTCATTGATCCCGGAAGCGTCTTGATTTCAGGAATTTGAGACATATGAACAAGCTTAGCCGTAGGATAACGGCAGGCAAAAATCATCAGCTTTTCAAGTTCGGCAAGATACTCATCCTTAGCAGATACGCTGCTGTAGCAATCCTTATCACTATCCAAAAATGTGCAAAAACGAATTTTTTTATAGGTAAACTCACGGTTTTCCGCGATAAAATCCTCGCATGATTTATAAATTGCAATCCTTGCAAAAAAATTATCATATCCATCGGGATTTTCACTTTTATCCGGACAGACCTGCATTAAAAATTCGCTGATAAATTCCTTTGCGCTGCCGTCACAGTAGACAATATGAGTTTTTACCGAGTCAACACTTTTTGCAAGCAGCATTGATGCACAGGCAAAGTACTTTGATATCGGACTCGTGTTAACAAGCACCACATATTCATCTCTTACGCTATGAGTTCTGATTTTGGCTCGAGTCGGCATCATAAGTTCTTTAATACTGTTTATTTCATCATATATATACTGATTCATACTTACTTAGGCCTCATTGTTTAATATTTTCTCAGTCAGATTCCTGATGTTTTTGCATGCATTTCCCAGTGAGTTTCCAAAGGCACGCTGCCTGAACTCCCTGACTGCATTCAGATCTCCGCCGTCTGATTTGATAAGCTCTGCAAGCTCGTCATCGGTTTTTACAATCGGACCTGGAACAAACGATCTGAAATCAAAATAGAAATCTCTTTTCTCAATAAATTCCTCTAAATCAAAGGCGAGAAAAGCCATAGGAATATCAAGAATTGATGCTTCAAAAATTACACTGGAATAATCGGTTACAAGAAAATCCGTTACCAGAAGAATATCATTGACATCACTGTCAAAACAGTCAACCATTCTGTTTTTGTTTCTTTCACTGCAGGTGAATTTTTCTGTAAGATACGGGTGAAGCTTTATAATGATTGCCCAATCCTCACCCAGAATATCAAGAACTTTATCTACATTAAATTTATCCATAGGATAATAGCAGTCCCCGTTGCCTCCTCCCCTGAAAGTGGGAGCAAACAACAAAAGCTTTTTTCCGATAAGGTAAGGATATTCCTCAAAAAAGATACTGCGTATTTTATCACTATAATCACGGTCTGTTAAAATATCACATCTGGGTGAACCGAGTGCCTTTACTTTCTCACGGTTAATGCCAAAAGCTTCAGCGTAAAAATCCGATACCTCTTCGGAGCTTACAATTGCATAATCATACTGCCTGTGATTGGCAGAATACAATTGAAGATTTGACTTTTTGTGAAAGCGTGAAAAGCCAAAGGTTTTAAAGGCACCGCAGCCATGCCACAGCTGAACCAGAACAGTTTCATCTTTCTTTTTCACATAGCTGATAAGATGATAATAATCGTCAATATAAATGATTCTTGAGGTCATATAAAGCCGCAAAAATTTGAATATTACAGGTATTGTGCCCTTGACTCCTCCTCTTTTGCACAGAAGATGAATATCAACATTATCCATATTTTTAACCGTATTATATACTGCCCTCAGATTACCTGTAGGCTCGTCTGTTCTGTTCGTAATAAATGAAATTCTGTTCTGCTTAACGGGAAACGGTCTGAACAAAAGCGACAGTGTATTCAGAGCAATACTTATAAAGGTTTTTGCCTTTTCTCTGGCAGATGCCCTGATAAAATGGATAACCGGTCTTTTTCTGACATTGTTTATAACCAAATCGGTGTCAAACCGCCTGCCAGAATCAGTGCCGTCGCTGAAAACAAATGCTGTTTTTATTTTCTCAGGTGTATAGCCGTAAAAAATATCAGCTGCATTATATATACCTTTTGCTTTTACCCTGTTATTATTATATTCAACAGACATAGGTATACGGCGGTTGCATCCGTCACCCTCAAAAATAATTGAAACACGGGGTGATGTAATCAGATTTTCTGCCTCAAAGCTGACAGCAACATCCACATTAAAATTTACAATATTAAATTTTTCAATTTTTATCACTGAACCGACCATAAGGCACCTTTTTCATTAATACTGCTTGTATCCATATAGAACTGATTTTATCATAAAGGCTTTGTTTTGTAAAGGCTCGGTTTTTAAATTATACCATTTTACATATAAACAGCTTTTGTTAAAATTTGTTAAAATTTCTTATT
>CAYQXN010000088.1:0-6954 GCA_964421585.1 uncultured Ruminococcus sp. | reverse complement strand
AGGCAACCGTAACCCAAGTATGTAAATTAAGAGGGTAGACGAGGAAAGAGGATTGCTCTGTCAAGCAAGTCGGGACGATTGGCTACATTGTTTATTCCGTTAAGTGCTAAGCATTTTTGGAATGTAAAAATATAGTCGTCTGCATCGTACGTATTAAGTTTTATGAGTATATGGTGAGTCGATATATGAAAATTTTTAAAAAAATTTCATATATATTGATGTTGAAATAAAAAAACAAAAACCCTATAATTACATATGATTATTATGAATTTAAATTTAGGGAGGAATATTATGTCAAATAAAGTATTATCACCGCAGGAAAAAAGAGTTGCGGGTATTGAGAGTATAAAGGAAAAAAGAACTACAAAAATTTTGAACAGCTTTCAGGGCAGCAGACCTAAGATTGATATTGAACGAGGAAAATATTTTACTCAGTCATTCAAGGAGACAGAGGGTCAGCCTCTTATTCTAAGATGGGCGAAGGCGCTTTATAAATATGCTGAAAATGCGACGGTATATATTGATGACAGTCAGCTTATTGTCGGCAGAGCCGGCAGAGAGGGAAGATACGGAATTCTCTATCCCGAACTTGACGGTGATTTTCTTGATGAAGCTATCGAGAGTCTGCCTTCAAGAGAAAGCTCCCCGTTTGATATTTCGGATGAAGACGCGGAATATGTAATCAATGAAATATCTCCGTATTGGAAGGGGAAAACCTTCCACGAGGCATTGGCAAAGTCGCTTCCGGAGGACACAAGAATTCTTACACATAATGAAGATTTTGAAAATAGTTCAAGATTCATAGTAAATGAAACGGCTTCTTTCCGTTCGTCAATTCAGTGGGTACACGATTATGAGAAGCCTTTGAAAATCGGCTTCAAAGGAATAAAGCAGGAGGCGTTGGAACAGCTTGCTAAGCTTGATGAATTCAGTCCTGTTGACAACACGGAGAAAAAGCCGTTTCTTGAAGCGATAATTTATACGGCGGACGCTATAGTTTTGTGGGCAAATCGCCACGCTTACCTCGCAGAGAAAAAGGCGGAAGCTGAGAATAACGCTCAAAGAAAGCAGGAATTGCTTGAAATAGCAAGAATCTGCCGTAAGGTTCCGGAGAATCCGGCAGAAACCTTTTATGAGGCAGTGCAGAGTCAGTGGTTTATTCAGCTTTTCTCAAGAGTAGAGCAGAAAACAGGCACAATAATTTCAAACGGAAGAATGGATCAGTATCTTTATCCTTATTATAAGGCTGACAAGGATAAAGGCGTTATTGATGAAGATAAAGCAGAAGAACTGCTTGAATGTGTTTGGGTATCTATGGCTCAGTACATTGACCTCTACCTTTCAAAGGCAGGCGGAGCTTTCAATGAGGGTTATGCGCATTGGGAGGCAGTTACAGTCGGCGGTCAGACAAAGGACGGAACAGACGCTACAAACGAGCTTACTTATCTGTTTTTGCGTTCAAAAAGAGAATTTCCTCTTAACTATCCTGACCTTGCCGCACGTATCCATACAAGATCTCCAAAAAGATATTTGTATGAGGTTGCCGAAACAATTAAGGACGGCGCAGGTTTTCCAAAGCTGATTAATGACGAGGAGGTAATTCCTCTTTTACTTGCTAAGGGTGCGTCATTTGACGAAGCGTATGATTATTCGGTTTCGGGATGTGCGGAAGTAAGAATGCCGAATCGCGATACATTTACATCTCCATGTGCATATATTAATTTTGCCGCAGCTGTTGAAATGACAATGTATAACGGCAAAATGCTTAAGTATGGTGATGAACAGATAGGTTTGAAAACAGGTGAGGTTGAAGATTTCAAGACTTTTGATGATTTTCTTTCTGCCTATTTAAAGCAGCAGAAGAACTTTATGAAGCACGCATTTATTCAGCAGCACCAGATTATAAGACTCAGAGCGGAGCATTTTGCATCACCGCTTGGTTCGTCGCTTCACAAGTTGTGTATGGAGCAGTGCAAGGATATTCATACACCAAAGATTGAGGGCGGTATTGACCTCGGATATTTTGAATTTATCGGTTACGGTACGGTAATTGATTCGCTTGCTGCAATTAAAAAGGTTGTATTTGAAGATAAGCGTCTTACACTTGCACAGGTAAGAGAAGCGATGTTACACAACTTTGAAGGCTATGAAATCGAAAGACATCTTCTGAAAAATGCCCCTGCATATGGAAACAACGACAGCTATGCTGATGAAATAGGAAAGCTGCTTGACAGAGAGCTTCTGAAATTCACCAAAAAGTATTCACAGGAGCTTGGAGTTCATCTTGATTTGAGATATGTTCCGTTTACTTCAAACGTTCCATTTGGTAAGGTGGTATCAGCTTCGCCTAATGGCAGACTTGCATATGTTCCGCTTTCCGACGGCTCTTCGGCGTCACAGGGAGCAGATAAAAACGGTCCTACTGCAATTCTTCTTTCAAATCATTATACTAAAAATTATGATTTCAGAAACAGGGCGGCAAGACTTCTGAATATTAAGCTTAGTCCGCAGTGTGTTCAGGGCGAGGCAGGCACAGAGAAGCTTGTATATTTCATTAAGACCTGGTGTGATTTAAAGCTGTGGCATGTCCAGTTTAATATTATAAATAAAGAAACTCTCATAGAGGCACAGAAGGACCCTGAAAAATACAGAAATCTTCTTGTAAGAGTAGCAGGCTACAGCGCATATTTCTGTGAGCTGTCAAAGGATTTGCAGGATGATATTATCTCAAGGACAGAGCATATTGCAGTATGAGCGGAATAGTCTTTAATATTCAGCCATATTCTTTGCATGACGGTCCCGGCATAAGAACAATTGTATTCTTAAAAGGCTGCTATTTACGATGCAGCTGGTGCTCAAATCCTGAGTCACAGGAATTTTATCCGCAGGTTTATGTTGACGGCGCAAAATGTATAAGTGCTGACGGATGCAATTTTTGCGGTAGAATTTGCGGCAAAAATGCGGTAAACGCAGGTCAATTAAATCATTCGATGTGTGATAATTGCGGAGACTGTGTTTCGCTTTGTCCGTCAACTGCTTTAAACGTTTATGGCAGGACAATGACTGTAGATGAGGTGATTGACAGGGTTGAGCAGGAGAGCAGCTTTTATGACAGAAGCAGCGGAGGACTTACCTTGTCGGGCGGAGAGCCGTTTGCTCAGGGTGAATTTGCCGTAAATTTGCTTAAAGAAGCAAAAAAAAGAAGAATTAATACCGCTGTTGAAACCTGTGGTTTTTGCGATACCGAAGTTCTTCGTAATGCGGCTGAATATCTTGACTATATAATGTTTGATATAAAATGTATGAATAGCGAAAAGCATAAAAAATATACAGGTCAAACTAATGATAAAATAATCGGTAACCTCGAAATGTTATTTAGCGAATTTCCTGATATTCATAAGCATATACGGACTCCTGTAATACCCACATTCAATGACAACACTGAGGATATACGGCAGATTTTGGATTTCCTTGACGGCAGGAGCAACTACGAATATGAGCTGTTGCCTTATCATAGGTTCGGACAGGATAAATATAAACTGCTCGGCAGGGATTATCCCAATTTTCCTAAACAGCTTGATCAGAAAATTTTTAATGAATTAACAGCACTTTGCGGGTGATATTTTAATGAACTGGAATTATTCACAACCGGTAAAAATAATATTTGGAAACGGAAAAATTTCTGAATTAAAAAACCTTCTTTCGGAATATAAAAATCCGATTCTTATAAGCGACCCTTATTTTCTTAAAAACGGGTTAATTGAAAAAATAAAATCAATAACAGCAATAAAAGCTTTCTTTACGGACGTTTCTCCAAATCCCGATGTTGCTGAAGTAAATGAATGCAGTAAGCTCATAAGGGAAGAGAATGCAGACATTCTTATTGCTCTGGGCGGAGGAAGCGCACTTGACCTTGCAAAAGCTGCGTCAATTGCAGCGGATAATATAGAACCATATCATAATGGTGAAAAAACCGTGCCTGATAAAGCTATTCCTGTGATTGCCGTTCCTACAACCGCAGGAACAGGCAGTGAGGTTACCTGTGTGTCTGTATTAACCAGCAGAAGCACAGGAAGAAAATCTCCGATAGTATCGGATAGCTTTTATCCTAAAGCAGCGCTTATTGACCCCGAACTTTTGTATTCACTGCCTCCTGCTGTTACGGCGTCAACGGGAATTGATGTGCTGTGCCACGCAGTTGAAGGCTATTGGAGCAAGGGACATCAGCCTGTATGTGACGCACTTGCAATACATTCAATAAAGCTTGTCTTTGAATATCTGCCTGTTGCGTACTCTGAACCCGGAAATAAGACGGCAAGAGAAAAAATGGCGGAGGCTTCCGTTATTGCGGGACTTGCCTTCACCTTGCCGAAAACAACGTCATCACACGCGTGCTCGTTTCCGCTCACAAGCATTTATCACATTCCTCACGGAGAGGCTTGCGGGCTTACGCTTGATTATTTTGCAAGAGTAAACGGAAGTGATGAGCATACAAGGCAGCTTGTAAGGGAGCTCGGATATAAAGATGCGGAAAGTTTTGCCGATGATATATTAAAATTAAAGAAACAAATTGGTTTGCGAATCGGTTTATCCGATTTGAATCTGAGGGATGATGATATTGCTCAGATTGTAAAGCTCAGTCATCATCCAAATATGAATAACAATCCTGTCGAGATTTCAGATGAAATCCTACTGGATATGTATAGCAGCTTGAGAGATTTGTAAAGGAGAGATTTATATGTCAGATTTAACGAGAGAACAGGTACTTGAATATGATAAGAAGTACAATCAGCACCCGTGGCTCACAGGTAATGTAAATCCCATACCTGTTGAAAAAGCTGACGGTATTTATTTTTGGGATTATAACGGCAAAAAATATTATGATATGTCGAGTCAGCTTGCCAATGTTAATCTGGGCTACGGCAATCAGGAAATAATCAATGCTGTAAAGGAACAGGTTGAAATTCTTCCTTATATTGCGCCTGCATATGCGTCAGGTCCTCGTGCGGAGCTTGCAAAAATGATAATAGATATTGCTCCGGATAATATGGGCAAGGTGTTTTTCAGCTGCGGCGGTTCTGATGCAAACGAAGCAGCTATTTATGCCGCAAGAACCTTTACGGGCAAGAGCAAGGTGCTGTCAAGATACAGAAGCTATCACGGTTCAACGTTGGGTTCGGGTAATCTTTCCGGCGATCCAAGAAGATTTGCACTTGAAAGACCTGCTGCAAACGGTTATCTGAAATTTTATGACCCTTATGTTTATCGTTCAAAGCAGAATTTTAAAGATGACGCCGAAGCGTCAAGTTATTACCTTGACCAGCTTGAGGAGCAGATTCAGTATGAAGGTCCGAATCAGATTGCTGCAATAGTTGTTGAATCAATCACGGGCGCAAACGGCGTTATTATACCTCCCGACGGTTATTTGCAGGGATTAAGAAAGCTTTGCGACAAGTATAACATTCTTCTTATTTGTGATGAGGTTATGGCGGGCTTTGGCAGAACAGGCACAATGTTCGGTTTTGAGCATTGGGGTATCAAGCCTGATATTATTACGTTTGCAAAGGGCGTGACCTGCGGCTATGTACAGCTTGGAGGTATTGTCATCAGCAAAGAGATTGCAGAATTTTTCAATGATAAAACATTTCTTTACGGTCTTACCTACAGCGGTCATTCACTTGCTTGTGCTGCCGGCATTGCTTGTGTAAAGTATTATCAGGAGCACAATATTCTTAAGCATGTTAATGAAGTAGGCGTGGTGTTTGCCGAGCTTCTTGATGAATTAAAGAAAAAGCATAAGTGCGTGGGTGATGTAAGACATATCGGACTTTTCGGCGCTGTTGAACTGATGAAGGACAGAGATAAAAAAATACCTCTTGTTCCTTACGGATACGACGAGAATGCAACAATGGCGAAAATTCAGGGGCTTTTAAAGGAAAGAGGATTTGCTGCGTTCGGCAGAGAGAATAACATAAATATTACACCTCCGCTTATTATCACGGAAGATGAGCTGAAAGAAGCTTTTAAGATTCTGGACGAGGTTCTTACAATCGTCGATGAGCAATTTCTTTAATATATGCTGACGCTTATATGAGAACAATCGTTTTTTATGATAATTATTCGTATTTAATGTGTATATAGAAGTAAGTTTTGTGAATCATTTTCTTTTTGAGCTGCATATATTTGCGCTCAAAAAAGCCCGATTTAGTCGGGCTTTTTTGCTATTTTTGCAAATGGTGTTTAATGTTGGATTTATTGACACAGGAATAATTAAATGATAAAATACATACAATAATGTGTTTAATAAGGATTTATATAAATATTTTGGAAAAAATATATTTGAAATAAAGTTGAGCGGGGTATAGTGGAAATAAATGTATAAGGTTTTGCTTGTATTTGATAATTATGAGCTTATGAGTGAGGTCAAAGAGCTTAATATATGGGGCGAAGCGTCTGAGTTTGAAATTGTAAAAACAGTTCGTGACGGTAAGTCTGCCTATGATGAGATGAAAAAACAGAGGTTCGATTTGGTCATTACTGAAATCTATATTTCGGGCATAGATGCATTGCAGCTTTTGAGAAAGTCTAAGCTGGAAAGCTTGTGCAATCATATTGTTATGTGCAGTGAATTGCCTAATTTTGATTATGCCAGACATGGAATAATTCTTGGTGCATTCGATTATTTTGTCAAGCCGCTCGACAAAAATCAATTTTACTCAATGTTCAGCAGAATAAAGAATGAAAACTATGCCAATAATGCTTCGGAAATATTGTACGCGGAAGATATTATCAATTTTTTTGACTCCGGTGAGGGAAATATTGACCAATATCTGTCGGATATGATACGAAACATCCGCTCAAACGATACGGACCTTATTACATCGGATAAATTATTGCAGCAGATATATAAAACAGTCATTGACGAGGTGTTCAAGCGCAACGAGTGGCTTGACC
>CAYQXN010000087.1:0-7206 GCA_964421585.1 uncultured Ruminococcus sp. | reverse complement strand
GCTCTGACCGCTTATGTGTTATAATTTGTATCGAGACAATTTATATAACAGGAAAGGAATAATAGCCGGATGATAAAGCCTAAAAGATTAAGCAAAGGTGATAAAATTGCAGTTGTAAGCCTGTCTTGGGGTGGATTAGGTGATGATTGCTTTATTCATAAATTGAATATTGCCAAAAAGCGTCTGGAAAAAGATTTCGGGTTAAAAGTAATTTGTATGCCTCATGCCTTAAAAGGAAGCGAATTTGTAGCTGATCATCCGGAATTAAGAGCCAAAGATTTAATGGATGCCTTTTCTGATAATTCAGTTTCTGCAATTTTTTGTGCTATTGGCGGAGATGATACAATACGAATATTACCTTATGTAGATTTGGAAATCATTAAAAATAATCCTAAAATTTTTATGGGTTATTCAGATACAACCATTAATCATTTTATGATGTATAAAGCAGGGATAGTGTCTTTTTATGGACCGTCGATAATGTGCGAATTTGGCGAGTATGTTAAAATGTTTGATTACACGCAAAAAGCAGTCAAAGACATACTTTTTGGTGAATGGGAGCAATACCCGCTTTTGCCAAGTGTTGAATGGTCAGATGACTATGTTCTTTGGCAGGAAAGTAATATCAACACCCCACACTGCATGAAAATGGATTCTCATGGATATGAGGTAATTAACGGAAACGGAGAGATTCAAGGACATTTACTTGGTGGATGTATAGATGTATTTATGATGGCAACAGGAACTGAAATTTGGCCTACACTTAATGAGTGGGAAAATGCGATTCTTTTTATTGAAACAAGTGAAGATAAGCCGTCACCGGATTTTATAAAATGGACATTCAGAAATCTTGCGGCACAAGGTATCCTGAATGTTATTAATGGAATTATTGTAGGTAAGCCGCAAGGTGAAATATACTACGACGAATATAAAACTGCAATTAATCAAGTTGTTGTAAATGAAGAACATTTGCACAATTTACCTGTTTTTTATAATGTCAACTTTGGTCATGCAAAGCCTATTGGCATTATTCCTTATGGTATTAGGGCTCAATTAGATTGTGAAAATAAGTCTATCGTTTTTTTGGAGTGCCCAACGGTCTAATAATGGTTTTGTTTCATAAAAAGAGCATAACTGAAGCATGGTACACCTTTATGGACTCTGTAAGAAAGTGTTATAGTGACTTGCATACTTTCGATGAAGTAAATGTTAGAAAAATCAGGGTACAGCCTATTGACTGCACCCTGATTTTTTATCTTCGTTAGTGCGCCTATGCATAGACAGGCGGTTGTTTTCTGATATTTATTTGTCTTTTTTTATGTCTTCAAGTGACTGAGGGGAGGTGTCAATAACCTCAATTTTGTTTGCCTGCATCCACAGGGACGGCGTTATCCGCAATTTATATCCATATCCCGCATCCATTTGCCAGTGCGCCATAGGCGCCTCGGGCAGACCATAGCAGGACAGTATTGTCATAATAACTCCGGCGTGTGTTACAATTGCAATGCTTTCCCTGCCCTCGGCAATACAGCCGTTAATTACTTTTTCAAAGGAGTCACAAACACGCTGTGCAAACTCGGCATTTGATTCGCCATAAGGCGGGCAGGCGTGAATATCTCCGTGAAGCCATGCTTTGAAAGCTTCATTATCCTTTAAATCTTCCGCTGTGCATTCTTCAAATTCTCCGAAATTGTATTCAATAAAGTTATCTATTACAATTTTGTTATTTTTCGGAAACATAATTTCTGCACTCTGAAGTGCTCGTTTCAGCGGAGAAACAAAGACTGCGTCAACCTCGGGATAGTGGTGCTTTGCCTTGATTGCTTTAAGTCTGTCTATACCAGATGTAGTTAAAGGATAATCGGTGTGCCCAATATACTGTGCGTTGATATTGCCTTTTGTAAGTCCGTGGCGGAATAAATACAGTGTGTATGTTTTCATTTAAAAAACCCTCCTGTTTTAATAGGTTTCGACAAATTTGTTACAAAAAAATAACAAAATAAATTATGTTATTTACTTTCTGTATAATTTGAACTATAATGTGTAAGGATTACAAATTGTATAGTTCAAATACAGATATGGAAGAATAAAATATATGGAAAAGAACAAAGAAAAGCTTTCAAAGTTTTCTGTGGTATTGTCACAGCTGAGAAAGGAACGGGGCATCAGCCAAAAAAAGGCTGCAACAGATTTAGGCATTTCTCAGGCGCTCCTTTCACATTATGAAAAAGGTATAAGAGAATGCGGACTGGATTTTGTCATCAGGAGCAGCGAGTATTACGGAGTTACAACCGATTATCTTCTCGGTGTAAGCGACAGCAGAAACGGTATAGATACGAATTATCTTGCCGAATTTGATGACGGCTCAGGCAAATCCATCACAACGCTTTCACAGGCAACAAAATATTTACTTGATATAGCTGCAGCCGCAGCCTCTTCAGCCGGTTCGGATGAAAGAAATTATGTGTATGATTATTATATGCTCAGTCTTTACAGAGGCGCGTTAACTCTTGCAAAGGCAGGTGTTCTGCCAAAGGAAATGTTTAAAATTGATTACACAATCGCAAGGGATCTGGCATCTGCCGCAATTGCAGTGCAGGATGCTAAGTTTGTTTTGATAGAGGACCGCTCAAGAACAGGAATGGACAGCAGCCAGTGCACAGCACTTGATACGCTCATTGAGGAAGCGGAAAAACATATTCTTGAAAACTATATACTTTAGGCAAATAAAATCAAATTCGAACACGGTTTAAAATGGCTGATTTGCGCATTAATGTATTTTTTGTCTTGATATACACCATATTGAGGCTTTTCAGCGCAGTATTTTGGCACAAATCGCTGCGTTAAATCTTGTTCTGTTCGGATATGCCTATATTATCTGACCGCCGGATGGCGGTCTTTTTGCATAATCAGAACAGCTCAAGCTGCGTTTTCTGTGTTTTTATAAAGTTTATAATTATTGAGGTTGAAATGCCTGCCGCAATTTTTTTGAAGGTCGGGTAACCAATCCGGGCATTTTCGTCACCGCCGTCACTTATTGAGCGGATAACGGCAAACGGAATATCATTTGCCTTACAGGTATGACCGATTGCGCCGCCCTCCATTTCACCGCAGATGGCACCGAACTGTTGTGCAAGCTCTTTCTTTAATCTGTCTGATGCAATGAAGGTATCGCCGCTTGCGATGGTTCCCCGGTGTATTTTTTCGCCGCAGGAGATTGCTGTGCGTGCAAGTGCGTCTGATATAGCCTTGTCGCACTCTATTTTAACAGTGTTAAGTCCGTTAATATAGCCTCTTGGCTCGCCGAGGGCGGTAATATCAATATCATATTCGCAGACATCGCCTGCAATAACTATATTTTTTATAACAACATCGTCTGAGAGTGAGCAGCCGACACCGACATTAATAATCATATCCGGTGTGAACTTATCAATCATAGCCTGAGCGCAAACAGCAGCATTAACCTTTCCCGGTGCGCATTGTGCTATGCAGACCATAACATTTTCAATACTGCCGCAAACAAAATCAATCCCTGCTATGTTTGTAACAGTGCCGCCTGTTACTTTGCTTTTGAGGGCTTCAACCTCAACATCCATTGCACCGATAATACCGAGCATAACAGCATTTCTCCTTATAATTGTGATATTCTTGTTGTTGAAGTTATAACAAACCCCAAGATATAGTGCTATTATATAATATAATTTTAATAAATACAAGTTTTTGTTGACTTTTGAGGGGGGATTGTAATATAATATCAACGCTGATAGTATGACTAAAATCATATTTATTGTAATTGCCTATGCTATACCGCATAGAGAAAATAAAGATTAAGACAAGTTTAGTCTTTTGAATGGAGTGAAAAAAGAATGAAAAGAACTTTCCAGCCTAAGAAAAGACATGCTCAGAAAGAACACGGCTTCAGAAAGAGAATGTCAACAAGAAACGGAAGAAAGGTACTTGCCCGCCGTCGTGCAAAGGGCAGAAAGAAGCTTTCTTATTAATGAACAGACAGGAATGTGGATTTTGTGAAAAGTCAGACCCTTAAAGAAAACAAGGATTTTCGCAGATTATACTACCGGGGAAAAAGTGTAGCGTCGGATTCGCTTGTTACTTATGCAATGAAAAAGAAGGACGGCAGCTGCAAATACGGCATAACCACCTCAAAAAAAATCGGTAATGCTGTTCAGCGCAACCGCTCAAAGCGATTAATCAGAGCGGCATATTCCGCCCTTGAGGATGAGATCGGCGGAAGCTGGGATTTTGTATTTGTTGCAAGGAGCAAAACAAGCAGGGTAAAAATGCAGACTGTTTTTTCGCAGATGAAAGCGCATTTTGCAGCAATGGGTGTTATAAATGAAGAAAATTAGCGCACTTATAAAAAAACTGATGATTTTTTTGATAAAAACATATCAATTGACCTTGTCGCCAAGATTTTCACATGGTGCGTGCAGATATACGCCGACCTGTTCACAGTATACAATTGAAGCAATCCGGATTCACGGACCTTTTAAGGGTGCATGGCTGGGATTTAAAAGAATACTGCGCTGCAATCCGTTATTCAAGGGTGGTTATGATCCCGTTCCGCCCAAAAAGTAAAAAGAAAGTATTTAGAGGACAGAAGTGGATATTAATTTTATTACTATGGCAGTCAGCGGTGTTTCAAACGGCTGGACTGTCTTGAAACCTCTCTATTGGCTTTTCGGTAAATGTATGGAGGGCTTGCTGTTCATATTCAATGATCAGTATTTTCTTGCTCTTATTGTGTTCACAGTGCTTACTCGTTTAATTTTGTTCCCTTTTAATCTGAGGCAGCAAAAAACAATGGCTAAGACAACACGCCTGCAGCCTAAAATCCAAAAAATCCAGAAAAAATATGCTAATGCTAAAAAACCGGAAGACCGTCAGAAAATGCAGAATGAAATGCAGGATCTGTATGCCCGTGAGGGGCACAGCCCGATGAATATGGGCTGCGGACCTATGGCATTTCAGATGATATTCCTTATGGGTATTATCGGTATTATCTATTATCCTATTCAATATATTTTAGGTGTAGATATCAGCTCCAATGCAACTGAAATTGCAAACGCAATCAACTATGACGGAACATACTTCCAGATTGAAATTCTCCAGAATTTTGATAAGTATAAAGATATACTTATGAATAATTTCCCGGATTTATTCACGGCTGACAAGATTGCAGCCATTGAGAATTACAGAAGCCATATGATGATAGGCTCTCTTGATATGACACAGGTTCCTCACTGGAAGGACGGAATTATTGTTATAATTCCCATTCTGTGTCTTGTAACCTCTCTGGGCTCAACGCTTGTGTCAACTATGATTCAGAAGAAAAACAATGCTGCCGCAGCTCAGCAACAGCAGCAGATGATGCTTATGATGCTTATGATGCCGCTGTTTTCATTCTACATTGCGTTCAAGGTATCTGCAGCAGTAGGTTTTTATTGGATAATTTCAAATCTTGTAGCAGTTATTCAGCAGTTAGTAATGGCAAAATTCTTCCCGCCTAAGAGAAATATGGCTCGTGAAATGATTGAAGGCACTATTGAGCGCCGTTCAAGGGAAGAAAGTATTAAGAAAACTAAGAAATAAATATTCGGAGGGTATATGATAAAGGAATTTATCGCAACCGGCAAGACGATTGAGGAAGCAGCTCAGTTGGCGAAGCTTGGTTTAGCCGCTCCTCTCACAGCTGATATCAAGGTTGAGACTGTTGAAATGCCAAAGAAGGGCTTTCTTGGCATAGGCAGCAGACCTGCCAAGGTTAAAGCAAGCTATGATGACGGCAAAAAAGAAAAAAAGGCTCCGAAAAAGAACCCTGCAAAGAAGCAGGAGGCAAAGAAGGACACGCCTAAGCAGGCTCCGAAACAGGCACCTGCAGCAAAAAAGGCTGCTCCTAAGAAAACGGCTGAAAAGCCTGCCGCTCCTGCTCCTGCAAAGAAGGAAGCTAAAACAGAGCCTAAGAAGGAAAATGATTTTCCAAACAGCGTTGATCTTGAATATGCAAAGGAATATCTTGCAGCAATCGTTAAAGGGCTTAACATTGATGATGCAAAGATTTCAGCCGTGTATGAGGATGGCGTTATAAATATGGAACTTGAGTGTGAGGATTACGGTATCGTTATCGGTCGCCGCGGTGAAACACTTGATTCTATTCAATATCTTCTCTCACTTGCGATGAAGAAAAGCTCAAACGGTTATGTAAGAGTGGTCATCAATATCGGCAATTACAGAGAAAAGAGAAATGAAACTTTAAGACACCTTGCAAAGAAGAATGCATCCTATGTTCTTCGCACAGGCAGAAGATATACATTTGAGCCTATGAACCCGTATGAAAGAAGAATTATTCATACAACAGTTCAGGAAATTGAGGGTGTTGAATCCCGCTCAATCGGCTATAATCAGGACAGAAGAGTTATGATTGAGCCTGAAGGCGGAGTAAAGCCGCGCACAAACGGCATCCGCAGAAGCAGCAGACCTCAGACTGCAGCGCCTGTCAAAAAAGCAGAGCGTGCAGCAGGTCCCAAGTTCGGCAGGATTGATGTAAATAAGGAATGAAAAAATAAGTTTGAACTTTTTGTTCAAACTTATTTTTTGTCATTGTTTATCAGATATAGACTTGCTATTGTTCCAGATATGGAATATAATATAGTCAATATATTTGAGGTGCAAATTATGATAGATTATATGACAGCAAGCGATGCAGCTGAAAAGTGGAATATATCACACAGAAGAGTAATAACACTTTGCCGAGAAAACAGAATTGAAAACGCAGCTATGCTCGGAAATATGTGGTTGATTCCTAAAGATGCCGATAAGCCTGTTGATGGCAGAACTATCAGATATGAAAAGAAGGTAATCGTAAAACCTTTTTTAAAATGGGCCGGCGGCAAAGGGCAATTACTTGATATTCTTAGAACATATTACCCAAAAGAACTGGGGAAAACGATAAATAAATATTGTGAACCTATGGTTGGTGCAGGAGCAGTATTGCTGGATATTTTAAATAATTATAATTTAGATGAGATTATGATTAATGATTCAAACAGCGAGCTTATGAATGTATATATTGTGATAAGAGATAATATTTCTGAGTTAATTGAGATACTTTCACAATTTGAAAAAGAGCACTTAAAAAGAAATGATGAGGAAAGAAAAGTATATTACTATACCAAAAGAGATATGTAT
>CAYQXN010000086.1:513-7550 GCA_964421585.1 uncultured Ruminococcus sp. | reverse complement strand
CGAACGGCACGTACGGTGGTGTGAGAGGAGGGTGAAATTCCCTCCTACTCGATTTCAATAAAGCAAATTAAAGCCAGAGATATATAAGAATATATCCTTACAGTAAAAATCATAGAGATGTCGGGTTAGCGTTCCGCTCAGAATATACAGTTTACTTAAGAAGAGCAACGGGTGTTTCTACGTGTTATGTTAAAGAAAAAACTCATTATAATCAGAAAATCAGCACATTTCCTTAAGTTGTGCAATTGCCTTTGCTGCGTTCTCAGACTTGAATACTGCTGTGCCGGCAACGCAAATATCCACACCTGCCTGTGCTGCCTGAGCAATTGTATTTTCACCAATGCCGCCGTCAACCTCAACAGGCATATCAATGCCCAGTCTTGCGGCCTCTCGTTTGATTTCCCGAACCTTCGGCAGCATATCAGCCATAAAGCTTTGACCGCCAAAGCCCGGCTCAACTGTCATAACAAGCACAAGGTCCAGCTTGTTAAGATACGGAAATACCGCGCTTGCAGGTGTTTTCGGTTTAATTACAAGTCCCGCCTTAATGCCTCTTGACTTGATTTTTTCAATGGTCTTGTCAATGTCTGAGTCACACTCAACGTGAAAGGTAATGATGTCTGCGCCTGCGTCGGCAAAGTCATCTGCGTATTTCAGAGGGTCTCTTATCATCAGGTGAACGTCGAACGGCTTTTCAGTGTATTTACGCACTGTTTTTATTACAGGTGCGCCAAAGGTTATGTTCGGCACAAAATGACCGTCCATAACATCAAGATGCATCCAGTCTGCACCCGCTTTATCCATTCTGACGATTTCGCTGCCCATTATTGAAAAGTCACATGATAAAAGTGACGGAGCGATTTTCATACTTTATCATCCTTTCGTCGTTTTCAAAAAATTAAGGCTTTTGCAGCGCCGGCGCCAGAAAGGCGGCAATACTCCAGAACAGAGCATAGATGAGTACCTCAAGCGAGCCCATAACGCCTACGTTTGCATAAAGCGACAGAGTAGCAGAGATTAAAATTCCCAATATGATTGCTATGAGCTGGATTACAATAGAAAGCGAAATATTATGCTTGATTTTCACGCAGCCGGAAACTGCTCTTGCCAGGGAAGAAATCTTGCCCTTTGTGATAAGATATGACCTTGAGCTTTCCTCTCTTGTGCTCTCTGCTTCCTTGAGCACGTTGCCCAATCCCGTAGGCAGAACCTTTACGCTGCGATAGAAGAGATTATATTTTTCTGCAACAAGGTCGTTTGTAATGTTGAAATCGGTTGTTCTTATCAGAATGCTTATTCCGTTTGCTTCTGCACGCTGAAGCTCGCTTTTCAGCTCTGCGTCTGCGTGATAACGTGTTACGAACATTGCCGCAAGTCTGCCTGCCCGGGCAAGATATGTGACCTGTTTATTATTTGAGGTGTACTTGTCCTCATATTCCATACGGGGAGTTTCAACGTTGTATTTTTCCATAAGCTTGCGTGAGCCCACAAGAATACGTTCGCTGTTAATCCAACCCACAAGTCCCATTTCATCCTCATACAGCACGCTTTCAACCTCGGGAAGAGTTTCGTTTGTTTCAGCAACAACCGAGTCAAAAACATTTGCAATCGGATTGCCTGCCTCCTTAAGGATTGCAATGCCGCAAAGCAGCGATTCATCAATATTGTAATCCTCATATGTCTTTATTCCGTCAAGCTCGATTGTGCCTGCGGGGAACAGCTCTGCTGCGTCAAGCATAATTGCAGTGCTGTCGCAGAATTGCTTGATTGACGGATAGCCCGAAAGCATTGCGCCGAATGAGAGCAGGGTTTTGCAGAGCTTGCGAACAGGCAGATTGACCGACAGCAGTGTTGAAATCGGAACAGCGATTGCTGTAATCAGTGCAAATGTGTTAACTGCGTCTGCAAAGGATGCCTTTGCAGCGCCATAGATAATAGTGATCAGAAATGCCGCAATCGTGGTAATCGGCGCAAGCTTTGAGGCAAGGTCCTCGCTTGGATCGGGTGCATAGGAAATTTTGAGAAAGTTTGCAGGAAAATCTGTTTTATGCTGATATGCAATAATATTTTTGTCCGAAGCCGTACCGCTCATCATCTGGTTGGCAACAGATTCGTTGTTATAAATTTTTGCGGCATATTTCTGCCCGCCTGAAGATGCAAAGCGGAAGTTGTCCTTGACTCTGAGTACCATAAAGAGCTTGCCGCAGTTATTTGCAAAGAATGCAAGCAGAATTATTACGCAGTAATAATTGATATTAAAGGCAGTTAAATCCCCAAGACAGAAGAAGGATACAAGCACCTGCAACACGGAGATAACAGCGCCGACTGCTACGGCAGTGTCTGAATTGCCCTTAAAGCGGATAAGCGGAGTAAGACCGCTTATAATAGAAATTCTGTTTACAAATATGGAAAATCCCACAAGTATAAAGTTGAGCACTGCATAGGCAGCAGGTGCAAATGTGACTGCCGAACAAATTGCATCGGGAAACAGCCTGGTTACCACAGTAAGAATAATTGAAACAAGAGCGATTGCTCCTGTCAGAACGCTCCTTCCGAAAAGCTTTTTTATATTGTGGTTAAGCTCAAAGAAAATACTTTTTTCATCTGCTTCGTCTGTATAGTCCTCAACGGTTTTTGATTTTTCCTTAGGTGTGTCGTTGTCGTCGGATTCATCCTTAGAGAAAAATCCTACGACGGCAGAGAGGATTTTTTCCTGTGCGGAACGTTTGTTTTCTGCCGGTTCTTCGTTTTCCTCCTCTTCCTTCTGCTCAGGCTTAATTACGTGTGCGATTACAGAAGGATTTTTTGATTTTATGTATGCCTCGTATTCGTGTTCAACAACCTCTGAAAATCTGCCTGCCGATACGTTGAGTGTTTTTGCGCTGTCATCAGGCTTATATACAGGTACCGTTGATACAACCTTTTTCGGCGGTTTTCCGCCGGAGGTGTTTTTTACCCCGAACAGCTCCTCAAATCTGTCTTTATCCTTTTCTTTTTCCTCGGCTTCTTCCTTAAGGTAATCCTCGCCCGTAACGTCAATATCAATTGAATGAATACTCTGAATATGGTTTTCAGGTTCGCTGAATTGCTCGACCTCGCCCAGAACCTCGCTTGAAATCTCTGTATCGTCGCCGTAAACAGGAGTGAGGGTGACAATTTTGTTTTCCTCCTCCAATGCCTTTTCGGCAGCCTCCTGAGCCGCTTTGAGTTCAGCCTTTTTGCGCTCTTCTTCCGCTTTTTTCTCGGCGGCGGCTTTAGCGTCCTCAGGCGTCATAATCTCTTCCTCGCTGCCGTCCATCAACAGCGAAGCCTGAATTGTGGCGGCTGTTTTCTCGCCGACTATTGTATTGCTGTTGTCGGGCACGAGTTCGGCTTCCTCAGGCTTGATTACATCAAGAGGATTGTCGTTTTTTAGTCTGGGCTTTTTGCTGGCATTGCTGAAAATTTCGTCCATTTTAGGTTTTGCACGGTACTTTTGAGCAGTCTTTTCCATTTTTTCCTGGTCTGCAAGATAATGGGTCTCTTCAAGAATGCTCTCTATTTCAAGCTCTCTGAGCTTGTCCTTATCCTTATTTGAATCCGACAAGATTTTCGGCCTCCTATCCTTGTATATAAATCCGGTTATCTGTCTTTCATTGCGCTGTACATAAGTATGCCTGCCGCAACAGACGCATTAAGCGAGTTGATTTTTCCCTTCATAGGCAGAGATACAATAACGTCGCATTTTTCACGAACAAGCCGTGAAATTCCCTTGCCCTCATTGCCTATGACTATCGCGCACGCACCCGAAAAATTGCATGCTGTGTAAGATGTGCCGTTCATATCTGCACCATATACCCACACACCTCGCTCCTTAAGCTCTTCAAGCAGGCTTGCAATATTAGTCACTCGTGCTACACGCATATATTCAACTGCGCCTGCGGAAGCCTTGCCGACGGTGTAGCTAAGACCTGCACTTCTGCGCTTTGGAACAATAACGCCGTGGACTCCCGCACATTCGGCGGTACGAATGATTGCACCCAGATTATGCGGGTCTTCTACCTCGTCAAGCACCATAATAAACGGCGGCTCGTTAAGGCTTTCGGCATATTCAAATATTTCTTCAACGGTAGAGTATGCCTTTACAGCCGCAAAAGCAACGATGCCCTGATGTGTGGAGCCGCCGCTTATATAGTCAAGCTTTATGCGGTCAACCTCCTTAACGGGTATCTGTTTGTCACGTGCCTTGGCAAGAATACCGACAACTGCTCCGCTTTTTTCTCCTCTTGCAATCAGGATTTTGTCTATCGGTCTGCCGCTTCGGATAGCTTCGCTTACGGGATTTCTGCCCGATATTACGTTTGAATCGAATTCATTATTCCTGTTACGTTTTTTTTCGTTCATATTTAATCCTCGTCCGTTTTGATTGTTTTTTATGATTGAGCTGAGGTCTGTTTTTTTAGGCAACACCGCACAATTAACGTTCAAACCCTTAGCGCACGACTTGCTTGCATATTTTCCGTCACTTTGCCCCCGATTTTCAGCCATATGTCAGTATGACTAAAAATTGTTTGAACAAATTGACGAAAAATCTGACTGCGCAATTCGCACACTATAATTGTGCTGTATTGCCTTAATTATCACGCAGGGGCAACCATTGGTCGTCTCAATAAAATCGCACGTTTAAAAATGAGCTGCTTGCTCGGCGCCCCTGCGGTTTGTTCTGTAAAAATATAATTTAAATATTTAAGGCTGTAATTTGACAGAGAGTAATTTACGCAAAAAATTTTGCCTGTTTAAGGGGTATTCGGATTTTTAATATAATTTAGGTCAGGCATTTTTTAACCGCTCTTGTCGGTTGAAAAAACGACTGTCTCCTATTGTACATACCATTATTCACATTATTATAACATAAAAAATGAAAATGGCATAGACTTTTGAAAAAATTATTGCTGTATTCCGTAAAACGTATCAAGTGCAATTGCACCCTTGTCGATATATTCGGGAATAATTCCGTATAGGCAGGTGTCTCTGTCCATAAATATGTATATTTGCGGCGGAAATGTTGTAAAGCTTAAATATACAGCCAAAAACAACAAAAGCATAAATATTGACGGATAGAAAAGCGCGCTTAAATTGAACCGTGAATTAAGCAGCCGATACGACAAACATAGCGACGCCGATATGCAGACAACAGCGGCAATAAATTCGGGCAGAAAGCCTGAATCAAGTCCTAGTACTGATATAATCAGGCAGAGTATGATATATGAGACGCCAAGAGAATATAAGGCTATTGTTTTTGTGACAACAAATCGGCGGAACGGCGGACGGATGCTCAGAAGTTCAAGCATACTCCACAGCAGATAAGGGAACAGCAGTGTTTTTGTAATCTCCCATATGCTGTTGTTCACAGAGCCGAACATCACTCCCAGAAGGTTACGGTTAGTCAGTGCGAAAAGATTTTGCAAAAAAACCGACATAATTATTATAAAAAATATTCCTGCGATTTCAAGTTTCATCATTTTGTTTTGCATATAATCACCCCGCTGATAATTTTATGAAAACCGAAAAATGAATATTACTTTTTTAAAATTAACAAAAAAAGACGTTGACAAGTTGTTTATACAAAAAGTTATTAAATTTTCAACAAATTAAATCTTCGATAAGGATTGTGGAAAATGAAAAAAATCATTAATTTCTTGTTTGTTTATAAAATTATTGTAAAATTGGGGGCTGATAAAACGACGTTTTCACAGTTTCCACATAGTTTTCCACATTTTTGTTGAAAGAAAAGAAATATACAAATAGTAAAATTCTTAACAAGAATTTCCTGTGGGAATTACTGTAAAAGAAATTTGCAATATTTGACATAGGATGAGAATTAATTAAGAAAAATAATAAAATGAAAAGGAGCCGACTGTGTTGTCAGCTCCTTTTCCGGAGAGAGTATATTTAAGAAGAAAGATTTTTATGAAACTTCGTTGTTATTTTAATAAATAATTAAAAAAGTGGAGAGAATGTGTGTACAGAAATTTACGAATAACATTCGCATAAATCCATACTGTACACCATATTGTTTTTTGCGACCATTGTTATCGGCACACGAGGGGCGTAACGGTTGAATACAACCAAAAAGCTTTCGTTGCCTCCGTCGTGAAAACCTGTGACGATGCGCTGAACATTATTTTCCCTGACGAAATCAGCAGCAGCTTTTGGGGCGTCGTCATGGAACAGCACAGTCATATCTGCTTTGTTCTCCTTGGCAACAAGGTAGAGATATTCAATGCAGTCGCTTACCTTTGAGTAATCTTTAGTCGGCGTGAGCACGCTCAGTACACGCAGCTCGCAGCCGCAGTCGTCGGCAATCTGTTTCGCAGTGTTGATTATGCGATCGCAATCAAATTGACTTGTTACACATGCCAGCACCGACGGCTTGTTGGTTTTCATTACTTATCACCTCCTTTGTTGTGCTTATATCATATACCCCTACTTTGAAGAATTAATATTGGATTTGTGAATTTGCGGTGAAATTTTCCTTTGTATAATCCCGATTTAGGCAGGCAATAATTAAAAAATGAAAAATAGTTTAAGAGAAAATGCTATGTATAAAGGAGCATTTAGGAGATTTAGAGAGATTTTATCGGACTAAATTAATTTTTTTGAAAAAAGTGTTGACTTTAAAGTTTTAATGTAATATAATCATTAGGCAACGAAAAAAGTATAGGAGGATATTGTTATGTCAACATATTTAGCTAAGAAAAACGAAGTTGAACGCAGCTGGTATGTACTTGATGCAGCAGGCAAGCCCCTTGGCAGAGTAGCAGCTCAGGCAGCTGTTCTCCTCAGAGGCAAGCACAAGGCAACATTTACACCAAACGTAGATTGCGGCGACCACGTAATTATTATCAATTGTAAGGGTGCTGTTTTGACAGGCAACAAGCTTGTTCAGAAGAAATGGCAGCGCCACACAGGCTATATCGGTCATCTTAAGGAAACACGTTACGATACTCTTATGGCTACAAGACCAACAAAGGCTATGGAGCTTGCAGTTAAGGGTA
>CAYQXN010000086.1:0-503 GCA_964421585.1 uncultured Ruminococcus sp. | reverse complement strand
CTCGGCAGAAATGCTCTTCTCAGATTAAGACTTTTTGAGGGTGCAGAACACAATCATCAGGCTCAGAAGCCTCAGATGTTTGAAGCTTAAGAAGGAGGCAGACATAAATGTACGATAAGACACCTTATTTTTACGGTACAGGCAGAAGAAAAAGCTCTGTTGCAAGAGTAAGACTCTATCAGGGCACAGGCAAAATCACAATCAATGATCGTGATATTGATGATTACTTTGGTCTTGAGACGCTCAAGCTCATTGTCAGACAGCCTCTCGCACTCACAGAGACAGACGAGAAGTTTGACGTAGTATGCAGAGTTTCAGGCGGCGGCGTTACAGGTCAGGCGGGTGCTATCCGTCACGGTATTTCAAGAGCACTTCTCCAGTATGACACAGAGAACCTCCGCGGTAAGCTCAAGAAGGCAGGCTTCTTAACACGTGACCCACGTATGAAAGAGCGTAAGAAGTACGGTCTCAAAGCAGCACGTCGTGCACCACAGTTCTCAAAG
>CAYQXN010000085.1:0-7972 GCA_964421585.1 uncultured Ruminococcus sp. | reverse complement strand
GCAGCTGATTTGTAATCAGCAGGTCGGGGGTTCAAGTCCGTCCACCAGCTCCATTAAAGCCTACTGTTTAGGCAGTAGGCTTTACTTATGAAAAATTGGATATGGGAGAATTCCCGAGTGGCCAAAGGGGGCAGACTGTAAATCTGTTGCTTCACGCTTCGGTGGTTCGAATCCACCTTCTCCCACCAAACAACAAATCGCCTTAAATGTAATGTTTAAGGCGATTTGTTGTTTGTATTTATTGGCTCTTTTTGAGGTGCACCCCAAAAAGAGTCTATTTATTATAAATCCACATTTATCTGACAATTTATTCCAATCAAAAAAACATTTTCTTCTTATTCATAAACTCTTTTATTCGTCAAAGCTAAGTATCAAACAATATATTTTGCACGGCAATATCACACCATACAATTGCAATGATGTGATATTGCCTTTATATTTACTTTACGCTGTTCAAAGCCTTGCTTTTATCAAAGCAAGTAACGCATAGCGTTACAAATTCAGTGGGTTATTCCCTCGCTGAGGGAAATGTCACACAGCGACAAAAGGAGTGCCGCCCACGCAAGTGAGATTGCTACTCCCACTGAATTTTGATAATGGATGTCGCCTATAGAGGCGGAGACATTATCCGATTTGTTATATTTTTACAATGTCTATTGCTTCTGATTTTCTGTTTTTTCTTCTGCGGAATACATATACATATGCGCATATTGCGGCAAATACAGCAAGACAGATAACAGACGCGGTAAAACCAATCCAGAAGCCCTTCGGATAGTAATAGAGCTTGATTGTGTGTGTTCCGGACGAGAGATTAAACGCAACAAGCGAACCTCCTACGGGAGTAATTTCAACCCTTTCGCCGTCAACAACTGCTGTCCAGCCCTCTTCATAAGGAATTGATGTATAGAACAATCCGTCCTCGCTAACATCAATTGTGCCTTCCATTGAGCTGCCTGTACAATTTGTTGTTGTCATAACATCCTTGCTGATAATCTCGTAGCCCTGCTCAAAAACAGCCTGATTGAGCAAATTAACATAAACCTTTGCGTTACCTGACTGTCCCTGTTCAAGCTGTGCATAAACAGATATTTTATCACCTGCATTGCACCAGCCTATGCAGGCAATGTATGGACGTCCCATTCCGTAGGTGTTTGGCTGCGCAACGTCGTTAATCATAATTGTGACGTCGTCACCGCCGTCAATATCAGCATACATACAGTACAAACCGTCCTGCGGAGCTTCGTAGTTCCACTTAACCTCAGGAGTAATTGTTGAGTCAGTACAGTTATAGGTGTAATGACCGTACTCAGTTTTATTTACCGGGAAAAGACTGTAGTCAGTGTGCCCCTGTGAAACAACCTCAAGAGCTGTATATACATTTTCCTGAATTCCTGTAGCAAGGCTGAAAAATTCATTCTGCTTGTCAAAAGGATTAAACTGATCCTCATTGTCATCTTCAACCCAATTGGTAAGACCGCTGTTCACCATAAATCCCATCGGAATGTAATGGTTATTAAGCAGAAGCTTTTCGTTACCTTCGATATAAACCTCCGTCAGGTCATAAGTGTTTTGATAATTACCGTTACGTGAGATAATATACTTGAGGTTCATAAACATATTGGTAACAGGCGAGCTTTCGGCATAAGTATAACGGTTACCGCTCTTCCAGCCCATCATACCAAAGTTCTCAAAAAATCTTGTTGTACTCTCGTTTGCCATTGAATTGAACATTGACAAACCGTTATAACCGTTCAGCGCACCGTCGTTGAGTGTTTGTGTTGAGGTCATTTCTGCACGCCAAAGCTCTGTTGTATCCTGTTCAAGGGTATCCATATAATCTATAATATTCGCTGTAGTCTGCTCACCGCGCGGATAATCATAGGTACCAGTTACCGTTGTTGTTTTTACGCCAATATAGGCGGTTGTACCGCTTTCGCCGATTATCACAACGGCAAGCACAATCAACAGCACATTCTTAGGAATAATTCGTTTTGTGTAGAGCAAAAGCATAACACACACCACAGCGGCGATAATAGATGTACCGATAAGCACATAGTTTTCCTGAGTGCCTATACCGAGAATAATTACAAGCGCCGTGAGAAGGGCAGCAATGATAACGTCCCAAAGTGAGCTATGGTCAATCAGCATAAATGCCCTGAATGCCATTACGACAAGCACAAAACTGACAAGATAGCTGAAACGGTACGGAATCATATTTGTAAAGTGGAAGCCGTGCCAGATATAGTCAAGCTGTCTGATTATGCAGCTTATGAGCATAAAGGCAATCAGACAAAGGTCAACGATCTTTTCCTTCAGCTTGATTTTTCTTGATGTCAGGAAAAGAATTCCGAGCACTATAGAAACAGTACCGCAGGCAATGTTCGGCAATGCGTCAGCCTCTTTTGTGGCAGGCTCAATGAAGGTGAGGAAATTCGAAATAATCTGCTGCATTGCAGTGAGAACGCCCGTCAAATCGTTTGTGCCGCCGATGTTGATGGCAAAGGTTGACGGAAACGAACTTGATGAAGCATGGGTATTGCTCAGCCCAAAGTATGCAGGCAACAGGAAAAATGCAGTCATTCCGATTGCTATAATTGAAAAAACTCCTGTCATTGCAAGCTTTCTGAAGAAATTCTTAATGCCCTCCCACTTTACTATGTTGTACGCAATAAAGATAAGAAGCACAAAAATACAGGTGAACAAACCGATATAGTAATTAGTCAGCAGTGAAAGTGTGAGAGTAACGGTGAAAAGTCTGAATTTATTCTCCGTTAAAAGCTTTACTATGCCAAGTGCCACGAGAGGCGTTATACACACTGTATCAAGCCAGATTGTGTTCCAGTAATAGCCCATAAAGAACGCGCAGAATGAAAAACAGCAGCCGAAAATCACCAAAGAAAAATCATTTTTCTTATAAACACTGCGGAGGAAAATCGCCAGAAACATACCTGCACAGGCAATTTTGATTGCAACCGAGAACATAAGAAACTCTCTTAGCCATTCACCGGGAACAAATACGGACAAAAAGTTCAGCGGACTTGCAAGATAGTATGACATAAGCGCAAAGTAATTGACGCCGGCGCCCTGAGACCACGACCAAAAGAGCGACTCTCCGTTTTTCAGCTTATCCTGAAAATCAACAAGGAACGGAAAGTATTGGTGCCACAGGTCAGTTACAAGAATCTGCTTGTCCCCAAAAGGTGAAACTTCCATAACGCCGAAAGCCGCCACCATAATGACAAACGGTACCGCAAAGGCGAGAATAATAAAAAGATTGTGAGAGAAAAACGCCTTCAGCCTCTCCGTAAATTGGGAAACTGATTTACTTACGGCTTTCTCCGATTTTGCAATGGTCATAAGTAAGCCTCCGAATAAATTTCTGAAAATGGATATACCATAACTATTATATTTTAACACGATTTTTTAATAAGGTAAATAAAAAGATTATAAAATTATTAAAAAAATAGACTTTTGTGTTTTTCTTTGTTATAATGAAATCAATACTTAGAAGGTGATTAACAATGAAAACAATAGATTTGGTGGTACCGTGCTATAATGAGGAAGAAGGTCTTGAGCATTTTGTGCTTGAAACCAACAAAGTGATTGATACTCTTCCAGACTACAGCTTTCGATACATTCTTGTAAACGACGGAAGCCGTGACAGAACATACCTTGTTATGAAAAAGCTTGCAAAGCAGTTTCCTAACATTAAATATATTTCCTTTTCACGAAATTTCGGCAAGGAGGCTGCAATGTATGCAGGGCTTCAGCACACCACTGCCGACTATGTAGTTGTAATGGACGCTGACTTGCAGCACCCGCCGACATTATTCCCTCAAATGACTGAGGCGCTTGAAAATGAAGGCTTTGACTGCTGTGCCACAAAGCGTGACGAACGTGAGGGCGAGAGCAAATTCAGAGGAATTTTCTCCAAGCTGTTCTTTGGACTTTCAAACAAGCTGACTGATGTAAAAATGCCCTACGGCGCAATGGACTACAGAATGATGACGCGCCAGATGGTGGACTCAATTTTGGAGCTTGGCGAGGTGCAGAGATTTTCAAAGGGAATTTTCTCGTGGGTCGGCTTCAATACAAAGTGGATTTCGTTCAAGACCGTTGACCGTGAGCTGGGCACTACTACGTGGAAATTCTCAAGCCTGTTCAAGTATGCAATCGACGGAATAACCTGCTTTTCAGTAGCTCCGCTCAGATTTACGGCTGTTATGGGCGCGATAATTTTCTTGATTTCGCTGATTTATATTATAATCACGCTTATTCAGACCTTATTTTTCGGAATTACCACTCCCGGTTATGTAACAACGCTGTGCGCTGTGCTTTTCCTCGGAGGAATTACAGAGATGTCAATCGGAATTCTGGGCGAATACATAGGCAGAATTTATATGGAATCAAAAGACAGACCTGTGTATATTACCAAACATTCCAACTTTGAGGAGGAAAATAACGAGGAAAAGGAAGATTGATATGAAGAATTTTATCAAGCAGTTTTTTGACATTAAATTCTGGAAGTTCATTCTTGTAGGTATTCTGAACACGGTTATCGGAAACGGACTGATGTTTTTGTTTTATAATTTTACCCCTCTCAAATCAGCCGACTGGGGTCTGGTGGACGGTTATTGGATTTCATCGGCGCTCGGCTATATAATCGGAAGCATTGTAAGCTACGTTCTTAACAAACACTTTACATTTAAGAACACGGAAAAGGGCTGGAAGCCTGCACTGCGCTTTGCTCTGAATATTGCGGTGTGCTACCTGCTTGCATACGGACTTGCAAAGCCGCTTATTGCGTGGATATTGTCGGGACAGAGCGAAACAGTTCAGTCAAACGTTGCAATGCTTGCAGGTATGTGCCTGTTTGTTGCTTTTAATTACATTGGTCAGAGATTTTTCGCATTCAAAGAGAAAAACGCCGACAAAACAGATGAATAATTTATTATAGCTTTCACGGCTGTCTCAGATTACGGGACAGCCGTTTTTGATATTTTATAATCCCAAAAATAAATTTTGTTAAAATAATGTTTAAGTATTGAATTTAATAAAATTAAAGTATATAATCAATATTATTAAAGAGAAGGAGGAACTTATGGCAATTGAAATTGTACCGGAATGGATGGTCAATCTTGATGAAGAGGATGTTACGTTCATCAGAAATTTTCTAATGTCATCAGGCTCACTCAAGGAGATAGCAAAGCAGTACGGCGTTACTTATCCGACAGTCAGGCTGAGACTTGATAAACTTATTCAGAAAATACAGATAAGCGAAGAAGTAGAAAACGAGCCGTACATCTCGCTCATAAAGAGACTTGCCGTGAACGACAGGCTCGATTTTGAAACGGCAAAAATCCTTATTCATGAATACAAAAATCTTAACAGAGGAAAATAATATGGCAATAACATCATCAGGTACAGCGTTCTTACCGCTGGCAATAATTATAATATTCGGAATTATTATTACCGCAGGTTTAATTGTGCTTGAAGTTTTTCTGGCACGAAAGAACAACAAGTTTTAGGGCTTATACCGCCAATCATTACTTTTGTTATTTCTCTGCCATTCATCATTATAACTATAATTAATGCGGCGATAACAATTGGTTCAGTATTTCTCGGTATTATACCTTTGATACTTTTGCTCAACATAAATACAATAATTTTACTCATCATTTACGCCTGCCTGCGTTGCAGCAAAAAGAAAAAGAAGGAAGATGAGCTGAAGAAGATGAATATTCAGGATTTGTAATTGTTAAGGACATATCCCAAAATTATCCGACGCGCCCTAATTTGATAGAGAGATATAAAAAACGGACAGTTTCATTACTGTCCGTTTTAATGTAAACTCTATTTCAGGTTGTTGTCTATAAATTCAAAATACGGCTTGCGGTTGCAAACACTGTGTGTATTATTCCTGTACCATTCAAATTCTTCCTTTAAGCCTTGTTCAAGCGGAACGGTTTCAGGCATTAACTCTGTCTGTTTATTGACGTCAAGAACATATTCATAATCATAAAAGCAAAAGTAATCTCTCTGCGATATGCTTTTATCAACGCTGACAAATTCAGGCGCCTTACCTGCCGCCTTACAGCATAACTCAATCCATTGCCTGATTGTTACGGCTTCGGCATTGCCGACGTTATAAATTCTGTCGGCGGGATGATTTTTAAGCAGAATTTCAATAAATTTGCAAAGGTCTGAAGCATTAAAAAATTGCAGCTTCATTTCTCCGTTCTGAGGAATATAAAATTTTCTGTTTTGCAAAATGCAGTCAAATATAAACGGCTCACGATAAAGGTTTTCATATATACCGTAAAAATACGGAGGTCTGAGTATGTAGGCTTTTGGAACGTTTGTGCGGAGATAGTTTTCGGCAGCAAGCTTATTTGTGCCGTAATCACCCCATATTGAATTTTTACCGCAGGGCTGAACCTCTGTGAACGGCTGAGGATTTGTTTCGGGATATACAGCGCTTGAACTGATAAAAATGTAGTCGTCAAAGCTGCCCAGGGCTTCAACCAAGGTTCTTACGTGCTCCTCTGTGTAGGCTGTGATGTCAAGCACAACGTCAAAGTGAATATCGTTAAGCCTGTTTTTAAGCCTAAGCCTGTCGCAGTTAATGAGGTTAACACCCTTGACCTGTTCACGGCTGTTGCGGTTGATAACATACACTTCATCACCTTTTTCAACAAAATATGAGGCAACATATTTGCTGATAAATGTTGTTCCGCCCGTAATTAAAATTTTTTTCATAATGACCTCCTTTATCGTACATCTGCAAGTTGATTTTATGATGCTGACCTTCAATTATTATAGGTTATAAAGAATTTATTTTCAATACATAATTATGCCATTTAAAGTATAAAATATCATAAACAACTATAACTTAAATTTTAAAAAGGAAATGTGTTTATGTGTACAAGTATTGCTATAAAGACCAAAGATTTTTACTTTGGTCGTAATATGGATTTGGACTACGAGTTCGGCGAGAGGGTTGTAATAACGCCGAGGAACTATACGTTTAACTTCAGAAAAGCAGGAAACCTGAAAAATCATTACGCAATGATAGGTATGGCAACCGTGCGGGAAAACTATCCGTTGTATGCCGAGGCAGCAAACGAATGCGGACTTTGCGTTGCGGGTCTTAATTTTCCCGAAAACGCATACTATTCGCCAAAAGCAGATTGCGGCAAATACAACATATCCCCTTTCGAACTGATTCCGTGGCTGCTCGGCAAATGTGCGTCCGTTGGGGAGGCAAAAAAACTTCTTGCCGTCACTCATCTGACAGCAATTCCGTTCAGCAGTACTTTGCCCTTGGCAACTCTGCACTGGCATATTGCCGACAAAAATTCCTCTTGTGTGCTTGAAGCTACAAAGAGCGGTATGCATATTTATGATAATCCCGTAAATGTGCTCACAAACAATCCTCCGTTTGATTTTCAAATGACGAATCTCAGTCAATATCTTAATCTGACAACAGTCAATCCCAAAAACTGTTTTACCGAAGTCGCCGATATTCAGCCTTTTGGAAATGGGCTGGGCAGCTTTGGACTTCCCGGTGATTTTTCGCCTGCCTCCCGTTTTGTAAAAGCAGCGTATCTGTGCATAAACTCTCACCGCCCCGAAGATGAAAACAGCAGTGTTTCGCAGTTTTTTCACCTTCTGGATTCGGTTGCAGTTGTAAGCGGAAGCATTGCCGCTGAAAACAAAGCAAGCTACTGCACAACCTACTCCTGCTGCGTGAATGTTGATAAAGGAATTTATTACTATAAGAGCTGCCATAACAATCAGCTGACAGCTGTTAATATGCGTCATGAAAGCCTTGACAGCAGCAATCTGAAAGAATTCCCGCTTGTCAAGGTTCAGCAGATTGCATACGAAAATTGATGTGCAAATAACGATGCCGTTTATAACAAATCGGATAATGTCCCCCGCCTCTATAGGCGGCGTCCATTATCAAAAT
>CAYQXN010000084.1:0-8161 GCA_964421585.1 uncultured Ruminococcus sp. | reverse complement strand
TTGGACGGTTTCAATGAAATCGAAAAGCTTTCAACTTATAAAAAAAGAAATAGCAAAAAGCGTAAGCTTACTACCACTCAAAAGCTGGTTCGCTTTATAAAAAGAGCGTCTGTGTTTATCGGAAGGTCGGCATTATCAAAAGTCAAATCTGTGACTTTATCAATCAGAGCTGCTTTTAAAGCTGTATTCCGTAAGCATATTACTGCCGATAAGAAGTCTGTGTCTGTAATTGACAAATGTTATCTGGAGAACAGAACAGGTTCAACAGAGCTTTTCAGCAGCACGGTTAAGAACGCTGTGTCGGGCATTTCGTCCAGAAATATTCCCAAATATGCTCACAGCGCACCTTCTTCAGGCAAGAGCGTACATACCTTACTTAAAAAGAAAGCTATACTTGCAGTTGTTGCGTGTATTATGATTTTTGCATTTTCGTGTATTACCGCAGTAAGTGCGCTTTCAGAGCCGCAGACTGATTCTTCTGATAACCTAATTTCCGCGTTGTCTTTAAACGATGACCAAAATGTTGATTATGCTTATTCAGCGTCAACTGCTGACGAGGTGTTAGGGGAGTTTGGCATAGATACATATTCAACCGTATCAAGTGAGCTTTTCGGAAACGGACTTGTTTCTGAATATGTAGGTCTTTACATTGGCGGTGAGCTTATCGGAGTGACGGATGATGAGGATGCGCTCAATTCCGCCTTGAATCAGATACTTGTTGAGTATAGTGAAGGCTATGATGATGAAACTACAACGGAATTTGCAAATGATGTTCAGGTAATACAAGGCAGCTTTGAGGATGAAGAGGTTATTACCGTTGAAGAGCTTTTGGACGCAGCAGACGGAAAATTCTCAATTGCGCTTTCAACTGATATTGTATATACAATAGAAACTCAGTATGAAACAACTGTAAAGTATGATGAGTCGGAGCCTTCTTCATATGAGGAGATTAAAACAGAGGGTGTAAACGGTGAAGAAGAGATAACCGTAAGAACAACCTTTGTTGACGGTATTCAGACTGACGCAGTACAGACTGAGAGCAAAGTACTGAAAAAGGCTGTTGATGAAGTTGTAATAAAGGGCGGCTCTGAGTCCTCGTCAGCTTCTTCTGCTTCAACCGCTTTATCAGAAAGCACAGGTTCATTTATCTGGCCAATGCCATATACACATACAATTTCAAGTACCTTTGGCTACCGCTGGGGAACGCTTCACGCAGGTATTGATATTTCGGACAGCGGAATCAACGGTCAGGCGATTGTTGCTGCAGACAGCGGCACGGTTACATTTGCAGGCAACCTTGACGACGGTTACGGCAACTATGTAATCATAGACCACGGCAATGGCTATAAAACTCTGTATGCTCATTGCAGCTCGCTTGCAGTAAGCACAGGTCAGACTGTAACACAGGGACAGACAATCGGGTATGTCGGTTCAACAGGCAACTCCACAGGTCCTCACCTCCATTTTGAAATAAGGGTTAATGATGTTCAGGTTGACCCGCTCGGATATGTAAGTTAAAATGTAAGTATATAAAAATAATAAAAGCAGCACCCCGATTTAGTTTCAAGCTAAATCGGGGCGTTTTTGCATAATTTGTTCGGTTAGTATAAAATCTCAGCTCTGTTGTGTGTTTTCGTCTTCTTTTAAATTTTCAAGAGCCACGCGAACTGCTTCAACTACAAAAGCAGAAAAAGTACAATCCGTGCCGACAAGGGCATTTTCAACCTCTTCAATAACGGAATTAGGAAAGCGTATGCTTTTGCTTGTTGTCTGGGGAATTTGCGGAATTTTGAATTTTCTCATATAACCACTCCTGTAATACAATTTATATTACTATTGTATAAATTTTTAGCAGAATATTTGTGCTACATAATGTATTGCAAATTGTATTTCAATATGATAAAATACAGATAATGAAGCTTCAAAATTTTATAGGGAGGAATTTATTATGAATATGATTATCGGCTATATTTTGACTTTTTTTGGTGCGGGTGGAACGGCAGGATCTATTATGTATATAATGAATGACCATCGGTACACATACAGAGCGCCGTTTTCTTCGCATGAAACTACAATGATGGCTATTTGCATTATTTCTTTTATCATATTCGTTGCAGGAATAATGACTATAATCTTTTCTGTCATTAAAAACAAAAATCAAGCAAAATTAAACGAATTGACGGGTACGACTGATGGTGCACCTCGTGGGGACACTTGTCCGAATTGTGGTTTGAATGTATCACCTAACTGTACCGAATGCCCTAAATGTCATTATGATTTAAAAAATAAGAAAGGAGTTCATTATGGCAAGAACAATTATTAATCTTTCATTTAAAGGTACAATTGATAATGCTAACAGCACTGCTATATCTATACTTCAAAATAACGGATTTAAGCAAATTTCATATAATGGTGAAAGTGTTTGGAAAAAGGGTACGGGGTTAATGACTGCTATGCAGTATGTAAAGCTTGAGTTTGATGTCAATAATCTGGTTTTGTCTGCTTGGGTACAAGCAGGACTGGGCAGTGCAGGAGGAAGTGAAATGGCGCTGTCGGGTTTTGTTGCAGCAGTTCCCAAAAAGTCTCTCATGAAAGTAGTTGAAAAAATTAAGTCAAGTATTTGATATAGGAGAATTATTTTATGAAAAAGATAACAAATTGTATTCTGGTTTTAGCAATGCTGATATTAACTGCATTTTTAACAGGTTGTGACAGCAGTAATAATGATATACAAGGCGTTACCGTTACAGAAAGCGGTGAAGTAGCAGTAACATTTAAACTTCCAAGCACCAAGAAAGTAGAAGATGTTATCGGCAGTGAGATTGGTGATGAGAATATCTTCTATGTTACCGATGTAACAGGTTCAACAAACAAAGGAAGCTATGCCTATTGGTATAGTGTCGATAATGGCGGTATTTTGTCAAAGAATGGCAGTATTTACAGATATTCGCCAGATGCTTCGGTTTCGCATGCTACAGGCGTAGCTGCGCCGCCTTCGTGGGTTATGCTATACAAAACGCCAAGTGAAGATGAAATACTTGATCCAAATGATGTTGAGCTTTTAAAAGAACAATATGGAATAGAGCTTAATTTAAAATAAAAACTAATTTTTAGGGAGAAATATATGAAAAAATCAAAAAATATCATTGGGATTATTATATACGCAATAGTTGCAGTTTTGTGTTTTATAACAATAATAGTTGGTTATGGAGAAGTAAGTGAGAATCTGGACGGCTGGCATCACTTTTCATCTGCTCATGCAATGATATTTGTGGCTATTTGCTTGTTGATGGTAGTCGGATGTTTATTTATTATTATCAGTATGTTAAAAGATAATGCAAATGCAGGTGTCTATGTACTTGGAATAGTACTTATTGTCATACCGCTGTTATTCCATATTATCGCCGGTGCATTACAAGGTAATGTAGATACAGATATGCAATATCTTATGCTGAGAACATTTCAGGGCTTTGATTATACATACATATATCTTATTGTTGGCTCTGTACTTGGATATATACTTCTATTGTGTAATAAACTAAAGAAAAAGGAAGGAGGAAAAGTGGCTTGAATTGGGAATGAGAGATTTTATGATTATAATGACAAATAAATTTTCTTAAAATAAAACTAAAATATAGACCGACACGGGATTATTGCTTTCCTGTATCGGTCATTTATTTACTTAAACATATATTGCGCTGTGTCCATAATGGACTCCATTGCGTGCATAGCCTTGTTTGCTTTTTTCTTCAGCTTTGGATTTTCGTCAACGCTTTTTTTGCCGATATATCCTACGGCAAGACCTGCAGCCATACCGATTGCGGCTCCCTTAACAATATTCATCATTGGCTTTGAGCTCATAATTTCTGTCACCCCTTCAAATACTTTTACAAGAAAGACTTGCAATATTATTGTTTACATTTTAAAATGTAATAAACACAACAATAAAAAACAGGAGTGATAAGTTTTGGCAATACTTAATCTTGTGCTTGTTGAGCCGGAAATTCCGCAGAATACAGGCAATATCGCACGAACCTGCGCTGCAACGGGCGCAAGACTTCATCTTGTAAAGCCGCTCGGATTTGCAATTAATGACAAAAAGCTAAAGCGTGCAGGACTTGATTACTGGCATTTCCTTGATATTACATATTATGAAAATATTGAAGATTTTTTTGAAAAAACAAAAGGCGGTAATTACTACTTTTTCTCAACCAAGGGCACGCATAAATATTCGGACGTACGGTTTCCCGATAACAGCTATCTTCTGTTCGGCAAGGAGACAAAGGGTTTGCCCGAAGAACTGCTTATGCATTATCCTGACAATACGCTGAGAATTCCGATGATTGACGAGGCAAGAAGTCTTAATCTTTCAAATTCCGTGGCGATTGCAGCTTATGAGGTTTTGCGGCAATGGGATTTTCCTGAGCTTCTCAACAAGGGCGAGCTGCATAATCACAAATGGTCGGATTTGAATAATATATCCTAAGTATAAAGCGGCACTGCACAATTATAGTATGCGGTGCCGTCTTAAAATTATTTGCAATTTTTAAAAAGTGTAACTGAAAAGCACCGATATTTTGAAAGATAATTTTTGCAAGACAAGGCATATTTTTGCAGATATTCAGACTTATTTCAAAATACTTAATGAAGCATTGCAAAAACATACATGGGGCTTGTCAGACATTTTCAGATAATCCCTAGCTTCTTCCTTGCCAGTATTTGCGGTCGAGACTGCGGTACTGCACAGCTTCAAGTACGTGGTCGGCGTGGATAACTTCGGACTGTTCAAGGTCGGCAATGGTACGTGCAACCTTTAGTACCCGGTCATACGCTCTGGCTGTGAGTCCCATACTCTCAAATGCGTCTTTGAGGGTTTCTTCTGCATATCTGTCAATTATGCAAAAGCTTTCAAACTGTTCAGCATTTATTCGGGCATTGCAGAGTGTTGATGTTCCCTTAAAACGCTCATTCTGAATTTTACGTGCGGCGTCAACACGTTTTTTTATGTCGGCTGACGGCTCCGATTGTTCAACGTCACGCAGCTCGTCAAACTTTACCGGAGGTACCTCAACGTGTATATCAAACCTGTCAAGCAGTGGTCCTGAAATACGGTTTAAGTATCTTTTGATTTGCGTTTCGGAGCAGGTGCATTTGTGCGTTTCATCGCCGAAATATCCGCACGGGCAGGGGTTCATTGCTGCAATAACCATAATTGAACATGGATAGGTGCAGTTTTGCGCGGAACGTGAAATTGTTATCTGTCCGTCTTCAATCGGCTGTCTGAGCACTTCAAGCGCAGTGCGTGAAAACTCGGGAAGCTCATCTAAAAACAAAACGCCGTTATGTGACAGAGATACCTCGCCCGGTTTTATTGTTCCGCTTCCGCCGCCGCCGAGTCCTACCGGCGTTACTGTGTGATGAGGCGAGCGGAAAGGTCGTGCCGTTACAAGTCCGTCATTGCGTAATGTACCTGCAATTGAGTGGATTTTGGTGGTTTCAATCATTTCCTCAAAGGTCATATCGGGCAGAATTGACGACATACGCTTTGCAAGCATACTTTTTCCCGATCCCGGAGGACCTATTAACAGAATATTGTGACCGCCTGCTGCGGCAATTTCAAGCGCACGCTTTGCCTCAAGCTGACCTTTTACCTGAGAAAAATCGGGTATAAATCCGCTTATGGTACTGCTTGTGTTTTCAGCAGGAACGGCAGGTGCGGCAACCTCAACGTTGTTGAGCAGATTTTTCAGCTGTACTATGTGCTCAATTGCATATACTTCAATTCCGTCAACTACAGCAGCTTCACTGGCATTGGCTGACGGCACATAGATTTTGTTTATATTACATTCTCTTGCCTTAATTACCATTGGCAGCACGCCGTTGATGCCTCTGAGCTCTCCGCTGAGCGACAGCTCGCCTATAAATGCGGAATTTGAAATATCAGCCTTTATACTGCCGTTAAGCTTCATCAGGGCAACAGAAATGGGAAGATCATAAATCGGACCCTCTTTTTTTATATCGGCAGGAGCAAGATTGAGCATAATATGGGCAGACGGCAGGCCTAATCCGCAGTTTTTAAGGGCGCTTCTGACACGGTCACGGCTCTCTTTAACGGCGAGGTCGGGCAAGCCTACCATATCAAACCGAGGCATACCCCCGCTGATAGTTGCTTCTATTTCCACCCTGTAGCCGTCCATACCGTTAATTCCAAAGCTGTTGCATTTGACAACCATCTGACCACTTCCTCTTATCAATATATTAAAAGTATATCATTTCTTACCTTTTTTCACAAGAAGATATTGCACTTTTTCGACAGATTGTTAGAAAATCTGCATAAAATTAAGAGAAAGAATTTTATTATTTTGAAAAAGTTATAAAAAGTTATTGACTTTTTGCTCAGGATACTATATTATCAATATATGGAAAAGTGTTTTGAGGTGAGAATATGAGTGTGAGTGCAAATTCCGACTGCTCGCTCTCTGATGATGTTCTTGCCGGACTTGTGAAAGATGGCGATGACAATGCCTTCAAGGAACTTTCCGTGCGTTATATAGGCACTATAGGTTATATTGCGGGAAAGTTTTCTGCCGAAGGTTATGAGCACAAGGATTTTGTGCAGGAAGGGCTGCTAGCTTTGCTTCTGGCTTGCAGAAGCTATGACAAAGAGGGCGGCGCTTCGTTTAAATCCTATCTTGCTGTTATTGTGGAGCGCCATTTTATTAACATTATCCGCAGGTCAAACACTAAACGCAAAATTCCCCAGTCAAGCTTAATTCAAATTGATGACATTGAGGAAACGGTTGAGGATACAGCGCAAAGTCCAGAGGAGCAGGTCACTTTCAGAGAGCATCTTGATTTGATGATAAAAAGCCTTGAACAAATTTTGTCAGATACTGAATTTGAGGTGCTTATGCTTTACGGAAACGGTATGAGTTATAAGCAGATTTCAAAAAGGCTTGCTATTTCTGAAAAGTCAGTTGACAATGCTCTTCAGCGGGCACGAAAGAAAATCAGCACCCGCAACATTTCCTGAAGGATATATTATAAAAGTCTTTCGGGGCAATTATGCAAATACCCTAAATCGAAAAAAGAGAGGTAAAAAACCAATGTATGAAGACAGAACACTCGTCTGTAAGGAATGTGGAAACGAATTCGTTTTTACTGCAGGTGAGCAGGAATTTTATGCTGAAAAAGGACTTGAGAACGAGCCAAAACGCTGCAAGGATTGCAGACAGGCTCGTAAGAATGCAGCAAGGTCAAACCGTGAGTATTTTGATACAGTGTGTGCTGACTGCGGAGGTCCTGCAAAAATTCCGTTTAAACCAATGGAGGGCAAAGACTATTATTGCAGCGAGTGCTTAGCAAACAGAAAAGCAGCTGAATAATATATATATATTATAAAAACATAATATTTTTGCACTTAACACGGTGAGCTTGATGCTTGCCGTGTTTTTTTGCACTAAATATTCAATATTCCCAAGAGAATGGAGAAATAGTGGAATATACTGCCGGAAATTGTGAAAAGATGCCATACAGAGTGAAAATATTTGATTTTTTTAATTGCATAAAAAATGATTCCGAGAGTGTAAAGTACGCCCCCGATTATAAGGAAGACCAGCGAAATAGTCTGCATTGCCGCAATAAGCGGCTTTATTGCAAAGATGATAACCCATCCCATTGCAACATAGCAGAAGATTGAGGGGATTCTTGCTTTTTCGAGGTTGATTGAATTAATGATAATTCCAAATACGGCGGCTCCCCAGACAACTCCAAACAGTATCCACCCGGTGACGCCGCCGAGAAAATAGAGTGTTATGGGTGTGTATGTGCCTGCAATCAGCAGGAATATAGTGTTGTGATCCATAATTCTGAAAAAAGTCTTGGCTTTTTGATTAGTTATCGAATGATACAGCGTTGACATTGTGTAAAGAATTATAAGTGACGCACCATATATGCATGAGCTTACAATGCCCCAGGCGTCTGCGTGAATTACAGCGGTTACAATAAGCACTACTGTTCCGGCAACAGAAAGGCCTGCTCCCACCCCGTGTGATACTGAGTTGAATATCTCTTCCCCCAGAGTGTATTTTCTTGTTTTTTTCATTCTTATGACCATACCTTTCCGCTTCGCTACAAGGCACAAAAATAAATGAAAGTGACT
>CAYQXN010000083.1:832-8285 GCA_964421585.1 uncultured Ruminococcus sp. | reverse complement strand
GATATAATTGAGAAGGTAAGCGGAGATACCTATGAAGATTTTGTTACCGAAAATATTTTAAAGCCTGTCGGAATGAGTTCTACTTCTTTTACAACTTCAGATAATCTAGCTGACGGATATGATAGTAATTATAGTAACAATTGGATTTATTACAATGGTGTTGCATATTCATCAACAGGTATGATTTCAACAGTTTCCGATTTGCTAAAATGGGTTAATGCACTTGATGAATACGAGATACTTTCCGAAGCTTCTGTAAATGAAATGTTCACACCCTATCTTGAAAATTACGCTTACGGAAGTTTTGTATCAGGCAATAAAGTTTATCAGATGGGTAATTTAAATGAATACAGCTCAATGCTTGCGTTTACAAGGGATGAGGAAGAGGTATTTGTTTCACTATCAAATTATAATTACTCCGATCCTGTGCATTTGTATGCAATGCTAAAGAAATCAATAAGTCCCTATTATGGATAAATAATCCTTTCAAATAATCACAAATTAACAAAACCTCCATAAAATGTATTGTTACAGTGCCGAAATATCAGCCTGTCAATAATTTTACGGAGGTTATTTTATGCCAGATGTACCTATTGGTTCAGAGCAAAGCCAGTTTCAGGATTCTAACTTGTCACATAGTTCAGACTGTGATGCAGTTTGCATTGACGCTGCAAGAATCTATGACAGCTGTGGAGCCAAGGACTGTTTAAGTGACCTGACGCTTATATTTACGGAAGAAAATCAGTGCATTGTTGATAATGCTTGCTCCGTGCGAATATGCAAGGCAAATGTAATTACATCAACAGTGGATGTGGAACCCGTTGCTTTTCACAGAGGTTTTTATGCTGTGGATATGGTGTTCTATTTTGCGGTAACCTGCGAGGTTTACACAAACACGCTTTCTCTGCCATCAACAATAAGCGGTTTGGCAACATATGGAAAGCGAGTTGTGCTTTATGGAAGTGACGGTAATGCAAAAACATTCTCAAGCGATGAACCTATAACCTGTGAATGTTCCGTTTCTGATTCAGTATGCGGCTGTAATAATTCGCTTCCTAAAGCAACAGTTCAGATTTCTAATCCTATGGCGCTTTCCGCAAAGCTAAGCAAGCACAACTGTACTTGTAATTTACCTTGCACATCAATCCCTGAGTGTGTTATCAACTATTTTGGTAATTGCCTCGTTCCTCCAAGAGCGCAGAGTATTTCAGCTACTCTTGGTATTTTCACAATAACGCAGCTTATCAGGAATGTTCAGATTATTATTCCGTCATATGATTACTGTGTTCCGCGCAAGGAATGTTCATCTCACACAGACGATCCGTGTGAAGCGTTCAGCAAGATTGAATTTCCAACGGATTCATTCTTTCCGCCGAATGCTGATGAATGTTGTGATGCTCGATTCGGAACTGACAGCAGCTTTGGCTGCAACTGCGATAAGAACTAAAATTTTTCAGAAAACGGAGTCTGTTTTAGACTCCGTTGTTATTTTTTATAGCCCGTGATTTTGGCTGTACTGAAAAGTATATGGTGCGTATCTTAAAAATTATGTTAAAAGTTATGTATTGAAATTTCTGAATATTTTGCTTTTACTTGTAAAAAAACTTGCTTTTAAACATATTGCCGCTTTTAATATGTATTGTATGATTATCAATATAATAAGATTAATCGAAAAGTATATAGATTTTCTCTTGCAGTCTGATGATATTGGGTTTATAATTAAATTATTCTATAAGAAAGGCAGGTATTTATGAAATCTATATTAATAAAAGATACAACACGTGAAGAACGAATTGAAATAATCAGAAAGTCGCTGTCAGCCTGTGGTACCGAATGTGAATTTTGTAATGGCTGCGACAATATGGGCGGAGGACGTGTTGATACAATTTATCAACCGTACATAGACGGAGAAAAAGAAATTTCACAAATTAATGCCGAATTCACAAGCGAACTTGTGAGAGGCTGAGGAGGAATATATTATGAATTTAAATGAAGTTATTGAGTCACGCAGAAGCATCAGAGCGTATAAGCCCGACACATCTATTGACAGGGAAACGGTGTTTGATATAATCAGAACAGCTCAACAGGCACCGTCATGGAAAAATTCCCAGACCGGCAGATATTATGTTGTAATGTCAACCGAAAAAGTCAAAAAAATAAAGTCAGAATGTCTTCCTGAATTTAATCAGCGAAATTCGTCAAATGCGCCTGTTTTGATTGTGACGGCATTTGAAAAATCAGTATCAGGCTTTGATAACGAAAATAAGCCGGTAAATGAGCTTGGCGATGAGTGGGGAGCATATGACCTTGGGTTGCAGAATCAGCTATTAATTCTTAAGGCAAGAGAATATAACCTTGATACCCTGATTATGGGCATAAGAAATGAAGTTGCCTTAAGAGAAGAGCTTTCTATCCCGGAGTCACAGGAGGTTGTTGCTGTGATTGCACTCGGATACAGAAATATTGAGCCTGTCAAGCCAAATCGTAAAGAAGTTGAAGATATTTTAAAATTTTTCTAAGATTATAAAAGCTGCCCCGAAAATATATATTCGGGACAGCTATTTTGCTTAGCTAGCGTTTTTTATTTGTAATCTCAGTTTGTCAGAAATCATAGCGATAAATTCGCTGTTTGTAGGCTTACCTCTGTCATTGTGAATTGTATAGCCAAAGTAAGAATTAAGCACATCAATATCTCCACGATCCCAAGCAACTTCTATAGCGTGTCTTATCGCTCTTTCAACTCTTGATGATGTTGTCTGATACTTTTTAGCTACAGATGGATAGAGCTGTTTTGTTACTGCATTGATTATCTCAGGATGTTCTACAGACATAATAATTGAATCTCTTAGATAGTGATAACCTTTAATATGAGCAGGAACTCCAATTTCGTGCAAAATCTCGGTAACTCTGACTTCAATACCGAATGCATCAAGAACAATTGGATTTTTATCATTGTCCTTGCGTACCATCCCTATTATATTTTCACACAAATCTGTGATACTGTACGGTTTAAGCACAAAATAGGATGCTCCTGCATACATAATTTCACGTTCAAGAACAGGACTGTGAAATGTTGAAAACACAATAAATACAGGTGCTTTTACATTCTGTCTTTTGATGTTTCTCATAACTCCAATTGCATCAAGGCTTGTCATAAATGAGTTCATCAAAACTACATCCGGTTGGTCACTGATAATTTTGTTGCATAGTTCGTTACCGTCATTGTTGCAGAATGATACCGAAATATTGTAATCCTGTAATACTTTGATATTTTCCTGTGAAAATTCTGTAGCATCTTCTGTAACGATTAGTTTTAATTTGTTGTCCATTTTTTTAATTCCCCCAAAAGTTTTTAGTGTGATATTATATTACCATAAATTGGAAAACTTGGCAATAGTTTCCATAAAACTTTTTTGAAAAAATGGAAAAAATATTTTTAGACAATAGAGCGACATTCTTTAAATACTACAAAATATTGCGTTATTCCTTATAATTCGCCACCATATTTTGAATTGCGATACCATATCCTTCAATTGGTTCATTTACAAACACATGTGTTACAGCACCAACAATTTTACCGTTCTGTACAATATGGCTTCCGCTCATTCCTTGAACAATACCGCCGCAAGAATTTATTAATTTCTCATCTGTTATTTTTATTACAAAATTTTCATTAGAATTTTGACTATTATTACAGATTTTTGTAATTTCGATGTCGAATTTGTCAACATTGCTGTTTTCTATTGTTGTATAAATTTCTGCTTTACCCGTCCTAATTTCATCAGTATTTGCCAGTTCTATTTTATTATCTTGGTAATAATAATTTTCATTAATTGTTCCATAAATTCCTAAAACTGTGTTCTGTGTCAGAATTCCTATTTCTGTATCTGTAAAATAACCGTTAAGGCTTCCTGCTTTTCCGGATGTGCTTTTGCTGATTCCGCTTATGCTTGCTTCAACTGTTTCACCCGTGCTAAGCGGCATAAGAATCGATGTGTCACTGTCGCAGATGCCGTGACCCAAGGCTGCAAAGCTGTTATTGGTTTCATCATAATAGGTTATAGTACCCAAGCCGGCACAACTGTCACGAATCCAAGCACCAATTAGATACATTCCTGCAACGTTTTTGGCGGGAGTAACAATTTTGCTAATTTCTTTATTGTTTCTTTTAACTTTTAGCTCTATGCTTTCACCTTTAGATTCAGTGATTATATTTTGCAAATCTTCATTAGATTTGATTTCTTTTCCTTCTGCTTCAGTGATGACATCATTTATCTTGAGTCCGCTTTCTTTTGCCGGACAAATATATTTTGTTCCATCAAAATAATTTTCAAGGTTTACTATAATTGCACCGTCTGCATAGAACTTTACTCCAAATGACTGACCACCCAAGTATACATATTTACTGCTGTCTTCAGCATTAACAGGAAAAAATGTTATACTTATCAGAATAATTCCTGACAAGGCAACTGATAATATTTTTGATACTTTTTTCAAAAAATCACCTTCTTTCCGTTGCCTTTATTATAATTTGCATATATAATAATAATAATATCGACTTTGAATTATTAAAAATATTCTTGGAAGAAGAAAATCTGAAATCTCAGCAAACATCGTTTAATTTTCAAAAAATTTTCTTTTATAATATGATTTTCAAAGATTGGAGGCAGTTATGACAGAAAAAACTCCTAATGTGCAAGGACTAACAAGCAATGAAGTATCGAGGCGAATCAGTGAAGGAAAGGTAAATATTTCTGCAAATTTAAAAACAAAATCTGTTAAGCATATTTTTTATGATAATATTGTAACGTTATTTAATATTATAAATGTAATACTTTTTGCAGCGTTGCTTTTGGTCGGTTCATATAAGAATACGCTTTTTATGGGGGTTGTGCTTGCTAATATTGCAATTGGAATTTTCCAGGAAATACGTTCAAAACGCAGCGTGGATAAGCTTTCGATACTTTCTGAGAAGAAAATATCTGTGCTTAGAGACGGTAAAATATCGGAAATCAGCAGAGAAGAAATTGTAATTGATGATATAATAATTTTGTCGCGAGGCAGTCAGATTCCTGCTGATTGCGTAGTTGTTAACGGCGAGTGCAGAGTAAATGAAAGTCTGCTTACAGGCGAATCGGATTTAATTTCAAAAAAAATATCTGATGAGATGCTTTCGGGCAGTTTTATTTCGTCGGGAAAATGCTGTGCGAGGGTAATAAAAGTAGGCGCTGATTGCTATGCTGCAAAAATTAATAATGATGCAAAGTACATAAAAAAGATAAATTCGCAGATTTTAAAGTCTTTTAATTTTATCATAAAGCTTTGTACTATTGTTATTTTTCCGATTGGAGTATTTTTCTTTTTAAGGCAGTTTGGAATACAGTGCGGAGATATTCAGCAAACAGTTATCAGTACTGTTGCTGCATTAATCGGTATGATACCAAAGGGAATGATTTTGCTTACAAGCTCTGTACTTGCCGTTTCGGTTATAAGGCTTTCACATAAAAAGGTTCTTGTTCAGGAAATGTATTGCATAGAAACGCTTGCAAGAGTCGATGTTCTTTGTCTTGATAAAACGGGAACACTGACTGCGGATTCAATGAGTGTAACTGATGTTATCAGTTTTGGAGAGAATTACGATGAAATCAGAACGGCGCTGTCTTCGATTGTTGCATCATCTGACGAAATTAATGCAACCCTTGCTGCAATTAGGGACTATACAGCAGATGTAAAACCGCTTGCTTCGACTGCTTTCTCCCAATTTTCATCTGAGACAAAGTGGTCGGGAGGCATTTTTGATAACGGAAAAACCTATGTAATCGGTGCAGCTGAATTTTTGTTCAAAGACAGAAATAAACATAAAGAAGTTTTTGATGAAATCGATAAAATAAAACGAACTGTAAGAACTATTGTTCTTGCCTGTAGTGATAATCCGACTAATGGTTCTGAGCTTCCTGAAAATCTAAAACCTATGGCTCTTGTACTTATTAAGGATAAGTTGCGTGACAATGTAAATGAAACCATTAATTATTTCAAAGAGCAGGGGGTTGCGCTAAAAGTAATTTCTGGTGACAGTGTGAAAACTGTTCAGAATATCGCAGTTGATACAGGCATAGACGGCGCTGAAAATGCTGTGGATATGACGACCGTAACAACTGATGAACAGCTCAACGATGTAGCAGAACGCTGCAATGTTTTTGGCAGGGTTACACCCTTACAAAAGAAAAAGCTTGTTCTTGCGCTAAAGAAAAACGGACATTCTGTTGCAATGACAGGTGACGGTGTAAACGACGTACTTGCTCTAAAGGAAGCTGACTGTTCGGTTGCAATGGCTTCCGGAAGTGATGCTGCAAGAAATGTTTCTCAGCTTGTACTTGTTAATAACGATTTTGCAGCAATGCCAAGTGTTGTTGCGGAGGGAAGAAGAACAATCAACAATCTCGAACGCAGTTCTGCGCTTTACATTGTAAAAACAATTTATTCTGTAATTCTTTCTATATTTTTTATATTTTTCAATACAATATATCCGTTTGAGCCTATTCAGCTTACTCTTATAGGTACCTTTACTGTTGCAATCCCTTCTTTTGTTCTTGCTTTACAACCAAATCAAAGCAGAATTAAAGGTAATTTTACCGCTAAAATTTTGTGCCATGCGCTGCCTTCTGCATTATGTGTTATATTAAACATCGTTGTAATGGCGTTAGCAAAGAACAGCTTTGCACTTTCGAATGCGGAATTTTCAACAATTTGTGTTTACCTTACATCGCTTTCTTGTTTTTTACTTCTTCTCAGACTGTCGTTTCCGATTAATTATCTCAGATGCATAATGCTCGCAGTAAGTCTTGCGGGAGTTATACTTGGCAGTATATTCTTTGGCGGTTTGTTTTCACTGGTTCCTCTTTCATACGGCGGATACCTGCTGTTAGCTGCCTTTGGTGCTGGAACAATAGTAGTGTTTAACATACTGTATTTCGTTGCAGAATCTATAATTAAAAAGATTAATGTATAAGTAGTACCATACAATTACCTATTTGAGATTTGTTGCGGTTTTACTTAATAATAATTCAATGTAAGGTGTATAATGAAAATTTCAATTCCTAAAAATGTAAAAACTATTCTGAACATACTTGAGGCATACGGCTATGAAGCCTTTGCTGTGGGAGGATGTGTGCGTGACAGTCTTCTGGGAATTGAACCTCACGATTGGGATATTTGCACCAACGCTTTGCCTGAACAGGTTAAGGGATGTTTTTTTGATTTTAATACCCTTGATTCGGGCATAATGCACGGCACGATTTCTGTGGTTTGCAATCAGGAAGTTTATGAAATCACAACCTACAGGATTGACGGCAGTTATTGCGATAATCGTCATCCTGACAGTGTGACGTTTACATCCGATATTGTACAGGATCTTGCACGCCGAGATTTTACCATTAATGCAATGGCATATAAT
>CAYQXN010000083.1:0-822 GCA_964421585.1 uncultured Ruminococcus sp. | reverse complement strand
TATAATGATAGAATCGGAATAATTGATCCGTTTAACGGTCAGCAGGATCTCAGCGATTGTCTGATAAGATGCGTAGGGGAACCTGACAAACGTTTTAACGAGGATGCGTTGCGTATTATTCGCGCTTTGAGGTTTGCTTCGATTTTTAATTCTAATATAGAAGTTAAAACATCAGATTCTCTGTTAAGTAATGCGAATTTACTGAAAAATATTGCAGTTGAACGCATTTCTTCTGAGTTTATAAAGCTGTTGTGCGGCGACGGTGTGGAGGATATTCTTAATAAATATAGAGACGTTTTTGCTGTGTTCATTCCTGAAATCAAGCGTGAATTTGATTTTGACCAACACAATAAACATCATAATCGTGATTTGTGGAGGCATACTACGCATTCTGTATGCTCAATTGAGCCGAAGCCTGAATTGAGGATGTCTATGCTGCTTCACGATATTGGCAAGCCTGAATGCTGCAAGAACGATTGTGACGGCAATTATCACTTTTTCGGGCATCCTGAAGCGGGTGCTGTAATAGCAGAGTGTGTTTTACGCAGATTGAAACTTTCTAATGATTTTATTCGAAAGTGTGTAACTCTTGTGAAATATCACGATGTTCGTTATACAGGTTCATTGAGTCAGTTAAGAAGGATGATTAACAAAATAGGAATAGACAGCCTTTTTGATTTATTTAAGGTGCAACGGGCAGATATAGTAGCGCAGTCCGATTATAAGAAGAAATATAAGCTTTCTATGATTGATAAAGCAGAGGAGGACGTTAAAATCCTTGTCAAATCGGATTCCTGTTACAGCCTCAGGCAGCTTGCAGTA
>CAYQXN010000082.1:0-8296 GCA_964421585.1 uncultured Ruminococcus sp. | reverse complement strand
GTGGGTTCGAATCCCGCCAGCCCAGCCATTCTTTTTTATAAAAATAACTTTATGATTGTCTTTTTGACTATCGATATAGTCTATCTAACGCGCTGTGTTGAAGAACATGTAAGTCCAGTTCTTTGATGTTGTGCGTTTTTTTTGCGCCTAAGTTAGCGCATCCTAACTTAGAGGGTGTAGGTTTATTGCATATCCAAGGGGTTTCTATGCCATTGAGTTATCGTAGGCTAACTCGATGCAGATGAGGGAGGTATTTATATCAAAAAATACGGATTAACTATAGTTTTAGCAGCGGTACTGTTTGTAGGCTCTGTTGCATCGCTGTTTGTCGGAGTTTTGGATATTAATTTATCTAATCTTTTATCCGGCGATTCTGAGCAGTGGGGAGTATTCCTGATATCAAGATTACCGCGGCTTCTTGCTATATTGTGTACAGGAATTGGTATGAGTATTCAGGTCTGATTATGCAGCAGATTTGTATGAACAAGTTCGTTTCTCCTACCACGGGTGCAACAATTTCTTCGGCACAGTTTGGTATTTTGCTTGCCTTGCTGTTTTTGCCTACTGCCAATCTGTGGGGTCTTGTTGTATTCTCTTTTGCAACTGCGATTGCAGGAACTTTGATATTTGTCTGATTTATCCAGCGCATACAATTCAAGGACACAATTATGGTTCCGCTTGTTGGAATTATGTTTGGTAATATAATTACCGGATGTATTAATTATCTTGCTTATAAATATGATATGACACAGTCAATATCTGCTTGGCTTGTCGGACATTTTTCAATGGTTATAAGAGGCAAGTATGAAATTGTATATCTTGTTGTACCTTTGGTTATTCTGGCCTTTATATTCGCCAATCATTTTAATATTGTTGGTATGGGTAAGGATTTTTCAAAGAATCTCGGTGTTCATTATAACCTGATTTTAACTATGGGATTATGTATTGCTGCAATGATTACAGCTTCAATTGTTGTTGTGGTCGGTTCTATTTCTTACATAGGTTTGATTGTTCAAAACCTTGTTGCTATGTTCAAGGGTGATAAGATCAGGGGAACAATTGTTGACACAGCTCTGTTCGGAGGGATTTTTGTTCTTGCGTGTGATGTTATTGGTCGAGTGGTAATTGCTCCTTACGAGCTTCCTATTGAGCTGATTATTGGTATTGTGGGCAGTATTGTATTTATAGGATTACTTTTGTATTGTCTGAATCACGGACGTAAGGCTGTTACCTTTGGTAAAAAAGGTACACCTCAGAGCACTACCCTAAAAGGGGGTGAGGAGAAATGAAAATGTTCATTTCCAAGCCTCTTAATTTGCAGGGGACAAGCCGTTCCAATACAAAAAAATTTATTGTTCTCGGAATAATTGTTTTACTTGCAGCTTTTGCTTATATGCTGGTAGAGGTTCGTTTTGATAACCCTAAATTATTTCAGTACGCAATGAAAATACGTGTGGCAAAGCTTATCGTTATGTTGATTGTTGCATTTGCTATCGGTGCTGCTTCTCTTGTGTTTCAGTCTATTATCAACAATACAATCGTTACCCCTTGCTTTCTGGGTATGAATGCGCTGTACACACTGATACATACAGCTGTTTACTTTGTTGTCGGTGCAATAAGTATTCTTGTAAATAATGCCAATTTGTCTTTTGCAGTAGATTTGGTGCTGATGGGAATAATTGCAACCATAGTTTATAGCTATTTGTTTAAAAAGACTAAGCATAATGTGTTGTACGTTTTGTTAATTGGTACAGTAATGACTTCTTTTTTCGGCAGTGTCCAAACAACGTTAACACGTATTATGGACCCTAATGAATATGAGTCTCTTTTAAGTACGCTTGTAGCAAGTTTTAGTAATGTGAATACAGAAATCATTATCTTCTCCGTTATTGTGCTTGCTGTAGTTATATTTGCACTCAGAAATGAACTGAGAGCGCTTGACGTTATTACTCTGGGCAAAGCTCAGGCGACTAATCTTGGTGTAAACTATGACAAATGCGTTCGTCGTTTACTGTTGGGTGTTACGCTCTTTATCGCTGTAGCAACAGCTATGGCAGGTCCTATTTCTTTTATCGGCTTGATTATAGCAAATCTGTCTCGTCAGCTGTTCAAGACCTATAAGCATACACAGCTTGTTCTCGGTTCTGTTATGTTTGGTATGCTTGTCCTTGTGGACGGACAGTTGATTGTCGAGCACGTATTCAGCTATACAATACCGATTAGTGTATTTATAAGCCCTGGCGGAGGTATATATTTCCTTTATCTTTTATTGAGAAATAAGAGGGTGTAAATTATGATTATAAATAAGCTGACAAAAAAATATGATGGAAAAACAGTTGTAGATGAAGTGAGTTTTGAAATTCCTAAAGGAAAGGTAATATCTTTAATTGGTCCGAATGGTGCAGGTAAATCTACGGTTATGGGAATTATTTCCCGATTGATTGCAAGAGACGGCGGACAGGTGCATTTTCACGGCAAGGATATTACCGATTGGAAGAGTAAGGAATTGTCTAAACGACTTGCAATACTTACACAGAGCAATAACATTCAGATGAAACTGACTGTACGTGAGCTGATTGCTTTTGGAAGATTCCCATACTCAGGCGGACGCCTTACTGATGAAGATAAGGCTATTATTGACAAGGCAATAGATTATATGGAGCTACAAGAGTTTGAAGATCAGTTTATTGATGAATTATCAGGAAGGCAGCGTCAAAGAGCATACATAGCTATGGTAATTGCTCAGGATACGGACTATGTCTTGCTTGATGAGCCAACAAACAATCTTGATATTTATCACGCAACCAATATGATGAAAATCGTACGCAAACTATGTGATGAATTGGGGAAAACGGTTATATTGGTGTTGCATGAGATTAACTATGCGGCGTTCTATTCAGACTATATATGTGCATTTGTAGATGGAAAAATTGCAAAATTCGGTACTGTTGAGGAGGTGATGACAAAGGAACAGCTGTCAAAGATTTACAAAGTGGATTTTGAGATAATGGAAATCGAGGGTAAACCTCTGTCCATATATTATTAACCAGCCTGATTTGTCAGGCACAAAAGAAAAGGAGTTTTTATATGAGGAAGATTATTTCCTTGTTGCTTGTCGGCATGATGATTTTATCACTTGCTGCTTGCGGCGCAACTAATTCCGACAGCACTCCCGACAGTGCCGGTACTAACAACAGTGTTTCTGCTGATAACGCAAGTGACCCTGAAGAAATCACTGTTACTTGCCTTAACGGTGACAGTGAAACAGTTGATATAACTGTTCCGTATAGCCCGGAGCGTGTAGCAGTTGTAGATTTTGCTTCACTTGACATTCTCGATAATCTTGGATTGGGTGACAGAGTTGTTGGTTGTGTAAATGTTACTCTTGATTACATTTCATCATATATGATGATAAAAATGTGTTAAATGTAGGTACTATCAAAGAGGCTGATATGGAGGCTCTTATGGAATGTGAGCCTGAAATTATCTTTATGGCAGGTCGTATGTCCGAATATTATGATTCGCTGTCTGAGATTGCCCCTGTAGTTAGACTTACCTCAGATTCAGAGCTTGGACTTGTTGAAAGCGTGCGTAAGAATGCTAAAACTATTGCTTCAATTTTCGGTCTTGAGGACGAAGTTGATGAAAAGATGGCAGCATTTGATGAGCGAATAGACACTTTGTCCGAATTTGCATCGGCGTTGCAGTTGCCCCAGGAAATATTTTCGCTGATTGAAGTGCTGAATAATTCGCTTTTTTGCAGTGCAACGGCAATTTTTTCTCTTAAAACTTTTTGCTTGTAGTCACGCACATCTATACCATCTACAAGAATTTTACCCTCTGTTACGTCATAAAATCGCGGAATTAAGTTAACAAGAGCGGTTTTTCCGCTTCCGGTTGTACCCATAACGGCAATTGTTTCACCTGATTTAATTGTAAGGTTGATGTTTCTGAGGACAATCTGCTCTGAGCGCGGGAATGTGAATGACACATTACGGAATTCTATGTTTCCGTGTGTTTTAGTGTCGCCGTCAAAGCTTCCGTCCTTAAGCTCAGGCTCGCAGTTGAGCACTTCCTTTATTCGTTTCCAAGAGGCGATTCCCTTTGAAATATTCTGAAATAGCATTACAAGCATCAGAATTCCGTTAAGGAGCTGTGTTGTATAGGTAATTGCTGCCATAATAGCTCCGGGGGTTGCACTTCCTGCATTAACCTGATAGGAGCCTGACAGTAAAATCAAAGCGACAACTAAGTATATCAGAGCGTTCATAATCGGATTCATAAGTGCAAATATTATCAGAACTCGGAGTTGAGTTTTTATGAGTGCTCCGTTTGCTTTTCCAAAGCGCAGTTTTTCGTAAGTTTCTCTTACACAGGCTTTAATGATGCGTATGCCCGATATGTCTTCCTGCAAGATTGCATTAATTTCGTCAAGCTGAGATTGCAGCTTAGAAAATAGAGGATTAGCTTTCCAAAGGCAGAGAAGCCAAGGATAAACGGGAAGGCGCATAACGTGATTAACCCGAATGTGCTGTTTAGTTGAAACATAAAAAATATACTGCCTGCCATAAGCATAAAGGTGCGAATCATTCCCCTGACAAATTGTGCTACAAAGTTTTGTACCTGTGTAACATCATTAGTTACACGTGTGACTAATGAACCTGTACCGAACTTGTCCATTTGATGAAAAGAAAATTTCATAATTCTGCGAAAGCAGTCCTTTCGAATTTCGTTACCGATATTCTGTCCCGTCATATGTACAAATATGTTATTAAGAGAACCGCACAGACCTCCGAATATTACCGGACCAATCATAATCAGACCAAGTGAAAGAATTAGATGAAGGTTGCCGATACCTTCATTATTGAGTCCGAGAACACCGTTATCAACAATCTGACTCATTAGTCCCGGCTGAAGCAAGTCCATAAGCACTTCACCGACCATAAACAGTCCGGCTAGGATTGCATAAGGTAAGTATTTTTTTATATATTTCCGCATATTCATTACTCCGTATAAGAATTACTTAATGAAAACGGTGTTTTCTGTGATTATGTTTGTGCTTTTTTCTGCTTTCATAATAGCGAATTTCCCAGTCAGCGTTAAGTTTTTCTGAAAGTTTAAGAAAAGTGTATTTTTCTTCCGGTGACAGACAAGAGAACATTTCTTCGCGGCGCATTTTGCGCTGATTGACAGCTTCTTCCGCTTTAATCCGTCCAATCTCAGTCAGATAAATGTTTGATGTTCTGCGGTCATCACTGCTTGGAATGCGCTGAATATAGCCTGCGCTTTCCAGTTTGCCGATTACCTCGCTTGCAGAACCGGGCTGAATTCCAAGACTTTCCGTCAACTCCCGTTGAGTAATACTACCTGCTTCATATAAGATAATCAGAATATGTCTCTGGCTTCCTTTTCCTTCAAACAGGAATCTTATTGTATGTCCGATGTCACGCAAATTAAGAATAAGCTTATTGTCATTTTCTGAATCATTATAATCATCTGTGCAGTTGCAATGCAGGTTTTCTGACATTATGATACCTCCGTATGTTAATATATACTTGAATTTTTAATGGTTACAATTTTATACTAAAAAAATTAAATTGTCAAGGTACCTTGATTTTATATGTGCATTGGTATATAATAAAAACAACACAATAAATGATACAAGCCGAAATTGGAGCATATAAAATATCAATGCTTTAATAAATTTTATTTTTTGCAAAGTTAAGCAAAATTTTGCATACATTTCTGTGCAATTGAGGAGTTTTTAATGCGCAATTGAAAATTTAATTGCTTGTATGCTCTTGATTGCCCTAATAAAATATTTAGTGAAAGGAATCTTTAGCAATGAAAAAAATTGAAGAAACTGTATGTCCTGTATGCGGAAATCGTTGTCCTGCAGAGCGTTTGCGTTGTCCCAGAGGAATGAAGTATTTCGGAGTAAAGCCTGTAGAAAAGGATATTTCAGCAATGTCTGCCGATGAAGCAGTTATTCATCTTATGCGTAAATGCGGACATCATCTCCACCATAATGTCGGACATAACGGTGCTGACGATAGCGGAGCATTACTTTCGGTCCTTTCGAATGACGAAAAGAGAACGTTGATTGAATTGCTGAAAAAGTGTGTTGACAGCTGGAATTAGATTTCTGTTTTCTGTCAGAAGTATTATAATTTATCAACTTTTTGGAGGCAGTGATGAAAACTATTACGCTTGGTACAACAGGTATTAATGTTCCTGCAATATCTGTAGGATGTATGCGTATTGCATCTTGTGACGACAAATGTGCGGAACAGCTTATCGGTTATGCGCTTGAAAAGGGGCTTACTTTTTTTGACCACGCCGATATATATGGCAACGGAGAATGTGAACGTAAATTCGGCAGGGCTATAAAGAGTATTGGCACAAAACGTGAGGAGCTTTTTATAGAATCAAAATGTGGAATTATTCCTTCAAAAATGTATGATTTTTCATATGAACACATTGTTGATAGTGTTGAAGGAATTCTTAAAAGACTTGATACTGATTACATTGATATGCTTTTGCTGCACCGCCCCGATGCTCTTATGGAGCCTGAGCAGATTGCAAAAGCATTTGATGAGCTTGAAGCAAAAGGCAAGGTAAGGTATTTCGGTGTATCAAATATGAACTCAATGCAGATAGAGCTTCTCAGAAAATATGTCAGACAGCCGATTATAGCAAATCAAATGCAGCTTAGTATCACAAATTCGCAGATGATCAGAAGCGGATTGGAAGTCAATATGTTAACTGACGGTGCAATTAATCGTGACGGCAGTGTTCTTGATTATTGCAGACTTAACGACATTACTATTCAGGCATGGTCTCCGTTTCAGTACGGAACGTTCGAGGGGGTCTTCCTGGGAAACGACAAATTTCCTCAGCTTAATGCTGTTATAAACGAGATTGCTTCAAAGTATGGTGTGAGTAATACATCAATTGCAACGGCTTGGATTTTACGGCATCCTGCAAATATGCAGATGATTTCGGGCACAGTGAATACTGCTCGTCTTGGTGAAGTAATAAAGGGTGCAGAAATAACCTTAACCCGTGAAGAATGGTATAAAATTTACCTGTCAGCAGGAAATATTCTTCCATAACATTGACAAAATACTTGTATAAGTGCTAAAATATATTTGTATTTATGACAATACCGAAAGGAAGTATTACAAATGGAAAAGCAAAACATTGATTGGTCAAATATCGGCTTCGGCTATATGCCGATAGGCGAAAGATTTGTATCAAATTACAAGGCCGGTAAATGGGACGATGGTATAATGACAACCGATGTAACAGTTACTATTAGTGAATGTGCTGGTGTTTTGCAGTATGCCCAGACTTGTTTTGAGGGTATGAAAGCCTACACAACCTGCGACGGCAGAATTGTTGTGTTCAGACCCGACCTCAACGCTCAGAGAATGGAAGACAGCTGCAAGCGTCTTGAAATGCCTGTATATCCTAAAGATAAATTTGTTGAGGCAGTGTGCAAGGTTGTTAAGGCAAATTCCGACTTTGTTCCTCCTTATGGTACGGGTGCAACTTTGTATCTGCGTCCGTATATGTTCGGTTCAAGCTCTGTAATCGGTGTTAAGCCTGCGGATGAATATCAGTTCAGATTATTTTCGACCCCTGTTGGTCCTTATTTCAAAGGCGGCGCCAAACCCATTACAATCAAAGTTTGTGATTTTGACAGAGCAGCTCCACATGGTACGGGACATATCAAGGCAGGACTCAACTATGCAATGAGCCTTCATGCAATTGTTACGGCGCATCAGGAGGGCTTTGATGAAAATATGTACCTTGATCCGGGCACACGCACAAAGGTTGAGGAAACTGGCGGTGCAAACTTCCTGTTTATCACAAAAGACAATAAGGTTGTTACACCTAAGTCAGACAGTATTTTGCCGTCTATTACAAGACGTTCTCTTATGTATGTTGCAGAGCATTACCTTGGTTTGGAGGTTGAACAGAGAGAAGTTTATCTTGATGAGGTTAAGGATTTTGCTGAATGCGGACTTTGCGGTACAGCTGCCGTTATTTCACCTGTAGGCAAGATTTATGACCACGGAAATGAAATCTGTTTCCCGAGTGGAATGGATGAAATGGGTCCGGTTACCAAGAAGCTGTATGACACTCTTACGGGTATTCAGATGGGCAAGCTTGAAGCTCCAAAGGATTGGATTGTTGAAATAAAGTAACTTGGCTTTTGAATGTATAGCATCATATAATACATAAAAACAAACGTACTGACTTTTATCAATTAGTCAGTACGTTTTTGCTT
>CAYQXN010000081.1:0-8404 GCA_964421585.1 uncultured Ruminococcus sp. | reverse complement strand
CAGATATATAAAACAGTCATTGACGAGGTGTTCAAGCGCAACGAGTGGCTTGACCTTTACTTTTCCCAAAGTGATTTTTATCTTCCTGATTCTATTCACGAGGGTGATGACAGTTCATATAAAAATCATTACCGTGTAAAGCTTGTTGAGCTGTTTGGGGATTATACAAGACTTTTCCCGAAAATAAACGACGATAAAATTCAGGAGGTAATACTTTATATTTTGTTTAATCCCGAAAATGACCTTCGGCAAAAGACTATTGCAGATAATCTGTATATCAACAGCTCCTATTTGAGTACTGTTTTTTCTGCTCATACTAATGTAAGATTTGTTGATTACCTTACTATGATAAAAATGAAAAGAGCAGGCTGGCTGCTGAAAAATACAGATATGAAAATCAGTGAAATTGTATCCAGACTTTATTACAGAGATATAGGATATTTTTCGCGTATTTTTAAAAGGCATTTTGGTATGACGCCTTCGGAATATCGCTTGCCTGAAAGCTATGCTTTGTACATATAATAAGCTATGCTTTGTTGTGTAATATAATACCGACATATCGGCACCGAAACACCGCATTCAGCGGTGTTTTTTTGTTTTTTGACATATGTGAAAATTTTTAAAAAATATTCTATAGTAAGCCTATTGAATTTATAGGGATTTGTTGATATAATTTTTATAATTAATGAAGGCTTTCAATATGTAATCAGGGGGTTAAAGCTTGAAGAAACGATTAGGAAAGAAAAAATTCGGTCACGAAAAAATCCTTACAATAACTACAGTCGTCGTAGTTATTGCTGCTTGGTTTCTTATAACAGGGGTGTTCAATGTAAACCAGATTATCATTCCCTCACCCGCAAGTGTATGGGACAGCTTTGTCAGCATAATTCAGGACGGATATAAAGGTCACACACTGCTTGAGCATCTGGGCACAAGCTTAGGCAGGCTTATGGTAGCATATTTGCTTGTTGTGGTAACGGCTGTACCTCTTGGCTTGCTCAGCGGATACAATTCAAAAATCAGGGCAATTCTTGAGCCGATTGTTGAATTTTACAGACCGCTTCCGCCGCTTGCATATTATACTATTCTTGTACTTTGGATGGGTATTGATGAAGAGTCAAAATTCACTCTGCTTTATCTTGCCGGCTTTGCACCGGTTTACATAAACTGTGTTTCAGGCGTAATGAGAATAAAAAATGATTTGATTTACGGTGCGGAAACACTTGGTGCAAATAAAAGGCAGATATTCTTTTATGTAATCTTTCCCGCAACATTGCCTGATATTTTTACAGGCTTGAGAACTGCGCTCGGTGTTGAATATACAACACTGGTTGCGGCAGAAATGGTAGCGGCTACTGCGGGTATAGGTTGGCTTGTTCTTGATGCCAGCAACTATTTGCGAAGCGACATAGTATTTATGGGCGTAATAATAATGGGTATCACGGGCATCGTACTCGACAGGATTATCCGCATCATTGAGAAAAAAGTAATCCATTGGAAAGGCAAAAGTTAATTTATATATATTGTTATTTTGTAAAAGGAGAAATCGAAATGAAAAAAATTATCAGTTTATTACTTACGGCAACACTTGCATTATCGGCAGCGGCTTTAACGGGCTGCGGAAGCAGTGAAAGCGATTCAAAGGCAACAGTTGTAAATATTGCTACAATGAACCTTGTAAACGGCGACCTCATTGCTCAGTATGAAAACTATTACGAGGATGAACTCGGCGTTGAAGTAAAGCTTGTAAATTTTGATTCAGGTAAAGATGTTAACACTGCTCTTGCCGCAGGCAGCATTGATATTGCCGAGCTTGGTTCATCACCTACAGCTAACGGTATTGCCAGCGGACTTGATTATGAAGTATTCTGGATTGGCGATATCCTCGGCTCGGCTGAATCTCTTGTTGTAAAGAATGACCTTGGCGCAACAGAATTAGCTGATTTAAAGGGCAAAAAGATTGCTACACCGTTTGCATCCACATCTCACTACAGCCTGCTTAATGCACTTGCTCTTGAAGGCATAGGGGAAGATGAGGTAACAATTCTTGACCTTGAGCCGGATGATATTTATGCAGCTTGGCAGAGAGGCGACATTGATGCAGCTTATGTTTGGTATCCTGTACTCGGACAGCTCCTTGAAGACGGCACAACGCTTACACATTCCGGCGAACTTGCTGATAAGGGCATTGTAACGGGCGACCTTAATGTTGTAAGAACAGAGTTTGCAGAAAACAATCCTGATGTTGTTACAAATTATGTAAAGGCTCAGATTAAGGCTAACGATATTCTTAATAATGACCCTGAAACTGCTGCAAAGGAAGTAGCGTCTGTTCTTGAAATTGAGGAGGATGACGCTGCAAATCAGATTACACAGTATAAGTATCTGACTGCAGATGAGCAGATTGACTTCCTTAACAACGACCTTGCTGATACGCTTAAGCAGACGGCAGATTTCCTTGTTGAGCAGAAAAGTATCACAAGCGCTCCCGAAAAGAGTGAGTATGAAAGCAAGATTACAACGGAGTTTATTGAAGCCGCTGTAAAATAAGAGGTGAATATATGGCAAAAACTAATGATTGGGAAGATAAGTTTTATGAATCTTCAAACGAGCTTATTGCTGTAGAAAACGTCAACTTTGAAGGAAAAGAACCGATTACTGAAGAAGAGTTGATTTCAATTAATAATGTTGACCTTGAATATGAGGGTAACTCAGGCGGTATAAAGGCTCTTGAAAATATTAACTTCAATATTTATCCGGGTGAATTTATATGTATTCTTGGTCCGTCGGGCTGCGGAAAGAGTACGCTTCTTAAAATCCTTGCCGGTTTTATAAAGCCGACAAGCGGTAATGTAAAGCTTGACGGAAATGAAATTGACGGTACGGATTGGCAAAGAGGCGTTGTCTTTCAAAATCCTCCTCTTTATGATTGGTTCACGGTGAGAAACAATGTTGCCTTTGGCCCCAAAATGCGCGGAGTACCGAAGGATGAATATAAAAAGCTTACTGACGAATACCTGAAAAAGGTGGGACTTGAAGAATTTGCAGAAAAGAAAATCTACGAGCTTTCCGGCGGTATGAAGCAGAGAGTATCAATAGCGCGTTCTCTTATAAATGACCCTGAAATTCTTCTTATGGATGAGCCATTTGGCGCACTCGATGCATTCACACGTGAAAGTGTGCAGGATTTGACAAGAAAAATATGGTGGGAAACAGGCAAAACCATTTTCTTTATCACACACGACGTTGAGGAAGCTCTGCTTCTTGCTTCACGGATTATCGTTTTGAGCAAGCATCCGGGCAGGGTTATTGAGGATATTCCTGTGAATTTTTCAAGGAGAGTTGTTGAGGAGCAGGAGACAGATATAAAGTTTTCGGATGACTTTTACAAATACAGAGAAAAGCTTCTTAAGCTTATTTATAGTCAGGAGTAAAACGGTCTTAGTTTTTTGAAAACACCTTGAAACACCGCTTATACTTTTTCAGGTACGTCCTAAATAAGGTTTAATGAATTAGAAATTTATAACGCCCCGATAGTAAAACATTCTATCGGGGCGTTTAGTTTGATTATGGGAGTTTAGTCTGCGGTTAAAATACTATTATGTTTTATGCTTGTTGATAAGCGAATTTTTGTTTAAAATATGCATATTTTCTGTTTATCAAAATTGTAGGAATGTTCTGTGGAGTCTTATTAAAATTATTAGATTTTTAGTGATGCAACCAATGGTTGTCCTAACGTGTTGTGCGTACTGGCAATTAAGTAAAACAGTAAAAAAGCACGTGACGTTGCAACCAATCGAGCAGGGGACTATAAAAAGTACACTTTTGTGTCCGATTGTTACGGTGCATTTTGCTATCAAGTAAAAAAATACCCCGCCAGAGGAACAAAACTGTCGGGGTATCTGCCATATTGGCAGTGTAGGAAAATCTATGGAAATACTTATTAGCACAATTAACCTAAACTGAAATATGTGTTGTTAACAAAAAAGAATCTACTTTAGAATAGATCACTTTGAAAAAATATCTCTTTAAAAGCATTGAATAAAATGTTTTGCGTTTTTTTATCAGATACAATATCATAGTATTTTTTTCCCTGCCTGCACTGCAAAGTACAGGCAAGGAAGAATCAAAATTTATGAAAAAAGGAGATAGCTGATTAAAAACTTTGATTTTGTTTACTATAAATTATGGTTCGTACACATCCCACGTGCCGCTCAGCTTGGTTCCGCCGGGGATAGGGATAAACAGATTTTTGCCTGCCTGTGTTGCAAGGTCAGTTGTCTGAGTAACACCGCTCCAGCTTGCGTCAGGCATTCTGTCAAGGAATAAGAATCCATTAACTCCGTCAATCGGCAAAGTGCCATAGAAGGTGTATGACCAGATGTCATTGCCCTCGTATTCCATAGCAATAGCTTCATTATCAATACCGAATGACCAACCGTAAATATATACTGCGCTCCACTTTGTTTTGCTGTTATCAAAGTAGATTGTTCTCATATATTCAGTCTCTGTATCAGTGCTGTAGGTTGTAAATTCGCCCTCGCCGTCAGCAGTAATCTTAAAGCAGTTGTTGTCTCCAATGCTGCCGAGATTTACCCACTTGTTAAGAATTATGCCTGTTTGTGTTGCATCGTCCCAAGGTGAGTTGATGTCAAAAGTATCTTCTGTTGTATCAAATGGAGTTCTGTAGAACGAAACCTCAGACCAGCCGTCAGGCAGTTCAATAAAGAAGTAATCGCCCTCGGTGTCATAATCCATTATAGCAAACTCTCCGGTGGCATTGTTGTATATCCACAGTTTGCCGCCGTCATCAGTCAGCCAAGAAACATAGTTAGGTACATAAAAAATGTTATCGGGTTCAGGTTCCGTCTCATCAATAGGATATTTTTCAGTTTCAACAATTTCGCCAATATTATAATTGTCCGCTTCAGAGAGTTCAACGATATACTTCTGAACAAGAGTAGCGTCGTCAATTGTGATTTCACCGTCTCTGTTAATATCAGCTGCATAGAGCACATCACCGGTAAGTTTGCTCATATTAACAAGGTGCTTTTGAATCATTGTTACATCGTAGATGTCAATCCTGTTGTCACCGTCAACGTCACCGAGAAGAACCTCTATATACTCAACAGTATATTCTACCAATCCGTCAATAGCGTCCTGCAATCTTAATGTAAGGTCAGCAACCTGTGTTGGTGTTGCATTACTGTTGTTAAGCAGAACAATTGCCTCTATCATTACCTGAGAAAGATTGCTGTAGGAGTCTGATGTGTAAAGGCTTGAGTCAATTGCTTGTGCCTGATCATAAAGAGCCTGCAGCTCTGTTGTGTCAAGGTCAAGATAGCGGAAGGTGTGACCGTTTTCGGCTGCATATGCCTCTGCTGTGCTGCCGGTGTAGCCGTAAATTTTAAGATTACTTGTGCCTGTTAACAGGGCAAATACTTCTGTACCTTTTGCTGCGTCTCCAAAGTAAACGTCCTTTGAATACACATATACATTAGCTAGATTTGCTCTGTTGTAGAAGGCACGATATCCAAGCTGTTTGAGTGATGCGGGAAGCTCAATTGCATTTAAGCTGTCGCCTGCTCCTGCGTTTCTGTAAAATGCTTCGTTTCCTATTTTTTGCAGCTGGCTGTTTTCCTCAATTGTTACTGAGGCTAAGCTGCTGCAATTTTTAAATGCACTGTCATTGATAAGGATTACAGAGGACGGAATTGTTAATCGAATAACCTGACTGCCTTCAAAAGCAGATGTACCGATTACCGTAACAGGAAGACCGTTAATCTCTGAAGGAATTTCGATATCTACAGAATTTTTATATTCATCTTTGAGTCCTGTGATTTCAATGGCTGTATCGCCAAATAATCTCCAGGTAAAAATGGAGGTATCAGGCTCTGTAACAGGCTCTGTAACAGGCTCTGTAACAGGCTCTGTAGTAGGCTCTGTAACAGGCTCTGTAGTAGGCTCTGTAGTAGGCTCTGTAGTAGGCTCTGTGGTAGGTTCTGTGGTAGTTTCTGTAGTTGCCTCGGTAGCCTCCGTTTCAGGCTCTGTGGTTGTAGGTTCGCCAACAGTTGACCAAGTGCCTAAAAGGTACCATGAACCTGATGTCTGCTGACCTGTTACTGTGTAAAGAGTTCCGTCAAATGTGAGGTCAGCAGTCTGATCCCACTTGTTGTCCCAGTTGTTTTCTGTTGTTGCGCCGTTCATACGGCAGAAAATAATTTTGTCAAAGTTGTCGGCGATTTCAAACTTGTAGAGACCGTTTTCATAGCTTACCGGGTCATACCAAGCGTCGCCGCCTACTGTAGCGAATGCATAGGCTGCATATCTTTCGTCGCCTTTTGTGATTACGGAAGCGTCAAGATAAACAGTTTTTCCGTCAACAGGTACGAGTTCTGTAGCCTCTGTTGAGGGTTCTGTTGTAGGCTCTGTCGGTTCTGTAGTAGGCTCTTCTGTAGTAGGCTCTTCTGTAGTAGGCTCTAATGTTGTAGGTTCTTCTGTTGTAGTAGGCTCTTCTTCTTCAAGGACTACAAAGTTATGATTGTTATTAGTTGCATATGTTTCGGCTGTGCTTCCTGCATAGCCGTAAATAGTAAAATTACTGCTTACACTTGAAGCAGCAGGAATTGGAGTTCCAGTAAAAGTAATATTTGGAGAGTAGCAATAAACACTCTCTAAATTTGTAAGGTAATAAAAGGCACTGGATTTAAGGTTAACATCAGAATATATTTTTACATCTTTTAAAGAGCTGTATTTAAATGCTTTTGAAGATATTGTTTTCAAGGTTGAAGGAAGTGAAAGTGATTCAAAAGCGCAGTAACCAAAAGTATTAGTATCTATTACTTCTATACCTTCGTTGAGTTTGACTTGCTTTAACGACGTACATCCGTAGAATGAAGCATTATCCAAGCTTGTTACTGTTCCCGGTATGCTTACCGATTCAATATTTGTATTATTATAGAATGAATCCGCAGATTTTGGAATTGCTGTTACCGTATATTGGGTTCCGTTAATATTTACGCTTTCAGGTATAACTACGTTGGTGGTGCTGTTGTCAAAGGCTGTGACTGATACTGTATATGAACCATACACCTCTCCGGTAACGGTGTATGTGATACCGTCAATTGTGGCGGTATCTCCGATTGCGGCAGAAGCAGATAAGGGCATAATACTAAAAATGCTTATTATTAAAGCAAAAGCCAACACAAAGCTCAATAGCCTTTTGCGCTGACCGTTAAAATGTTTCATAGAATTTCCTCCTACCAATAAAATAGTGGGGAAGCGTGGTGCGACATTTGCCGCACCACGCAGCCCGTTAATTAATTATTTTTTGATTATTTAACTTAACCTTATTCTTCTGTTGCAGGATATGCAGGCAGTGTCAAAGTGTAAGTTACTGTTTCGCCTGAGCTAACAAGCGGCTCCTGATTAGCAAGAACACCGCTTGCATCAGAAATTATAAATTTGGTAGCTGTATCCCAGCTATCTGTATCTGTAAAGATAACCTGTGCAGAACCGTTGATACTGTATGTGTATGTACCGTCAGTTTGAATTATGTTATTGCTTCTGCCGATAAGCAGGGCGCCGGAGCAGTTACGTCTGTTCCACACGGATGCTGGTGCGCAGTTTTGCGCATAAACGAAAAGATTAACGCCTGTCACAATGTGATTATGACACCGTTCGGAAGAAAAAATAATTACTAATACAATAATCTCGTGTTCATCAAATTAATATATTAAGTAAATATCAATTACTCTTTGAACCAAATTTTAATTATATTTTTCTTCATTCTTCCGTTTAATAAAAAAATATTAAATTGTGTGTTTGAGCATTAATATGCTCAAACTATGAATATTGCCTGGGCATTTAATGAGGACTTTTTCAATGAATATATATGAAAAGAGCCTTATAATTTATGTCTGCTAAACAATTAATAAGTAAATGAATTATCTATAAAACATTGGTATCACCCTCAAATAAAGTTGGTCTGTCTAATCCTATTTTAAAATATGTTTCAGATTTTTCGGTTCCTTAGGCTGACCGAAGAAATAAGCTGAGGCTGTTGAGCAAGCGACTTTTGCCGATTTGACGGCAACAGCCTCAACTGCTTTTTTTAGGATATTCTTTCTTACTTTCATTATGTTCTCTCCGTTTCTGGATAATTATTTCAACAAGTATTGATATGTCTATTACAGCAATTGCGGGTAATACTATCAACACTTGAAAGATACCTGTTAATTCATAAACAATTAACGAAACCATTAGTTCGGCAATCATTAATATAATTGAAATGATTTTAAATCTGATTTTGTCAGCACTTGAATTGTCTTTGTTTTCATTTTTTACAGGCGCAAACAACATAAAAATGCAAACCGAAAATATAATCAAAATAATAATATTAACA
>CAYQXN010000080.1:0-8412 GCA_964421585.1 uncultured Ruminococcus sp. | reverse complement strand
CCGAACGGCACGTACGGTGGTGTGAGAGGAGGGTGAAATTCCCTCCTACTCGATACCTGAAATTAAGTTTTTTAAAAATTATTAGCTTGATATTATCGGAAATGTTTCCTTGTTTTTAGAACTGTTGAGACAAGGGCTGTGTGTCCCTCAGCTTGTCGATAAACCCAATCAATAATATAGTTTATATGAAGGTTTCCTTTTTCGCATAACGCATAGGGACAATGTCTTTCTTCATACAGATATACAGCATCATAATTATACAATTACAAGATTATACAATCACAAGATAGGTAAAATATCCTGCATAACAGACAAGCATAATAATACCTGCAAGGCGTTTGAGTTTTCTGCTTTTGTTTAACGCACATACAAGCAGGAGTGCCGCCGTTGCTACACATATTATCGTATCTATTAAAAATTGAGGCTGATAAGCAACGGGGGTAATCAGTGCTGATGTACCGATTACAAATAAAATATTGAAAATATTACTGCCGACAATATTTCCGACTGCGATGTCGGCGTTTTTCTTCACGGCTGCCGTAATGCTGGTGACAAGCTCAGGAAGAGATGTTCCGAGCGCAACAATTGTTAGTCCTATAAAGCGTTCGCTTATACCGAAGGTCCTTGCAATCTCGGTAGCAGCGTCAACCGTTATGTCACTGCCCCAGATTATGAGCACAACACCGATAAGTCCGAAAATTATCAGAGTTGGTAAACTGCCCTTGGGCTTAGGAATATCTTCATTGTTATCTTTTCCTTTTTTTGACATAATAAACAGATATGCAAGATAAGCAATAAATAAAATCCATAGTATTATGCCGTCAAAAAGACCTATCGTATTGTCAAAAAGACCGAGTATTCCAAATACAACTGTGATGAGAATCATAAACGGGATTTCATATTTTACAGTTGACTTCTGAACAGCAAGCGGCGTTATTATTGCCGTAAGACCGAGTATGATAAGAACATTCATAATATTGCTGCCCAGGACATTTCCCACAGCAATGTCAGCGCTTTCCTTTACAGCGGCAGAAATGCTTATTGCAGCCTCAGGTGCGCTTGTACCCATTGCCACAATTGTGAGACCTATTATCAGCTGAGGTATTCCAAGCCTGTCAGCAATTGCAGACGCTCCGTCAACAAACCAGTTTGCACCCTGTATCAGCATTGCAAAGCCAAGTATAAGCAAAAAGATCTGAAACACTATTTCCATAGCTTGCTCCTTTCATTATAATATTATTATTCAGAAGCAAAAATAATATCACATATTTTAAAACTAAATACCATCTAAATACGAGATAAGATTTTAGTGCGATATGCCGAAAAAAGCCGATTTTTAATGATATTTAGTATAAGGTAACAAAATCTGTTTGTACAATTTGCACACTATAGTTGTGTGATAATGCCTTAAAAAAATTTATTCTTCAATGCTGAGTGCGCTGTTGAAAATATTTGCCGCATTATTCATCATTCTTTCAACTGTCTGCTGACCGCATTTGTCGGAGATGCAACTGATTGCCTCGGAATAAACCTCTGGAGTGTTATGGTTAAGAGAGTGAGCGTCTGAACCGATTATATCAATAAGCCCCTTGCTTATCAGCTTTAAAAGCTTTCTGCGCTTGAACATAGAAGCATTTTTGGTGTAATTTGATATGTTTGTCTGTATTACAGCTCCCATATCTTTCAGCTCCTGAATTATCTCGGGGTTATCTATAAGCGCAGGATACCGCTCTACGTGGGGCATTACCGGTATAAGACCGTAATTTTCAGTAAGTCTTGAAAAGCTGTTCATTGTACTGCTGCCAAAGCTTGAACTGTAGGCAAATTCTGTAAGAATGTACCCGGAATTTCCGTATGTAAGCTCAGAAAGGTCATCGTTGCCAAAGAGAAACTTTGTAACATAGACTTCCGTTCCGAGGACAATATTTATGTCTTCGGGAATAAATGGTCTGAACTTTTCAAAGGCTTCTCTGCGGCTTTTCACAAAATCCTCAAGACTTGTTTCATTGGTGTAGAAATGCGGCGTCAGACAGATGTTTGTAACACCCTGCTTTCTGAGACAATCAATAAGCGTCAGAGATTCCTCAACAGACTTTGCACCGTCATCAAACTCTGGGAGTATGTGAGAGTGCATATCATATAACTGCATTGAATTCTCCTTAATCAAAGTGCGTCGCAGACAAGGTCGCCCATTTCTTCACAGCTGACCTTTTCAAAGCCGTCTTCATAAATATCAGGTGTACGGTGGGTTTCAAGCACCTTAGCAACTGCTGATTCGATTGCGTCTGCAGCCTGCGGCTGGTCGAGTGAATAACGGAGCATCATTGCAACTGAAAGAATGGTAGCAAGCGGATTTGCAATGCCAAGACCGGCAATATCCGGTGCTGAACCGTGAATAGGTTCATAAAGACCGAGCTTGCTGCCCGAAAGACTTGCAGATGCAAGCATACCTATTGAGCCTGCAATCATAGATGCTTCGTCTGAAAGAATATCTCCGAAAATATTAGAAGTAACAATAACGTCAAACTGACGGGGATTGCGAACAAGCTGCATGGCTGCATTATCAACATACAGGTGGTTGAGTTCAACCTCAGGATATTCTTTTGCTATGCGGTTTACGGTTTCTCTCCAAAGACGTGATGATTCAAGAACATTTGCCTTGTCAACGCTTGTCAGCTTTTTATTTCTCTTCATAGCAAGGTCAAATGCAACACGTGCAATGCGTTCAACCTCCGGGACTGAATACATTTCTGTGTCCCAAGCAGCAGGATTGCCGTCAACCTCTTTTCTGCCTTTTTCACCAAAGTATATGCCGCCTGTAAGCTCACGAACAATCATTATATCAAGGTTGCCTCCTATGATTTCATCCTTGATTGGTGAAGCGCTCTTAAGGGGGCCGAAGATTACAGAAGGGCGGAGATTTGCAAAAAGTCCGAGTGCACCTCTAATGCCGAGCAGACCGGCTTCGGGACGGTTGTTGCCCGGCTGATTATCCCACTTCGGTCCGCCTACTGCACCTAGGAGAACGCTGTCAGAAGCCTTGCATTTAGCAATTGTTTCGTCAGGAAGCGGAACGCCTGTTGCGTCTATTGCACAGCCTCCAAGCAATGCCTCGTCATATTCTACTGAAAAATTAAACTTTTTTGCTGCTTTGTCAAGAACCTTTACAGCCTGATTTACAATTTCGGGGCCGATTCCGTCGCCCTTGAGCAATGTGATTTTGTAATTTGCCATTTTTTAAACTCCTTACTTATAATTTGATTTATATACATATTTATTATCTCACAATATACGGCAAAAGATTGTAAACTACACTACAATTCTAATTATTTATGATGATTAATGTATTTGTGAATAAATAAAATGTTTACAAATTGTTGATTTTGTATTATACTATATGTATTAAAAATCATTAATCTGAGGTATATTATTATGAACGGCGATTTTCCCAGAATTATTACATTTTTAAGAAAGGAACGGGGGCTGAGCCAAAAGCAGGTAGCAAATGATATGGGGATTTCACAGGCTTTGCTCTCGCATTATGAAAAAGGCATACGTGAATGCGGTCTTGACTTTCTTGTAAGTATTGCGGAATATTATGATGTGTCGTGCGATTATCTTCTTGGCAGAACTGTGCAAAGAAGTCTGGCGTCAATAACTGCTGATGATTTGCCTGAAAGTGATGAAATAAGTCATCTCAAGGGTAATATGATTAATCAGATAAATAAAAAAATTCTCAATAATACAACCTCAATTATTTTCGATTTGCTTGCCCAGATTGGAAATAAGAACCTTACCAACGCTGTCAGCAACTATCTGATGAGTGCAGAATATCAGATTTTCAGGACGATATATTCCTCTGAGTCCAATAATTCGCAGACAATGTTTTCAATCAGCGGAAACCGATATAGTAATCTTTGCAGTGCGTCTATGGTGCTTGATCTTGAAATTGTGAACGAAATCATTGAGCAGAACGGAATTGCTCTTGTGTTGTCTCCTGATATTATTTCCACATATTTTGAAAAGGGCGCTTCATCACTATTTAATCTTATTCAATATTCTGAACGCAATATAAGAAACATCTACAGACACACAAGCTTTAAATAATGCTCTGTCTATAATTGACTTTGCGCTGAAATGTATTTATAATTATATAAAGAATTTGATTTTGGAGAAAACTATGAAATCATATATTATTCATTTTATCAGACACGGTGCAATTGACGAAACTCTTGCAGGCAAATACATAGGTACAACGGATGTTCCTCTTTCGGAAAAAGGCAGAATATCTCTGCGTAAGCTGGATTATGAAAGCAAATATCCGGGGGCTCAGGTGGTGTTCACAAGCCCGCTCAAGCGTTGCCTTGAAACCTGCAAGATTTTGTATCCTGAGCAGAATCACATATCTGTTCCAAATTTGTCTGAGTGCAGTTTTGGCGAGTGGGAAGGTAAAACTGCCGACGAACTGAAAAATGACCCGAATTTTGAAAAGTGGCTTGCAGGTGATAATGAGGTTAAACCGCCAAGGGGAGAGAGCAATGCTGACTTTGTACGACGTATTTGCCGGATGTTTGAGAGCATAGTTGATGGTCTTATCAAAACAGGCACAACTGAAAGTGTAATTGTAACTCACGGCGGTGTAATTATGACGTTGCTTGCTGTTTACGGAATTCCTCAGGCTAAGCCGTTTGAATGGACTATGGACAACGGCTTTGGCTATTCACTGAGAGTTACCCCTATGCTGTGGCAGAGGGACAAGGTATGCGAGGTGTTTCAGACAATACCTCTTCCAAATGAAGATGATGACTTTTAAGTGCGGTTATATTTTATCGCTCAATAAAGTATTTAGAGAAGTGAAAAGGCTCCGATTAAACGTCGGAGTCTTTATCTTTTATGTCGTTCTTAATCTTAACTGCGGCTGTTCGCTTACCGATAAAAAACACCAGCAGCAAAAGCATAACAAGTGCGGCACCAACGGCAATGCCGAGTATAAGATATTTTGTATTACTGCTTTTTATCGGATTGAGCAGACCGAGATTATCAATGGTGGCAGGAGAGGTTGTATCAAATTCACGTGTGCTTGTGCCCTTGACGGTGACGCTTTTATCAGAAGATTTTGATGAGGCTCCTGAGGAAGAGGATGATGAAGCGTTTTTGCTATTGCTGTTAGAAGAACCTCCGCTTATAATAATTTTTGCAGAAGTGCATTTGCCGACATCAATCCAATTTACATCAGCGTCAACACAATCGCAAACCGAAAAATCAAGATAGCCCGTTCCTGCACTTAACGTCTTTAGTGTAATGGTGAAAATTGTTGCGCTGTTTGAAATGTCAGCACCGTAGGTGTTCAGATATACTGCCTTTAAATTGCTGCTCGTTTCATTTGCCTTTATTGTTGCATTACTGTCTGAGCTTTTTACACTTCTGAATTCAAACATATTTTTGTCATATGTAAATTCAAATGTTGCGGCGCTTAGCTTTTTGCTGCAGGCTGCAACAATTTCAATTTCGACGAGCCTGCCTGATTGACATTCCGCGTCAACAAGCTCAAAGCTTATATTATCCGATGCGTTAACATTCATTACCGATAAAGTCAGGATACTGAAAATCATAAGAACCGATAAAAATCTTCTCACTTTACCACCTCCCATAAATAAATTAATATCCATATTTTTCCAATACTGTAATTATGGTATCATAAAATTCGCACTCAATCAAGTGACCGTAGCGTCTTGCGAGTGAATAATTTATCTTCAGCTTGCCAATAAAAGTAATTGACAAATAGGGGCAAATGTTCTATAATAATATCGAAATTACGTTCGATAAATTAATCTTGGGAGGAAAGAAATGGCACAGGATAAAATTGTGGTTAAGGGTGCCAAGGAGCATAACCTCAAAAATATAGATGTAGAAATTCCGCGCAATAAGCTGGTTGTTATCACAGGTCTTTCAGGTTCGGGCAAAAGCTCGCTTGCGTTTGATACTATTTATGCGGAGGGGCAGCGCAGATATGTTGAAAGCCTTTCCTCATACGCACGAATGTTTCTCGGTCAGATGGATAAGCCGAGCGTTGAAAGCATCGAGGGACTTTCTCCTGCAATCTCAATTGACCAGAAAACCACCTCAAAAAATCCGCGTTCTACAGTTGGTACTGTTACCGAGATTTATGATTATCTGCGGTTGCTTTATGCCAGAATAGGCGTGCCGCATTGTACTGTTTGCGGCAGGGAAATACGCCAGCAGTCGGTTGACCAGATTGTTGACAAAATTATGTCATATGCCGAGGGTACAAAAATCCAGATTTTAGCGCCTGTTGTGCGTGGCAGAAAAGGCGAGCACGTAAAGGTTCTTGACAGTGCACGCAAATCAGGTTTTGTTCGTGTGAGAGCGGACGGAATAATTTATGATCTTGCCGAGAAAATTCCATTAGAGAAAAATAAAAAACATAATATTGAAATAGTGATTGACCGTCTGGTTATAAAGCCTGAAATTACTTCACGACTTACTGACAGCATTGAAACCGCCTCGAAACTGTCAGGAGGTATTATCCTTGTGAATGTTACAGGCGGGGAGGATGTAACCTTTTCTCAGAAATATGCCTGCCCGGAGCACGGCGTGAGCATTGACGACCTTTCACCCCGTATGTTTTCGTTCAACAATCCCTTTGGCGCCTGTCCTAAATGTACAGGTCTTGGTGTTTTTCTTAAGATTGATGAAGCAAAAATTATTCCCGATTGGAATAAAAGTGTTCGTGCCGGAGGTATTAAGGGAAGCGGCTGGGCACTGGAGGGCAGCTCAATTGCGGCTATGTATTTTGAAGCCCTTGCAGAAAAATATAATTTTTCGCTTGATGAGCCTATAGCAAATCTTCCTGCTGACATTGTCAACAAAATTCTTTACGGCACGGGTGAAGACAAGCTTACAATTCACAGAAAATCTGTTTACGGAAGCGGCAGCTATGAGCAGAGCTTTGAAGGGATTATTAACAATCTTGACCGCCGCTACCGAGAAACGAGCAGCAATTGGATTAAGGATGAAATACGCTCCTATATGACGGAAATTCCTTGTGATGAATGTCACGGCGACAGACTTTCAGCAGAGAGCCTTGCGGTCACGGTTGGAGGTTTAAATATTGCCGACTTCTGCAAAATGTCCGTCGTTGATGCTCTGAAATTTGTTCAGAGACTTGAGCTTACCGAAAAGGAGCAGATTATCGGTGAAGAGATTATTAAGGAGGTTATTGAACGTCTTAATTTTCTTAAAAGCGTTGGATTGGGTTATCTTACCCTGTCAAGAAGCTCAGGAACCTTAAGCGGCGGTGAAAGCCAGCGTATTCGCCTTGCAACACAGATTGGCAGCTCGCTTATGGGTGTGCTGTACATTCTGGATGAGCCGAGCATAGGTTTGCATCAGCGCGACAACGAAAAACTGTTGGGCACTCTAAAGCGCCTTCGCGACCTGGGAAATACCGTAATTGTGGTTGAGCACGACGAGGACACAATGTATGCCGCAGACTGCATTGTTGATGTAGGTCCCGGTGCCGGAATTCACGGAGGAGAGATTGTTTGCGTTGGCGATGTTAACAAGATTAAGGCTTGCGCAAAGTCGGTAACAGGTCAGTACCTTAGCGGAAAACGCAGTGTGCCTGTTCCCGAAATACGCCGCAAGGGCAACGGAAAATTTCTTGAGATAAGGGGAGCGGCTCAGAATAATCTGAAAAACGTGAATGTAAAAATTCCGCTGGGTATGTTTGTGTGTGTTACGGGCGTATCGGGTTCCGGCAAAAGCTCGCTTATCAATGAAATTCTTTATAAAACTCTCGCCCGTGAGCTGAACAGAGCTAAGACAATTTCGGGTAAGCATAAGGAAATTAGGGGTATTGAACATCTTGACAAGATAATTGCGATTGACCAAAGTCCCATTGGCAGAACACCACGGTCAAATCCTGCAACATATACAGGGGTTTTTACCGATATAAGGGCATTGTTTGCGAGTACAAACGATGCAAAAATGCGCGGTTACACTCAAAGTCGTTTTTCCTTTAATGTAAAGGGAGGAAGATGTGAATCCTGTCAGGGCGACGGTATAATAAAGATTGAGATGCACTTTTTGTCAGATGTTTATGTGCCGTGTGAGGTCTGCAAGGGGAAGAGATATAATCGTGAAACGCTTGAAGTAAAATACAAGGGCAAGTCTATAAATGATGTGCTTGAAATGACGGTTGAAGAGGGTATGGAGTTTTTTGCAAATCAGCCAAAGATTTACCGAAAGCTTAAAACCTTGTTTGATGTCGGTCTCGGATATGTAAAGCTAGGTCAGCCTGCTACGCAGCTTTCGGGCGGTGAAGCCCAGCGCGTCAAGCTTGCAACGGAGCTTTCACGCAGAAGCACGGGCAAGACGATATACATTCTG
>CAYQXN010000079.1:0-8432 GCA_964421585.1 uncultured Ruminococcus sp. | reverse complement strand
AGCTGAGAAAATATAATTATCATTACGGAGGATAATATGTTACCAGAGCTTAGAAAGATAAGGCAGAGTACAACAGACATTAATGTGTTTAGAGGACTCAACAGAACCTGCAACACAGGATTTTCGAGAGTATCAACAAATAGCACAAGCATATATACAGAGTTTTCGGATATGAAGAATATGGGAAGCGACAACTATCCTCAGCTGAGTCCGAGAAACAGGAGAACAAGGCTTGTAAGAGAAGAAAAGATTATAAGCAACATTGTTGTGACAAACGGCAATTTTTCATACATAGATGGCAGCGGCAAGCTGAAATGCGGCAATACAGAGGTTGATATTAAGGCAGATACAAATATCAGACATTTTCTAGTACTGCATAACAGAAACATTGTTATCTTTCCTGATAAAATCCAATATAACATTGACAGCGGAACGTATGAAAGCCTTGAGGCTATTGTTACGCTTCCTACAAAAGTAGGCTCAAACGGCAGCACAGGAAGCAGTCATGATGGTGTTTACGCTATTTGCGCAATTGATAAAATAGCACTTAATACAACGCTGACTCCTAGAAATAAGGTAGCTACATTAAGAAATTACATTGATATAACAGATGATTATTATCAGAAAATCAAACCAAACGGCGTTGATGATTACAGCTGGCTCTTCAACGTTATAAATATCGGAGATTGTGTAGAATGTGCATACGGCAACAACGAGAGTATTCTGTATATGTGCACGTCAATAAAAAGTGCCGAAACAAGCGGAGTGTATTACAGCGATAAAATTAAAACCTTTACCGAGATTACCAGCTACTACGTTAAAATTCTTGTGCAAGGGGTCAATAAAAAATTTAAAGTTGGAGATTACATCAAAATCAGCGGAGTTGATAACACTGTTTTAGATGATTGGACAGGCGACGATACACAATATATCAAAGCCTTAAATGATAACTATTTTAAAATTTACGCAAAACCAGATAACAACAGTATTGTTATTAAGGTCGATATCCAGAGCAGCGTACCTTACATAGGTAACATAACATTAGAACGCTCAGTACCAAATATGGAGTGGGATAAAATTATCGAAGCGAGCAACAGGCTTTGGGGATGCAGCAATGCAACCAATGAAATATATGCCTGCAAGCAAGGCGATCCTACCAATTGGCGAGCATACGGCGACGGAATTGCAAGTGACAGCTATTATCTTGATACGGGTTGCGAGGGCGATTTTACAGGAGTGGCAAGGCAAAACAGCTCTGTCATTTTCTTTAAAGAGAATTGGGCACTAAAGCTCTTTGGAACGAGACCGAGTAACTATACTCTCAATAAATATAATATTTCAGGAGTTGAAAAGGGTAGCAGCAATAGCATAGTGTGGCTCAACGGCATGCTCTTTTATAAAGGATGCGAGGGAATTATGGAGTATTCTCTCAGCGGACAGCCTGTGCTTATTTCCGAGAACCTAGGCAACAAGGTATATAAAAATGCAGTTGCAGGACGATACGGCAGCAAATATTACGTATCAATGCAAAATGAAAAAGACGAATACGAGTTGTTCTGCTTCGATATTGAAAAAGGACTTTGGCACAAAGAAGATGAAACTCAGATAGTAAGTGCCGTGACATATAACGACATTTTATATTATATTGACGGCTTAAACGGCTATCTTGTCAGCCCGGAAATAAGTGAGAATTTAATTGATAGCATTGTGTTGTCAGAAAGCGACGAGCTTCAGCGTGAGGGCCGCTTTGAATGGTTTTGCGAAACAGGCGACTTATATGACAGCGAATTTGAAGCAAAGTACATAAGCAGATTACAGATTGGAATTAAACCTCACAAAGGCACAGAAATCAGAGTACTAGCGTGCTTTGAAAATGGTGGAGAGCTTGTGGAGCTTGCACATATCCGATACAGAGAAAAAATGACAAGGTATATTCCGATACCTGTTAGGCGTTCTGAATTTTTAAAACTTAGAATTGAAGGCAGCGGATATGCTGAGATTTATGGTATTGGAATTACATATGCAAGGGGAAGCGGTGTAAAAAATGGCTACGTTTAATTTAGACCCACCGGGAAGCAACGGCAGTTTGCAGAGCATACAAAATTATCTTGCCAATTTGCACGATACATTGGAGTATGTTCTGAACAATCTTGATGACGAGAATATGAATGAAGACTTTTTAAGCAGGCTTAATGTAGAAAGTGAGGACGAATAAAATGGCATATACATATGAATTGCATAATACAGACACAATCAACAATGCTGCAAAGCAGTATGACAGTATAATAAACAACGCTCCGACATATAGCCAGAGCAGTACAACAGCTGCTGCAAAATCTCAGGCTGACAGCTATGCAAAGAAATGGGAAAGTGATGCCTCATCAGGGTATAACAGTCAGTACAGCAGTCAAATTAAGGAGCAGGCTGACAAATATTTGAACAATAGCTTTGATTGGAATGTTAATGACTCATCAGAATATCAGGCAGCAAAAGACAAATATACACGAGAGGGAACGAAAGCACAAGAAAATGTACAAGCAAGCTATGCGGCGAATACTGACGGTTACAATAACAGCTATGCGGCAGCGGCAGGAATGAAAACCTTTAACAACTATATGGACGAGCTTACGGCAAAGATACCTACCTTGAAGCAGGAAGCGTATGAAAGCTATTCGCAGCAGCAGGAGGATATAAAGAACAGAATTAGCGTGTTGCAAGGCCTTGACGATACAGAAAGGCAGAAATACAACGACAAGCTTGAGCAGGATTATAATTTTGCTAATTATTATTTACAGAAGTATCAGACGAGCGCAGGAATTGATATGAGCAATTTTGAGAATGAAATAAGCAGTTGGCAAGCAAGACTAAGTGCTGCGACCTCAAATCTTGCGACAGAAAGAAGCCTTGCTGAGTCCCAGTACGAGCATAATACGTTGAGCGCCGACACTCAGGCGAGCATTGACAGCAGTAAAGCTCAGAGCGACGCTTATTATAAGTATTTGTATTCTACATTGAAATAGGAGATGAGGATGATGACGGAACAGGAATATTATAACTACCTTGTAAATAATGCACCGAGCAGCACGGTATCTGCGACAACGCAAAATGATGCGGTACAGCTTGCAAGCCTTGAGAGCAATGCTCCTGCACAGTATCAGGGCACATATCAGCAGGCAATAAATAATGCCGTAAGCAATTATTTGCAGGGTCAGGGTTATTCAATCGAAAACGACAATGATTTTAAGACATATCGCAAAGAGTTTACACAGGGAGCACAGAAAGCGGCTGACAATGCGGTGGCAAATGCAGCAAAGCTTTCAGGAGAAACAGCAAGCGAAAGTGCGCAGATTGTTGCCAATGAAGGTAAAAATGCTCAAATGGAAAACATTAACGATATAATACCTCAGTTTGAAGCAGTTGGAAGAAACATTGCAAGTGCTGAAAATAGCAGGAACGCTGACAAAATCGGTGTATTGAACAGTCTTGACACTACAGAATATACAGATGCGCAGAACGCTCAAAGCAATTATTTGAATATGCTTGGCTATGGATTGAACAAATACAGTGCAGATGCACAGCTTGATATACAGAGAAATTCTGATGAAGGTTCGGTATATCAATCAAGGCTTGGTGCTGCACAGAGCAACCTTGCAGACAGAAATAATTATTATAATAATCTGTATTCGTACAACACACAGAGCGCAGACAGCAAAGCTCAGATTGCTGAAAACGAGTATGAGAACAATCAGAAAATTGCATATAATCAAGCCAAAGATGCTTATGATACAAAAGTTGCAGCGGCAAAGGCAGAGCAAGAATTGCAGAATGAGGAAGATGAACGCAGATATAAACGAAATGGCTCAAAGTTTATTGATGCTTATAACCTTAAGGGCGCTAATTATGAATATCAGTTGAATCAGGTGGCTGTAGGATATTATGAGGGCTATATAAGTCTTGGAGAAATGAATTATATTGCAGAGCAGTTAAATATGAATACTGAGGATATTGCAGATAAACTTGATTTTCTTGAACAAAATAACGGAAGCTTAGTAAGGAGGTAAAGCAATGGGAGCAACAAATAGAACACTTGGTGATGATTTAAGGGATTTCAGAAAAGGGAAAATTTCCGATAAATATTACAAATATAATCCAAATGAATACATAAAAACCACCCATTTAAACACGACTGTTAAAGCATTAAAAGACAAAGGAACTATCAATCAGCCTGTCCAACAGCAAAGCCTCGTACAGAAAGAAGACGGCACAAGTGAGCTGATGAATACAAATCATACTACAAGTGGAATAACAAATGACAAGCAGTATGATGAACCTTTTACTGTGAACTATAAAAGAACAAAGCAGTATGGTGAAGAATTTACCGTGCCAACAAGAGAGCAGTATTATCAGAGGCTTTATGATGTAAAAAATATTGATACTGTACCTACAAAGGATAATTTTAAGCAATATCAGGCTGACAGCAAAACCATAAGTGAAACTGAATATGCAAACAAGTATGCAGATTATGACTATGATCAACTGAGAGCAGCGGCTCAAAAAACCGATAGTTATCAGGAGCAGTTGTGGCTTAATAATCAGGCACGTTCAATTGCTACGTCGGAACAGCTCCAGACTGAGTATGATAGTCTTATGAATGACTATAATACTGCATACAATGAAATTATGGATAGCGATATGAGCGACGAAAAGAAAGCGGAGGCTGTCAATAAATTAAATGCAGAGTCGCCCGACACAAAAGAATTGAAGTCGCAGATAAGCACCAAAGAGCAGGAAGAGGAAGAGAAAAAATACTATACTGATGTAGTACAGAATGATGTAAAAGTCGCAACAGTCTTGCAAAAATACTACAATCTAAAACAGTATGAAAACACAAACGGTGATGATAAGGTAGGGCTTGCTAACGCTGATGAAGCGGTGGCTCATTCAGAGGTTGCTGATTATAGTGATGAAGAAAGACAGAAAATTATTGATGATTTTGCTGCACTTGAGAAAAAAGGTATTGATACAGAAAAACTGTACAAATACTATTCAAGGGCAACAGAAAGGGAGCTTAACGAAAAGTCTATAGAGGAGCAGAAAGCTCTTGCGGAGCAGGCCCCGATTATGTCAAGTGTAGGAAGTGTGATTGGAAATACTGCAGGTGCATTATATGACGCAGGAAAATATGTTGCAGCAGCCTTTGACAGCGCATCAGGCGGTGACGGATATATTGACCCAAACAGTACAAATGTAGCCAGGGCACAAGCGGTAAGAGAAACCGTATCAGAGAAAATCGGCAAGAGTATTGACAATGATATAGCATCAGGAATTGCGCAATTTTTATATAATACCGGAATGAGTATGGCGGACTTTATGAGTATGGCGGCGCTTAGTGCTGTTCCCGGCGGTCAGGCAGCAGGACTTGCTATGCTTTCAACTTCAGCCGGTGTAAGTGCAGCAAATGATGTTGTAAACAGCGGCGGAGATATCAACCACGCTTTGCTGACAGGTATTGCATCAGGAATTGCAGAAGCTGTATTTGAAAAAATAAGCATAGAACAGCTCAAAGCATTTAAACAGTCTGAAGATGTAAAGTCTATAAAAGATGTTGTAAAGAATGCTCTTAAAGGATTTGTTACAGAGGGCAGCGAAGAGGTGGCAACTGACCTTTCAAATGCAGTTACTGACTACATAATAAACGCTGATATGAGTCAGCTTTCACAGCAGTATCAAAGCTATATCAATGCGAGTTACAGCGAGGGCGAAGCCTTGCAGAAAACTGCTCTTTCGTTTGCAGGACAGCTGGGACAGGATTTTGCAGGCGGTGCACTGAGCGGCGGTATTCTCGGCGGTGCTGTCAGTGGTATCAACTACGGTGGAGTAAAGCTTCAACAATCCCAAATTAATAAAGACTCCTCACAACTCGGCAAGTTAACAATGACTGACGAAAATTTTGATTTAGAACTTTTACTTTCGCAAGCAGAAAACAGCGAAAACGAAAAGGCACAGAACATTGCTAAGTCAATTAAAGAAAGTATGGAAAAAAGCAAGGGCGATTATAAGGTATCGGCATCTGATGTCGGCAACCTTATTAAACTGCTTAGTGCCGATACATTTGCCGGTGCTATGGTTGATGAAAATGATACAGCACCGGTAAATGAAACTAGTACTAATACAGAAAATGCTGTACAAACAGAGTCTGTAAACAAAATGAATACAGAGAACACCGTACAAACTACCTCTGAAATTGAAACAACAAATAATTCAGGTACAGCGGCCTTTGGATTAACACATAAAAACGGTATATCGGCAAGTACAAATACTGGCAAATCTCTTGTAATTATGGATATTGACAGCAGTGCAAGGGAGTATGGCAGCAGCGATAACACTGTAATTCTGCGCACAAATGACGGTCAGAGGGTAAGTGCAGCAGATGTTACAATTAATGACCCTGCAATGAGCAGTCTTATAAATGCAGCGACTAACTTTGATACAAAGGGCGCACAGGCGCTTGTACAGTATTATGAGGGATATACCGATTATGCAGGAGCAAGTGCAAGTCTTGAAAGCTATGAAAATGATTTTGCAAGATTATATGAAATAGGCAAAAGTGGTGTCGGCTATGCTACAGTTCTGAGCAGCCGAAAATATAAGGACAGCGTAAGCAGGCTTGGTACAGTTGCCGCCAAAGCAGCAGCTGTATCAGGTTATATGGACGGAAGTGAATATTTTAAGCACGAAAGCAATAAGGTGCAGAGAGTTAGGCTTGAGGACGGCAGGATGGGGCACGTGAGCGTTAAGGAAGGACTTGATATTAACGAAGCTCAGCGTGATGTGCTTGAAGCCATAGCAATTAAGACAGGCAGAGATATTATTGTTACGGATGAGCTAAACGAACGAGAAGACGGCAGACAGGTAAACGGACAGTATGCAGGAGGAAAGATTTACATAAATGCCGAAATTGACAACTATATGATTGCTACAGCATTGCACGAAAGCGTACATAATATGGCAGAGAGAAGCCCTGATGATTACAGAGCTTTAAGAGATTTTGTCTTTAATTATTATGTTGAGGTTGGTGAAAGTGTTGATTTTTTACGTTCTGACATTAAATCTAAATGGCAGGACAAAACGCCTACGGAGACTGCAGTTGACGAAGAGGTAGTATGTCAGGCTGTTATGTCGCTTGCCGGTAACACAGAAGCTCTTGAAAAAGCAATTGAGACTCCTGAAAACAAAAACATATTACAGAAAGTTGCTGAGGTTTTAAAGAAAATTGCTCAGGAAGTTTATAACTTTATAAAAGGCATTACCACAGGAGAAGGACATAATTTGCAGGCGCAGGCATTTATGAATGATGCAAATGCTCTTATGGAAATGGCTGACATTGTAAGCAAAGGACTTGATAATGCAAGGAATGTTGATGTTAAAAATAACAAAGAAGGAAAATACAGTTTTGCAGGGGACAAGGCGAAAGCAGTAAATGTACAAACATTAGAAGAAGCGAAAAAACTTGACAAACAGGGTGTTGACTCTGAAACCATACGACAAAAAACAGGCTGGTTTAAAGGTAACGAAGGCAAGTGGCGTTTTGAAATAGATGACAGTAAAATGAAATATATTGGAATGAAGCAAAGCGATTTTATGTCTATACTTGATTATGAACAAAAAACAAAACGTTATGAGGAACTTGAAAAGAAATTCAAAGACGGCAGTACAAGCGCCGAGGAAGAAAATGAGTATTATTCTATTGATGATTTTATGATTAGTCATCTTACTTCTAATTCAAGAAAACTCACAAGCTACATCAAACACCCTGAATTATTCAAAGTATATCCTCAGCTTAAAGATTTAAAACTTAGTTTTGAACTGATGGAACAGAGCGGCAGCTATGATGAGTCAAGTAAAACAATAAGTGTTAATGCATTAATGGGTGAAGAACAGCAAAAGTCTGCAATAATCCACGAAATTCAGCATGCAATTCAGGACATTGAAGGATTTGCTAAAGGTTCAAATATTGAATACTGGAGTAATCAAGGAAAAGACATAAACACTTCTTATGAGCTTTACAAAAAGACCGCAGGTGAAGTCGAGGCCAGAGATACAGCTGCGCGCTTGAATTTGAATGCAGAGCAAAGAAAAAACACTCGTCCTGACATTGACAGGCAGGATGTTGTGTTTGTGGATGAAAACATAGATGTAAAATATTCAATTGATAAAAATTTTGTAAAGGAATATGATAAATGGGACAAGAAGTCAGGAAGATTTGCCTTCAGAGTCGGTACTACTTCAGAGGTCCTTCAAAAACTTGGAGTTGATAACAAAAAAATATGGTGGGATGCCACTAAGATAATAAAAATAAAAGAAAAACACCCGGCTATGACTGATGATGTTATAAAACAAGTGCCTAATATATTGGAATATCCGATTATTGT
>CAYQXN010000078.1:0-8691 GCA_964421585.1 uncultured Ruminococcus sp. | reverse complement strand
ATACTAATCAATGCGCCAATTGCAACATCTCTGATGTAATGCACGCCGGACAGCACCCTTGATACTGCAATCAAACAGCTTACTGCAATACACACAACCCCTGCAATGCTGTTCACACTGAGTATAGTCATAGAAATAACAAATGCGCTTGCTGTGTGTCTGCTTGGCATACTTTTGCCTTTTGTATCCTTCGCAAACACTGGTTCAATGCCGTATTTTTCGTACGGGCGCCGTTCGTTTATGATAATTCTCAGCGCTGTCACAAACATGAATACTCCTGCCGGAACAAGCAGAGCTTTCAAAAACATTTCCAATCCAATAAACCATGATACTATAAGTATTATAGGATATGCAATAAATATCAAAAGCGGGAGAAATTTATAAATAATTTTGAGTGTAGTATTTGCAGACTTATTATTCTTAAAAAAACTTGTTATTTGTTCGTAGTTATTTTTGTTCATTTGAACGTCCTTAATTGATAATCAGAACATAAATATCCGTTTATTGATAATATTTTACCATACCGTTTAAACTATTTCAATGTTGTATTTTTCAAACCAGTAGTCAAGCTCAATAATATATGCAAGAATTTGCGGGGCTTTCATAAGCTGACCGTACCACGGTGTAGTGATTTTGTCAGGGCTTTCAATAATATTTTCAATTGCGTTCTTGTCAAGCATCTCGGTAAGCAGATTTTTCTTTTTCAGAATATTTTTAACTCTCTCTGCACATTCGTTAAAATAAACAGGATTATGCGTTTTTGGATAAGGGCTCTTTTTTCTCCAACAGATTTCATCGGGAAGAATATCCTCAAACGCCTTTCGAACAATTCCTTTTTCACGACCTCCGTAGGCTTTCAGCTCCCACGGCATATTATAGGCGTACTCCACAAGCCTGTAATCGCAGAAGGGTACTCGCACTTCAAGTCCGTTGTACATTGAGCATCTGTCCTTGCGTTCAAGCAGGCATTGCATAAACCAGTAAAAATTCAGATAGAACATTTCTCTCATTCTCTTGTCGGTATCCGAATCCGCGCTAAGCTTTGGCGCTTCATTGACTGTGTCAAGATACCTTTGCCGCACGTATTCCTCGCCGTTTTTAAGTATTCCGTCTTTAAGAATATACCGCCTTATATCCTGACTTCTTGACCACGGAAAGCAGTCCTCAAATAATATATCTTTGTTGTGATACCACGGATATCCTCCAAACAGCTCGTCGGCACATTCTCCCGAAAGTGTAACTGTATAATCCTTTTTTATTTCCCTGCAGAACAGCAGCAGGGAAGAGTCAACATCTACATAGCCGGGCAAATCCCTTGCGTTCACGCTGTCATAAAGCGCGTCAACAAGCTGTAAATTGTCAATAATAACTTCAGTATGTTTGCTGTCGGCATTTTTTGACATCATTGTAATATACTCATAATCTGCACTCGGCTGAAAAAGGCTCTTTTCAAAATATTTTCTGTTGTCGTTGTATTCAACTGAATATGTGTTTATTTTGCCGAGCTTGTTTTCCTTGTGATAGTTGGAAGCAGTCTTTACAATTATGCTGCTGTCAAGTCCTCCCGACAGAAAAAAGCACATTGGCATATCGCTGACAAGCTGACGTTCGATTGCGTCTGTAAGCAGATACCTGGTTTTTTCAATAGTAGTTTTTTCGTCGTCAATATGCTCTTTTGCTTCAACGGTAAAATAACGTTTGCGTATCAGTCTGCCGTGTCGGTAGTATGCACATTCTCCGGGGTTCAGCTCAAAAACTCCCTTAAAAATTCCGCAGGACGGCGTCCTGGCGGGACCAAGGAAAAATATTTCGTTTAGTCCCTGTTCGTCAAGCTTAGGCTTAACTACTCCGCTTGCAAGCATTGCCTTGATTTCTGAGGCAAACATCAGTCCGCCGTTATATTCGTAATAAAACAGCGGTTTAACGCCTATTCTGTCCCTGCACAGAAATACTGAGTCGTCCTCCGTATTATAAACTGCAAACGCAAAAATTCCGTTCAGCTTTTCGGGACATTTGTCCTTATACTTAATAAAAGTTTTCAGCACAACCTCAGTGTCGCTGTGCCCCCTAAAGTGAAATCCGTCTGCCTTAAGCTCCTCACGCAATGCAGAGGTGTTGTAAAGCTCACCGTTGTAAACAATTACATATTTGATTCCGTTGTGACTTACTGCCATTGGCTGCTTACCGTTTTCTCTGTCAATTACAATAAGTCTTCTGTGAATTAGGGCAACGCCGTTTTTGATGTAAATACCATTTTCGTCGGGACCGCGTCTGTCAAGTGTCTGAGACATTCTGTTAAGCACGGAAATTTTCTCTCTCATATCAATTGTTTTGTCAATCCAGCCTGCTATTCCACACATAAAATACCTCCGTTATCCATTATTGGTTTTATAGCTTTTAAATGTATATAAAAAGCACAGCGATACTGCAATCAGCATAATTCCGGAAATTATAGTGCCGCCGCCGGTGCTGATTTGCTGTACTGTACCTGTTGAAAATACCATTGCTTCCTTTACAAACAGCTTTACCCCCAGGTGTGTAAGAAGCCCTGTTATAATTCCCTGAATAATTCTTATGCAGAAAAATGATAATTTATTGATTTTTATATTGCCGAGTGCTGAAAATATCTGAAAATGAACGCATATTCCGCCAAAGCCTGCCGCAAAAGCAATCGCTTCAACAGGACATTCACCTGAAAGCGTGGTTACAGCCGAGCAAACCTCAAGAATGGCATAGATAAGATTTCTGAAAATACCTTCTCCTGTAATGCTGCCGAGAATTCCTGTGATTGCCGAGAACAGCACCACAAATGCACATATATTCAAAATTCCCTTTGCACTGTCATATGTAGCCTCAACAATTGAATTACCAAGGGGAATTGCGTTATAGGATGTTTTTTTATCGGAAATTAATTCATACTTTTCCTTTTTAAAAAAATTAAGTGTAATTCCAATTATTATCACAGAAATAATTTGTGCGGCAAGTATTATAACTCCGATTAATTTACTGTTGTATAGAGACATACCCACAAAGTTAATCATAAATCCCGGACCGCCGCATACGGCAAACATAGCGGCTTTTTTTGCCTGTTTTTCGCTGACTGCACCGCTTAGATACAGAGCATTAATTCCCCTGGCGCCTACGGGATAGCCTCCAATCATACTCAGGAGGATAACGGGTGCAAAGCATTCGTCAAGCCCGAACAGCTTTCTCATAACCACCTTAAAAGGCTTGCCGATATGGTGAGAAATTCCGCTTTTTACAATGAAGGAGGCAATTGCCATAAACGGAAAAAGTGACGGCACCAGTACCTTAAGACACATTTTAATTCCTTCTATTGCTCCTTCTGAGCAATCTTTAGAGTAGATTATCACCGCCGCACACAAGCATAACGTGCAGACGGTTATAAGTATAGTTCCCGATTTTTTTACCACGGCATTAATAAACACTTTCATCACCAATAATATATATGATTGTTTTTGCATAAAAATAAATAAGAAATTCCATTTTATATAATTAAGCACATTATTAACAGGAGAGATTTTTTTGCAGAAAAACCGAGTCAAATCTAAACAAACTAATACATACAGCGCAATTCCTTCTGCTATGGGCGGAGCTCCTCTTATTGAGATGACAGGAAACCGCAGCATAACCCTTGAAGGCTCAACAGGAATTCTTTTGTATGAAAGCGACAATATCAAAATTAACACAAGCAAAATGATAGTTTCCTTCAGCGGCAGGGGATTGTCGGTTAAGTGCATTTCCTGTTCGTGTGTAGAAATTGAAGGCTTTATTACAAGCGTTGAGTTTATGACATGAGGTGAAGTATGCTTGTTAAATTTGTAAGATTTTTCAGGGGCTATGTTGATTTCAGTGCAAGAGGAAAATTTCCCGAGCGTTTTCTGAATATTACATCAAGATACGGAATCAATCTTTGGGACGCTCATCCGTCAGATGACGGGCTAAAGGGTTCAATGTATGTATGTGATTATCGCAATATAAGGCAAATTGCCCGCAAGGCAAAGGTAAGTCTCAGCATAAACCGAAGGCACGGTATGCCGTTTATCTTAAAAAGATATAAATTACGTCTTGGCATCCCCGCAGGAGCATTTGCAGGATTAATTTTCATATTTATTTTATCAAATTTTATTTGGTCGCTAAGCGTCACAGGCAATCAAACAGTGAGTGAAACATATCTCAGAGAGGTGCTCGCAGAAAACGGCGTCAGTGTAGGAGCATATAAGAACAGCATTGATGTTGAGAAAGTAGAGAGAAATATTCAGCTTCAGGTCAGCGAGATAGGATGGATGAGTATTAATATCACAGGCAGTGTTGCTTCTGTAGAGATAAAGGAAAATGCCAAGAAACCGGAACTCAATACAGACACAACCCCCTGTAATCTGAAAGCAAAATGCGATGGAGTTATAACAAAAATTAATGTTCGCAGCGGGGTTACCGAGGTGTTAAAGGGCAGCGGTGTAGCAAAGGGAGATTTGCTTGTAAGCGGAATATCGGAAGGCAGCTCCCAAAAGGTTGATACGCTTACATATCTAAGGGCAAGCGGAGAGATATATGCAGATGTAATTTCTCAAAAAGAATTATCAATCCCTTCCGAGTATAATTACTATTCATTAACAGACAATAAGATTGAGCGAAAACAGCTCAGCTTTTTATGGCTTCAGTTGCCTGCAGATATTTCATTTGATTTATTTGATGACTTTACCCGTGATTACAGAAGCAGCTTGTTTTGTATGAATGATACCGTTCTGCCGATAGGATTTAAGACACAGACAGATTATGAGCTTACTGGCGAAAATGTTACAGTGGATATAGAAACTGCACAAAAGATTTTTGAAAATGAATCTCTTCTGTATGAGTTGTTTGAAAGTACCGACAGTACGATTGTAAGCAGAACATTTGATATAACAGAGACAGACGGCGAATATAGCTGTACAGTAGGCTATGTGTTTAATGAAAATATTGCCGAAAGTGTAGATTTCAGCGTGACAGAGTAAATTTTATGTGGTATTATGATATAAAGAATTTATTAAAAACACTGTAATTAAACTGAAGGTAAAATATGAGTGTCGTTAAAAGGCTTTTTAAATACAAAAATCCATATGATGTTGACGGAACAACCCGATTATTTGTTGATGCAATGCGTGAAAATGCTGTCTTTCAGTATAATAACTGTTCGGATTACAGACGCATACTGGATGAGGCTGATTTCAATCCCCAAAATATAAAAACGTTTGATGACCTTGCAGCTCTTCCGTTTTTGCCCACACTCTATCTTAAGCACCACAGGCTTGAAAGTGTACCGCAGAGCCGCCAGCTTATCAAGGCGACATCTTCAGGTGCAAGCGGCTCAATGTCGAATATCGGGCTGGACTATCAATCTCTCAGGCTGGGGTTAAGTATGGTACTAAGGGTAGGCAGATATCACAAGCTTTTGTCTGCAAAGCCTGTTAATCACATTGTTTTTTGGTTATCAGCCTACTAAGCAGAATAAAACGGCGGTCAGCAAAACTGCTTTTGGGTTTACCTTTTTTGCACCTGCTCTCAGCAGAACATTTGCACTCATTAAGTCTGACAGCGGTTACAGTCTTGATATGGACAGAATAAAATGTGCCCTTGAAAAATGTTCAAAATCACGCTTTCCTATGCGTACAATAGGGTTTCCTGCCTACACCTATTTCCTGCTTAAGCAACTAAAGGCTGAAGGCGTTCATTATAGAATGCCAAAGGGCAGTATGGTTACACTTGGAGGAGGCTGGAAGCAGTTTTACGCTGAAAGGGTTGAAAAGACTGATTTTTTCAGGCTTGTCTATGATGTGCTCGGAATTGAAGAGGAGAATATTTTTGAGTTTTTCGGAGCGGTTGAACATCCGATTCTCTATACTGATTGCAGATGTCATCATTTTCACGTGCCTGTTTACGGGAGAGTGATTATCCGCAACCCCGATACCTTTAAGCCTGTGCCTTACGGCGAGGCAGGACTTATCAATTTACTTACGCCGATGATTCACAGTATGCCAATGATCAGTATTATGACTGACGATATCGGAATTCTTCATAATGAGCCTTGTAACTGCGGTGTGGGTTCTCCATGGCTTGAAATCATAGGCAGGGTAGGAATTCAGGATATTATCACATGTGCTGCGGGTGCAGAGCGGTATCTCAAGGGGAATGAGAAATGATTTTATCTCACGGAAAAATCTTTGATGATTCACAGCAGTCAAAAATTATTGCAGAGCTCAAAGATGAGCTATACAAGCCTATAATTGAAGGCAGGACACTTGAAGCTGATACTGTAATATCCGCTTGTGATATACTTGCGAAAAAAGTATTGGCAGGTACGTTTGATGCAATTATAAGTCCTTATCTGGAAACGCTTTCTATAGACAAAAATGAATTTGTCGCTATGGTCGGTATGTTTTTGCGCGGAAGTCTTGAATATAAGTGCAGCATTGAGTTCTGCGATGATGAAAAAAACATCAACGGGACTTTTACACGCAAGCGTTATCCGCTCGGAATTCTGCTACATATAGCGTCAGGTAATGTTGATGTTTTGCCTGCTTACAGTGTTATTGAAGGACTGCTTGCAGGAAATATTAATATTCTCAAGCTTCCTGCAGGTGATTCGGGTTTGTCAGTGAAGCTTTTGTCGGAACTTATTGCAATTGAACCGAGTCTTGCCGATTATATTTACGTCTTTGATGTGCCGTCAACAGAGCTTGATACACTTAAACTTCTGGCTGATTACAGTGATGCAGTTGTAGTGTGGGGAGGAGACGCTGCTGTGTCTGCAACACGACAGTTTGCCTCGGCTTCCACAAAAGTCATTAGCTGGGGTCATAAGCTGTCGTTTGCCTATGCCGATATAAATGCTACTGACAATCAGTTTTTTGACCTTGCAAAGCACATATGTACTACAAATCAGCTGCTTTGCTCATCATGTCAGGGGATATATGTTGATACTGAGTCTAAGGACGAACAGGTTGAATTTGCAAAGCGATTTTTTAGTGTTCTAAAAGAAGTTAATACAGAACTTGGTTATGCAGACTTTGGTATGCGTGCTAAAAATGCTATCAGTATATATAATGAACGTTTGGAGTAGCACAAAACCAAAAATGTAATTTTTTCTGAAAATGGTGTAAGCGTTATTTGCATAGATGACAGCAGTCTTACTCTTTCATATATGTATCGCAATGTATGGGTCAGACGGCTTCCTCACAACAAGCTGATTAAAACGCTCAGACCGTACAAAGGATATTTGCAAACAGCAGGAGTAATGTGCCCGGACAAAGATAAATGCAGATTAATTTGTGATTTACTCGCAAAAGCGGGACTTGTAAGGATTACCAATAGCAGTGATATGTCAAGGATGGTATCGGGTGAAGCTCACGACGGCTGTTATGCCTTGCGTGAGTACAGCCGCATTGTTGAGCGCTTTTATTAGGGCGCAACCGAAAAATATATGATACGCCCTGAAACGTAGACTTTTTTGCGATTATCTGTTAAACTTTCTTTAAATATGTAGGTATGTTTAAAGTACTTTACATTATTCTGAAAAAATCATTTGTTTTTGAACATATTAACGCTTTTCTGATACATCCTAATAAAAATGGAGATAAATTATGAGAATTTTATGTATAGGAGATGTAGTAGGCAGTATAGGCTGTCGGTTTCTGCGCAGCAGACTTCCTGCGCTGAAAAGAACAAAGGGAATAGATTTTGTGATATGCAACGGCGAGAATTCTGCTGACGGAAATGGTATAACTCCCTCATCAGCCCGCTTTCTCTTTGACAGCGGAGTTGATGCAATTACTCTTGGCAATCATACCTTTCGCCGCAAAGAAGCCTATGAGTTTATTGACGAAAATCCTTTTGTTGCCCGCCCGGCAAATTTTCCGGTAAAATCTACACCCGGAAAGGGCATACTAAATATTGATACAGGCAGACGCATTATCACAGTCATAAATCTTATGGGAAATATGTATATAGACAACAATCTGAATTGCCCGTTTGAATGTGTAGATTTGCTTCTTGAGCAGGCAGAGGGCAAAATAATTATTGTTGATTTTCACGCTGAAACCACCAGTGAAAAGCGTGCAATGGGTTATTATCTTGACGGCAGGGTGTCCGCTGTGTTTGGTACTCATACACATGTTCAGACTTCAGATGCACAGCTGCTTCCAAACGGAACGGGCTATATCACAGATGTTGGTATGACAGGCACAATCCATTCTGTGCTTGGTGTTAAAACTGAGATTATAATTGAAAAGTTCAAAACCAAGCTTCCGCAAAGATTTGACCTTGCTACCGGCGACTGCAAGTTGGAATGTGTAATATTCGACATTGACGATAAGACAGGCAAGTGCCTTGACTGCGAGACTCTCAGAATAGAATGATTATTCAATACTAAATTTTGAAGTTTGTACTAATTTCTGATTAAAAACTATAAACATATGTTAGCGGAAAATTTTGCATGACAAGGTCGGTTACTATACACGGCTGTTGCATTGTAAGAGCGATAGCTAAGTAATGCGGGATTTAACGCAATCGGTTTTAAGAATTTAATTTGATTTTAGTATTACCGCTAAAATTTGCTGTCAGTTATTGTGAAATTTCTATTGCAAATTTATTATAAAAACGTTATAATAAAAATATCTGTAAACAATTGTTTAT
>CAYQXN010000077.1:0-8715 GCA_964421585.1 uncultured Ruminococcus sp. | reverse complement strand
CCTACACTCCTTTATCTATATTGGATTACCGATATTTTTATACGACCTTTTCTGGTTTCACCAAGAATGTCGTTTAAAACAAATTTACCCTTACCTCTTATGGTTAACGAAGTATTGCCGCTTAAAGTCTGGCTGATATTCTGCGACTGCATAAAATTGACACTTATATTACCTGCCAAAATAAGCGCTTTTGTCTTTTCCCGAGATAAACCTGTTATTGCCGCTACAACGTTATCAAGTCTCAAGGAGGAAACAATAAAAAACATTTCCTCTTGTCCTCTGCCCTTTGGCAATTCAGAATCTGTGCATTCCTCAACATTAACCCCGACTTTGCCAATTTTAAAAATCTGAGAAACAATATAATCTTTAAGCTCTGACTTTACAAAAACAACACATCTTCCGTCTTCAACAAGTATGTCTCCTACGGCTTCACGTTCAATGCCCAACGACATCAATGCGCCCAGAAAATCTCTGTGAGAAAGCTTATCACACTTACGAAATCTGAAAACTATTGCAGAAATAGGGAAAATATCCTCTTTGGCACTACCATAAAACAAACCGAGAACTCTGCGTTCGCTATTTTCATAACCGCCGAAAAACATATAATTTTCAAAGCACACAGATCTCAGATAAGCTTCTGCAATTACCTGTCTTCTATCACTCATAAAAGAAAAGAAATACGGCTTCTGTCTTGTTAGACACAGATCAATGCCATCGTCAAGCTTTGAACAAAACAACTTGTCTCTATCAGAAATATACGCCACTGTTCTCTAATTCATCAAGAAGATCATCGCCTGTCAAATCAACATTGCTTGGAATTATGATATAAGTATTTGTAGCAACACGCTTAATTTTACCGTTGTTAGCATAAGCCACACCGCTGAGAAAATCAAGAATTCTTCTTGCCATATCCTTGTTAGTATCTTCAAGATTAAGCACCACTGTGTGATTCTTCATAAGCTCATCAGCAATTGAACGTGTTTCCTCGCCAAAACGTTCGGGCTTGAAAATACCAACCTGAAGCTTAGCTGTAGCGTTAATGCTCACAACCTTATTTCTACTGTTTCCTGTTCTGTTTCTTTCTCTATCTCTTACAACCTCTTCTTCATACTCTTCTTCGTCTTCATCTCCATCATCAGCATAACCGTATTCATCATATTCATACTCATCATCCGGAGCATCCCACATACGTTTGAACTTATCAACAATACCAGCCATTATATTTCCTCCTAAAATTATTTGTAATCTCTTGCGCCGAAAAGTGATGAGCCAACTCTAACCATATTTGCACCTTCCAAAATTGCCTCATAATAATCAGCGGACATACCCATTGAAAGTATAGTCATACTTATATTATCTAATTTTTTTGCCGAGATGTCAATAAATATATTATGCATATTACGAAAATATTCTGAAATTTTCTGTGAAGAATCACAAATTGGAGGTATTGCCATCAGTCCCTTAATCGAAATACCGTCAAGTTCAGCCACCTGACAGAGCAAATCCTCAAGCTGTTCAGGTAACACGCCCGACTTATTTTCTTCTCTGCCAATATTAACCTCAATTAAAATATCTGTATTCTTCCCAAGCTTAAGAGACTGTTTTGAAATTTCTTTAGCAAGCTTTAATGAATCAACGGACTGAATCAAATCCACTTTATCTACAATCTGCTTTACCTTGTTCGTCTGAAGATGACCAATGAATTGCAAAGACGCTTTATCCAGATTATATTTATCATATTTTGATACAAGCTCCTGAACCTTGTTTTCACCTATATGGTCAAGACCCAAAGAGATAGCATAATTTATAAATTCAGGCTCAACAGTTTTTGTAGCGGCAAGAAAGGTAATATCCTCTCTTCTCTTGCCTGCTTTCTGTGCAGCCTCGGCAATTCTCTCATTAATCTGCTTATAATTATAATCTATATCACTTAACAATCTTGCCGTCATATATATCATTCCCTTCAACAATTATCTTATCGTACATAGATACGGTTTCACCGTTAAATAGCAGGTCAGAATCAGGATTTTCATCACATATCACGTAATCTTCATCTGCATAAAGAATTGAAATCTGCTTAAAATGCACCTCATCACCATACAACACATAAACGCCCTGAACCTTTTCGGTTTCTGTTTGCTTATTATTGTTGTCATCATATGTAGTTTTGGTAACATAGTCATCGTGAATTGCCCTTTTGCTTATTCGTAAGCCGGTATATGTTCCGAGACCTATCTCTATCGGCTCCTGCCTTGTTTCAATCAATTCAGAATTCATATAATTGCAGCTGAGAATCAAAAGTCCGTCGGAATTATTATCCTCCTGATACAACCTTACGATAGAAGCAGGTATTGTTTCCGATGAAATATTCGAAAACAATACAGTCGCATCCCCATCAAAAATCGAGAGTCTTGTCATTTCATCGGCTGTAACCTTGCAGGCGATATACCATTTAAGACCGCTGATTACTTTTCCTGCAGAGTTGTCGCCATCTAAGGTCTTTTGTACATTTTCAAGGTCGTCAAGAGTAATTCTTTCAATATCGGAATATTTTATGGCGTTTTCATATCCGTCACAATATGAAGAGAAATATCCTGCCTTGCTGCTGGTGATAGACCCTGTACTGCTTCCCGATGATTCCCTAAGCTGAGTAATCTGAGATTGCAAAGAAGCAATTTCATCGCTAAAATCAGCAACCTTTCCGGTATAAACCTGGCGTAGATTAATTGATGATACAAGACTGCTTATATCATCGCCAAGCATCTTAATATCATTTTCATTAACATCTTTATAAAAGGTAATGACACCGTTATTAATATCATTACTGATTGTATCAATTCCAATAGCATTAGATTCATAACTATCCTGAATCTCCTGCAAGCTGTTCATTGTTTCCTCAAGCTTGTCCGCTTTTGTTCTGGCGGAAGCGTCACTCTCATTGCTATAAATCTTGGCAATTTCGCCACCCGCCTTTACGGCTTCTCCGTTACTTAGCGAGTACGACAGCACACCTGTTGAGGGGATATCTATAACAGTTTCATCACGTATGATAAAACCGTCAGAATGAATTGTATCAATTACGGTTTCCTCCACAGCATTTTCAGTTACATACATTTCAAAGTTAGAGCTTACCAACAAATAAACAACATAAACAACTGCCAACACTGTGAGCACAGCAACCAGAATACGTCTGAATAGTAATTTATCCATTAATATATTATCCTCTTTCTATAATAGAAATAGCATCATCTAATAATTCTTCAAAAGAAGTATAATTATCTACATAAAGCCAATTGATTTCCTTATCACGCTTAAACCATGTTATCTGACGTTTAGCATAACGCCTGGTCTCCAGTTTTAATTTTTCAACACATTCATCAAGTTTTTTTGTATGTTCAAAATAAGGAATAAGTTCTTTATATCCTATTGCCTTTGCAGCTGTGAATCCAAGTTCTGATTCAAGCGCCCTCTCGGCTTCTTCAATAAGTCCTTTTTTAATCATAATGTCAACACGCAGATTTATTCTATCGTAAAGCAGCTGCCGATCACAAAAGTTCAGGCCAATTTTTATTGCATTATAAGGGCTTCCTTTAATTTTTGAATTTAAGTTCTGCTCAGTAATAGTAATACCTGTGGTCTTATAAAATTCTATGGCGCGAATAATACGTTTGACATTTTTTTGTTCAGCTAATCTGATTGCTGATTCAGGATCAAAATCGGAAAGAATTGAAAGAAGTTTATCTATACCGTCACTCTCATAAACAGACATAAGCTCATCACATAATTTTTGATTACGCTCTACCTTACTGAATGTTATATTATTAAGCAGTGAATCAACATAAAGACCTGTACCCCCGACTATGAACGGAAGCTTTCCTCGGGCGGTTATTTCTTCAATGCATTTTGAAGCATCTTTAACATAATTTGCAACAGAATATGTATTATCAGGAGTGATAAAATCCATTAAATGATGTGGAATTCCGCATCTTTCATTTTCATCAGGCTTTGCGGTAGCAATATGCATATCTTTATAAATCTGCATTGAATCCGCTGAAACTATCTCGCCGTTATAACGTTTTGCAAGCTCAATGGAAAGCTTTGTCTTACCGGAAGCTGTAGGACCGACAATCGATACAACCTTTATTGAATTGTTCAATGTATCACACCCTGCCAAACTGTTTTTCAATTTCACTCTTTGTCATAACAATGCAGATTGGTCTGCCGTGCGGACAGTATTTAAGATTAGGATTTTCCTCAAGCTTTTTTACAATATCCAAAAGCTCCTTAGGTGTATTTCTGTTCCCTGCCTTGATAGCGGAACGGCACGCAACATTATGATAGAACCAGTCCATTTTTTCAGTATATATATCATTCTTACCTTTGGAAATGTAATCAGCCATTTCTGTAACGCAGTCAGCAATCTCAGCAGCGTCAAGGTACTGAGGTGCACTCCTGACTATTACAGTGCTGTTACCGAAATCGTCAACATCAAAAGAGCAGTCGGAAAACATCTGAAGATTGTTTATTGCTGCGTCATACTCAGTCTTTCCCAGCGTTACCGTAATCGGCTGAAGTAAAATTTGGGCAAATGCTCCTGCTTTATCAGCCTTAAGTTTTTCGTAAATCATACGCTCGTGAGCTGCGTGCTTATCAATGAATAAAATTTCTTTATCATTTTTTTCAGCTACTATATATGTAGAAAATGCTTCGCCAATATATCTTATATTAATTTCATTTTGGGTGACAATAGGCTCTGCATATTTGCTGTCTTTTTTATCAGAAGAATCGGAAATAATATTTACTTCTTGTTTTTGAGGTTCAGTTACAGCATTTGCCACCGCTCCAAATTTTTCAGATTCATCAGAAGCTATGCCGTCTTTATTGCCGTTTTTATACAACTCTTCTTTTTTAGAGTAACTAATAGCTTTTTTTGTAATAATATCAAAAGGATTTGCAGAATCATTAAGTCTAAGATTGTTGATATTACAACTCCTTGAAGAAAAATCACGTTTCTCTACTTGCGTTTTATTTTCAACAGACTTTTGCGTTGTTTCATTAGATTCAGCAACATTTGAAGAAAACTGCACATCATCAAAAGGATTGTATTCATCAGCCTTATTTATTTGTTTATCATTTTTATTGACTGAATTTTTTATTTCTGTACTTTTTGGTGCTTTGTTGAGAACTGCCTCTGCATTGTAAAACGGGTTAAACTTTTTTGAATCCTTAATTTCATTAAAAGCAGAATTTGTTTTGAACTGAGCATTCTTTCTGCTATCGTATTTCATTAAAGAAGATTTAACTGCGTGATACACCGTATCAAAAACAGGTCTCTCATTTATAAAACGTACTTCAATTTTTGAAGGATGAACATTTACATCAATCATCTCATACGGTATTTCAATATTCAGAACGCAGGATGGATACTTACCAACCATAATTGAACCCTTAAACGCCTCATCAAGCGCCACCATAGCGGTCTTTGTTCTAACATATCTGCCGTTTATAAAGAAATTCTGCATATTTCTGTTAGGTCTGGAATTCTGAGGCTTTGATACATAACCATATATTCTGATTGAATCAAGTTTATATTCAACGGGAATTAAACCATTTGAAAAGTCCTTGCCAAATACCGAATAAATAGCAGACAACAATTTGCCGTCGCCAAAGGTCTTGAGAACCTGTTTGCCGTCTCTTATATATGTAAATGCAATTTCAGGATGCGACAAAGCTGTTTTGTCTATAACATTTGAAACTGCGTTACCTTCAGAAACATCTTTTTTAAGAAACTTAGCACGTGCAGGAATATTATAAAATAAATCTCTTACAACAAATGTCGTTCCGACGGGGCAACCTGCGTCATCAAAACTAATTTCCTCTCCTCCGTCTATTTCATAAACAGAGCCGGTTTCCTCATTTTCGTTCCTTGTAATAAGCTGCAATCTCGACACAGCGCAAATAGATGCAAGCGCTTCACCTCTGAAGCCGAGTGTAGAAATGCAGTCAAGATCGGATTCCTGCCTGACCTTGCTTGTAGCGTGCCTTAGAAAAGCAACCTTTATATCGTCCTTATGAATTCCGCAGCCATCATCAGAAACGCGCATAAAGGTAGTACCGCCATTCTTGATTTCAACGGTTATATTTGCTGCTCCTGCGTCTATTGAATTTTCTATTAATTCCTTAATTACAGAGGCAGGTCTTTCAACAACCTCGCCTGCCGCAATCAGTTCTGCAATATGCTTATCCAGAACATTTATAACTCCCAATATGCCGCCTCCTTTACCTGTTAAATTCGGTTTATATCATTCCCTTTAATTCATAGAGAAAGTTTATTGCTTCAATAGGTGTAAGTGTGTTAACATCAGTTGATTTTAGCTTATCAATAACAGGACTTGCAGCTGATGATAAAAGTGAAAGCTGCATATCGTCATTTTGCTTTACAGTAAGCCTGGGCTCATCACTTCCGCTTTCAATCTCCGAAAGGACTTCCTTTGCCCGATTGATAATTGACTGAGGAATGCCTGCAAGCTTTGCAACCTCAATACCATAGCTGTCGTCAGCGCCGCCGGGGACGATTCGTCTCAAAAAAGTAATATCATCACCGCGTTTTTTAACGGCAATATTATAATTTTTGACACCGTCAAGCAACTCTTCCATAACCGTAAGCTCATGGTAATGAGTTGCAAAAAGCGTCTTTGCTCCAAGCTTTTTCTTATCTGCACAGTACTCAAGCACAGCCCTTGCAATACTCATACCATCAAAGGTAGAAGTACCTCTGCCGATTTCATCAAGTATAAGCAGACTTTTTGAAGTTGCATTCTTAACTATATTGGCGACCTCGCTCATTTCAACCATAAAGGTTGATTGACCCGAAGCAAGGTCATCAGAAGCCCCCACTCTGGTAAATATACTATCAACAATGCCGATTTCGGCATATGAGGCAGGAACAAAGCTTCCCGTCTGAGCCATAAGCACAATTAGGGCAATCTGGCGCATATAGGTTGACTTACCTGCCATATTAGGTCCTGTGATTATCGCAACACGCTCATTGCTGCAATCAAGATTTACATCATTCGGCACAAAAGGTGTATCCTTGAGCAGAACCTCAACAACGGGATGGCGAGAATCCTTAATTCTTATTGAAGATGTAAGCGCCATATCCGGACGAACATATCTGTTGTCGGACGCAACATTTGCAAAAGATGTAATAACATCAAGCGCAGCAATTGCTTTTGCGGTGTTCTGAATACGTTCAAGATTATCTGCAACGGTTTTTCTGATGTTTTCAAATATTGAAAATTCAAGAGCAACCGACCTGTCCTTTGCGCCTAGAATTCTGCCTTCAACTTCCTTAAGCTCCTGGGTAATATATCGTTCGCAGTTTGTAAGTGTCTGCTTACGGATATATGTGTCAGGCACCAAGGATTTATAGGAATTGGTGACCTCAATATAATAACCGAACACTCTGTTATACCCAATCTTAAGCTTAGGTATGCCTGTTGCATTACGCTGTTCAGCCTCAATCTGAGCAAGTATATCCTTGGAATTGTTCATATCATTAAGCACAGAATCCAGTTCGGAATTATATCCGTTCTTAATCATTCCGCCTTCACGTATTGTAAACGGAGGCTCATCAACAACTGCAGCATCAATAAGATTATGTATATCCTCTAATCTGTCTATATTTCTGTAAATCTGTTTAAGATAAGAAGCAGTACAGTCGCTGATAAGATCAGATAAATCAGGAAGATTCGTAATTGCCGAACACAAAGAACGCAAGTCTCTTGCATTGGCAGAGCCATAAACAATGCGCGTCATCAGTCTCTCAATATCAAATATTCCTGTAATATTATCCGTGATTTCAAGACGAAGCACTGTATTGTTCACAAGTTCTTCAACTGCACTTTGTCTGTTATTAATAGATGTTATATTCATTAAAGGATGTTCAATCCACGAACGAATTAAACGTTTGCCCATAGCTGTTTTTGTTTTGTCAAGAACCCATAATAACGAACCGCGCTTTTCCTTTGTAAGCATAGTCTGAGTAAGTTCAAGATTGCGCTGCGTATTATAATCAAGGCGCATATATTGATTTTCCTGATAAAGCTCAATATGGTTAATACGTTCAAGTCCGCTTTTTTGAGTTTCTTTCAGATAATCCAAAAGTGCACCGACAGACGAAACAAGCGTCTGCTTATCAGAAACGTGCTCCGTTTCATCTTTAAATTGTTGTCTTACCGTATCTAAGCACTGCGTAAAATCAAATTTTTCATCTTCAAGCATCTCAACGCCGGCTGAAAGCTTGTCTTTAATAAACCTTGGCAAATCTGACAGATTAACAATATCACCGCCAAGAAGTATTTCTCTGGGACTATAGCTTGAAAGCTGAGCAGTAAGAATATTATATGAGTCTTTTCCATGTATTTCGGTAGCATATAATTCTCCTGTAGAAATATCGCAGAAGCAAAGACCGATTTTTTTATCTCTGGCAAACATACAGCATATATAGTTGTTTTTGCCTTCATCAAGCATACTTGACTCCATTACTGTGCCGGGAGTTATAACACGGATAATATCACGATTTACAAGCCCCTTGGCAGTTGCAGGATCCTCTGTCTGCTCACATATTGCAACCTTATATCCCTTTGATACAAGCCTTGCAATGTATCCCTCACAGCTATGAAAAGGAACGCCGCACATTGGAGCACGTTCTTC
>CAYQXN010000076.1:0-8827 GCA_964421585.1 uncultured Ruminococcus sp. | reverse complement strand
ATATATGAATAAATTCTATTTTGAAAAACATAGGGATAACCGTAGGCTTCACATTAAAAAAACACAATTTTTCTGAGACGACTAATGGTCACCGCTAAATTTTTTGTGCAATATAAGACCTCTGCAAAACATCTACTTTATAGAATAAGTTAATGCTTTGCAGAGGTCTTACATAATTTTTATGTAGGTGAGGCATCCCTGATGTCCCCCCCTACAAGTTCAAGATAAACTTGAAATAATCTATAATTTATCAGACTTATCTTTAATTTTATCCCAATAGGTCTTAAATGTCTGCTCATTCTTGTTGTCGCCGTATTCATAATAGACTACGTCCTTAATCAAATCGGGAAGATACTGCTGATATACCCAATGGTTCGGATAATCGTGAGGATAATTATAAAACTGTCCCTTATTCTGATTATCCTCACCGTCATAGTGCATATTTTGCAGTCTGCGCGGAACAGGTCCCGTTTTGCCATTCTTCACATCCTGCATCGCCTTATTTATACCCATATACGCAGAATTTGACTTTGGTGCATTACATACCATTATCACAGCGTCGGCAAGCGGTATTCTTGCCTCCGGCATACCCACAGCCTGAGCCATATCCACACATGCCTTTACAATCGGCAGAAGCTGAGGATATGCAAGCCCAACATCCTCACAGGCACACACCATCAGTCTTCGGCATGCACTTGGCAGGTCACCCGCTTCAAGCAAACGAGCAAGATAGTGAAGCGCTGCATTTGCATCGCTTCCGCGCATACTCTTCTGATATGCAGAGACTATATCGTAATGCTCGTCTCCGTCTTTATCATAACGCAGGGCGCTTTTTTGCACAAGACTGTCAATAATATCAATAGTGACCTTCTTTCTGCTGCCGTCAGAATCCGCTGCAAGCACAGACAACTCAACGGCATTCATAGCCTTACGCACATCTCCTCCGCATCCGTTTGCAACTTTTTTGGCACATTCTTGCGGAAAATCAATGCTTATTCCCTGCTCCTCCTCAAGAAATCTGACTGCACGGTAAACAGCACTTTCAATCTCGCCGGGTGACACCGACTTGAATTCAAATACAGTCGAACGACTGAGAATTGCATTATACACATAGAAATACGGATTTTCTGTAGTTGAAGCTATCAGCGTTATACTTCCGTTTTCAATATACTCAAGCAGGGTCTGCTGCTGCTTTTTGTTAAAATACTGAATTTCATCAAGATAAAGCAAAATTCCGTTTAAGCCCTCAAATGTATTCAGACGGGAAACAATATCCTTTATATCTGAGGTTGAGGCAGTTGTACCGTTGAGCTTTTTGAGAGCTCTGTTTGTCTTATTTGCTATATATGCGGCAAGCGTAGTCTTTCCTACCCCCGAAGGTCCGTAAAAAATGAGATTGGGAATTTCTCCGCTTTCAATTATCCTGCGAAGCGGCTTCCCCTCTGCAAGCAAATGCTCCTGTCCCACAATATCTTCAAGCGAATGTGGTCTGAGTCTGTCAGCAAGCGGAATATTCATTTTGCACCTCCTTATTCAAATTGCAGCCTACGCGATTTTAATGCGGCAACGTCTGTAAGAAACATAACAAAAATATACCGCTTATAATTCAATAATATCTGCTACACACTTCTGAATTGTTGTAGCATCATCTATATTTATACTACCGTCGTTATTCACATCGGCATTTTCAAGCTCCCCGTCAGACAGCGTGTAAATGTCAGCGATATGCTTTTGCAGAGCCGTTACATCATCAATGTTTACAACGCCGTCCAGATTTACGTCGCCCAAAAGCTGATCATTGGTAACTGTAACAGCTTTGATTACAAATGTACCGCCCAAATCATCATTATTATAAATCTTATACCAGTCAAGCAAATCAAGCATATTGCCGTCATACATTATATAGCTTTCACCGTAGTGCGAATCATTTATAAAAACATAGGTTTCGTCACTGATTAACCATTCGCCAACACCAAGCGAGTTTGCTGTATAATCGCTGTCTTGCGGCTTTTTTCCGCTGTTGATTGCAGATGTGTCAATCTGAACAGCAACAGCACCGCTGCTCTCAGGCACCTTGAAATTCTCAATATCAGCACAGATATATCCGTCATAATCAACAACTCCGCTGTATAATTCTGTCCAGCTGTTTTTATCGGATACCGGTTCACCATCAGCCACAGGTACATAATATATGCTGTAGTCGGCACCTATGCACTCCGTTTCAAAAATAACCTTGTCAACTGTTCTGAAATCGTCAGAAAAATCAAACTTATTGATATATGTAATGTTATCACTTGCAACATAGTCGAATTCGTATGTTGCACCGTAAATTTCATTCTGCAACAGCTGAACTTCATCAGTAATTTCAATTACTGATTCAATGGCAAACGCCGGGTCAAACTTGCTGTCAAGCAAATATTTATCCTCGTATGATATCCAAAAATAACCGCCCATCGAATTGTAGCTGCCCCAACTGTTTTTTACAAGCCATGCACCGTTGTTATCGGGTCTTGTGCTTGCAGATTTTCCGAAATTAATACGAGAATAGTCGTCATCCCAACCCACAATCTCAACACTGTGCCCTATATAGCTTCCACTATATGAATCATACATATAGTATGAAAGACTATTATTTGAACAAGCAGCGGCATGTGCATAAGACGCATACAATCCTCCGTTTTCAATAATTGCTCGTTTAACTTCGTCCGGATTCTCTTTATGGAGATAACGCAATGAAGTTACGCCAAACCGGGTATATTCATCAGTAGCCATATCACCGTAAACCGTGCCTTCAAGGTCAAATTCCTCAACTTCACTCTTCTCAACTCCACCATACCATGAGGTCAAATAACCCGGAGCAATATGGGTGTATCCGACAGACTTAACGGTTCTCTGCCAGCCTGTGCCGTTCAGACATGTTGTCGCCCAAACATTCATCCAATTTGTTGACATAGTGTCTATTGAATAACCTTCTCTAAGCAGCTTTGATTCAAATGTTGCTAAACAAGCGCATGCCCAACAAAGGTTAGAGCCTTGACTTTGGACATCTGTAACGTATCCGAGCTCAACTGAATTGTAACTTGACGGAAGAGCATCATCCGCACTATTCTGAGTTTCAGCAGTGTCTGAATCTGACGCATAAGACACAGAAAAGCCGCTGTCAACAACAGCCGCATTAGCCTCGCTGACTACAAGGGAGGATAATATACAAACAGCAGCAAAAACTGCAATAATTTTGTTAAATCCGAATTTTTTCATAGTAATCACCTTAAAGCATTAATTAATTTATAGTTAGATTGATTATAACAAATTATAATTAAATTGTAAAGAATATATAAGCATATCCGATAAATAATAATTATGGAAATTTTGTGTTGAGGAGATTGACAAAATGCAGCTCAGAACCGACCTTGCCGTTGAAGCAAGAGAAATTGCAGGAGAGCACATAAGCGGTGTAGAATTCAAATCATACAAGGAAAACGGACTTTCAATTTCACGTCTCAGAGTAAAAAATCAGAAGGCAAAGCTGACGCTGGGAAAAGAAATAGGAACATACATCACTATTGAACTGCCCTCTCTGACAGACCATTTCAATGAAACCGACAAACGCCTTGTGACCATAGGCAAGGAAATACGCAGACTGCTTCCTGTAAACGGTCTTGTGCTTATTGCAGGACTGGGCAACACAGAAATAACGCCTGACTCGCTTGGACCAAAAGCCAGCGCAAAAGTTCTTGCAACCCGTCATATATCAGGCGAAATAGCGCAGGCAACAGGTCTTGACAGACTTCGTCCCGTTGCCGTAATGCAGACAGGAGTAACAGGGCAAACAGGCATTGAAACAGGCGAATACATTCTGAGCATAGTCAAGCGCATAAAGCCTACGGCTGTTGTAGCAATTGACGCACTTGCCTCACGCAGACTTGAACGTCTCGGCTGCACCCTGCAAATAAGCGATACGGGCATTGCTCCCGGTGCAGGAGTAGGAAATCACCGCACAAGGATAAACCAAGAGACAATCGGTGTTCCTGTAATCGCTATCGGCGTCCCGACTGTTGTTGATGTACAAACGCTTGCAAGCGACCTGACAAATGACAACTGCTCAAACAAAATTAAAAGTATTATAAGCCCCGACAACAGAGATATGATAGTCATTCCGCGAGAAATTGATTTGCTTACGGAACGTGCTTCAAGGCTGATTGCTTTCGCCCTCAACGGTGCGCTGCAAAATGAGTTTGAGCTGTCTGACCTTGTGTCGCTGATGTAGCGTACGCCTTTCATAAATAATTGTCCCCTGCATATATATACTAAAAGAGCAGGTGATTTTTTGAAAAGGAAAGGAAAATTCAGCCATAAAATAAAAATATTTGTTTCCATGGTGCTGTGCTGTACAGCACTTTTCTGCGTATTCCGACGTGTGCCCGAATGCTTCAGCTCTCAGACTCCTGCCGTTCTGGCGGCTGCGGCATTCACACTGACCGACGGAACATATAAAGTGATAACTGACGACAATGAAACCGACGACGAACCCGTTACAATTGTCGCCGACAAAGCCGAAACACAGACGACAGAAAATGTACAAACTGAAACCGAAAGTCGTGATAAATCGGGATATTATGACTCCTACGGCGACCATACAGGTGAAACAAAATACGAAATTGCCGAAAACACTTATTTTGACGGAGGAACAGAGGTAGATAACTTTTATGTCAAAAACAAAACGGGTGTTAACTATGACTTTGAATCACTTCTGCAGGCTCCTCTAACCTTTGATGTTGACAAAAACAGCGACTCGCCTCAAGTTCTTATATATCATACCCACACCACAGAAGCGTATATGGACGAAGATGTTGATTACTTCTACGAAAGTTTTTATTCACGCACAGATAACAGCGATTTTAATGTTGTTGCTGTCGGAAATGCTATAGCAGACGCACTTAACAGTAAGGGCATTACAACGTATCACGACACAACAATTCATGACGCTACCTATGACGGAGCATATGACCGCAGCGCAGAAACCATAAAGGCTGATATGGAAAAGTATGAGGATATCAAAGTTGTACTTGATATTCACAGAGACGCTATCGGCACAGAAGAGTGCAAAATAAAGCCTGTATTTACATATAACGGAAAAAAAGCTGCACAGATAATGATTTTGTCCGGCTGTGACGACGGAAGCAATTGGTTTCCTAATTGGCAAAACAACCTGAACTTTGCACTCAAAATTCAGAACAAGGCTGAAGAGCTCTATCCCGGTATGACAAGACCGTTAAGCTTTGATTATTTCAGATATAACGAATACGTATGCGACGGCTCGCTGCTGATTGAAGTAGGCACAGAGGCAAATTCAATTGATGAAGTTGAATACACAGGTCAGCTTCTTGGAAACGTTCTTGCAGAGTTACTGAGCTGAAATCATCAGAAAACAATGATTTAATCAAGGCGTATGTAAGAATTGAATTTTTTTAAATACAACCTAAATTAAATCATTTGTACATAATCTATATCTAATTATCAAAATTCCTTGCAATAAATCTTCGGGTTTGATATAATAAAAATGAATATGCAAATATCCATTTTGACGGGGTAATTAGAATGAAGTCTGAATTTTTGATAAAAAGGGTCTTCTGCATTGTACTTACGGTATTCATTACATTCTTTTGCGGTATGACTGCATTTGCAGTTGACTACGACGGCGACGGAATTGATGATGACGAGCCGATTGCTACGGAAGTCGTAACCGAATACGAAGAACCTGAAACTGAGCCTGTGACGGAACCTCAATATGAGCCTGAGACAGAGCCGCAGTACGAACCTGAAACCGAACCGCAATATGAACCTGAAACAGAGGCTCCCACAGAACCGGCTTATGTTGAACCCGAAGAAACCGAGGCGCCTGCGACTGTTCCTGCATATGTTGAAACCTATCCGGTGGATGAAAATTCCACAACGGAGTATCAGGCTCCAACGCTTGCAAAAACCGTCAGCACTAAAACCTATTCCACAAACTACACAGCCGGCGTCGTTTCGTGGCTGTGTGTAGCTGTAGGAATAATCACAGTTTCAGTTGTGCTTATCAGCACAAAGGTAAGCGGAAGAAAACAGCGCCGAGGCAGCATATAAAATGAAAAAAATTAAAATTGGCAACGTAACCCTGCGCTCCCGTACTTTGCTTGCTCCTATGGCAGGCGTAAGCGACAGAGCCTACCGTGAGCTTTGTGTAAAATTCGGCGCAGGCTACTGCGTTAGCGAAATGGTCAGCTCAAAGGCTCTTTCATTTAATAACAAGAAAAGTGAAGAGCTTATGGTAATCTCCGGGCTTGAACGCCCCTGCGGAATTCAGATTTTTGGCGACGACCCCCAATGTATGGCTGAGGCTGCTCAGCATGCTATGCAGAATTCACCCGATATAATTGATATAAATATGGGCTGTCCTGCCCCCAAGATAAGCTCCAACGGCAGCGGCAGCGCACTGATGAAAAATCCCGAGCTGTGCGGAAAAATAGTTGAAGCCGTTGTAGCAACTGTCAGTGTTCCGATAACGGTAAAAATCCGCAAGGGCTGGGATGATCAAAATGCAAATGCCGTCGCAGTTGCAAAAATCTGTGAACAGGCAGGCGCCTCTGCAATTACAATCCACGGCAGAACACGTCAGCAGTATTACAAGCCTCCTGTTGATTATAATATCATCAAAGCAGTAAAAGACGCTGTATCTGTTCCCGTCATTGCAAACGGTGACATAGACTCGGCGCAAAAGGCAAAACAGGTAATGAACTTGACCGGCTGTGAGCTTGTTATGATTGGCAGAGCGTCTTTGGGCAATCCATGGCTTTTCGAGCAGATTAACTCATATCTTGACAATCCTGAAAATCCCGTTTTTTATCCTACCCTTGAGGACAGGCTTAACGTGATGACAGAACATATTAAGAAAATGATTGAGTACAAGGGTGAGCATATGGCTATGCTTCAGGCACGCAAGCTTGTTGTAGGATATTTTAAAGGTATTCGCGGAGCCGCCGCATTGCGAAATGAGGCAGGAAAAATTTCAACACTCGAAGATTTGTACGCACTCAGACAGAAGGCGCTTTCTTGCCGGTTGTCGTAACAATTTATAAATAATAGCGCGCATCTGAAAGTCATCTGACGCACAAAAATCTGTAGATGCTGATACTTTTCGGATATGCCCTAAACAGATAAGGAGAATTTTAATGAGCAAAAAAAACAACATTCCATCTCTTGACTTTCTTAACAGCTATGACCCTGCTGTTGGCGAAGCAATGACCAATGAACTCAAAAGACAGCGCAGAAACCTTGAGCTTATCGCAAGCGAAAACATAGTTTCTCCCGCTATTATGGCTGCAATGGGCAGTCTTCTCACAAACAAATATGCTGAGGGCTATCCCGGAAAGCGTTACTACGGCGGATGCCAATGTGTTGATGTAGTTGAGGAAATTGCACGTCAGAGAGCCTGCGAACTTTTTGGCGCAGAGCACGCAAATGTTCAGCCGCACTCAGGCGCACAGGCTAACACAGCGGTTTACTTCTCAATACTCAATCCCGGCGACACAGTAATGGGTATGAACCTCAACGAAGGCGGTCATCTTACTCACGGCTCGCCTGTAAATATTTCGGGTAAATACTTCAATTTTGTACCATACGGCGTTGATTCCGAAACTCACCTGATTGACTATGACAAGGTGCTCCAAATTGCCAAGGAATGTAAGCCTAAGCTTATTGTTGCAGGCGCTTCTGCATATCCGAGAATTATTGACTTTGCAAAGCTCAGAGAGATTGCTGATGAGGTTGAAGCTTACCTGATGGTAGATATGGCTCATATCGCAGGTCTTGTTGCCGCAGGTGCTCACCCAAATCCTGTTCCTTACTGCGAATTTGTTACAACAACTACACATAAAACACTCAGAGGTCCCCGCGGCGGTCTTATCTTATGCCGTGAAGAGTTTGCAAAGCAGATTGATAAGGCTATCTTCCCCGGCACACAGGGCGGTCCTCTTATGCACACAATAGCGGCAAAGGCTGTGTGCTTTGGCGAGGCGCTCAAACCCGAATTCAAGGAATACGGCGCAAAGGTTGTTTCAAACTGCAAGGCACTTGCCGAGGGTCTCCTCAAAAGAGGAAACAAGCTTGTTTCCGGCGGTACAGACAACCACGTTCTGCTTATTGACCTGCGTGACACAGATGTAACTGGCAAGGAGCTTGAAGCACGCCTTGACGACTGCTACATTACAGTCAACAAAAATACAATTCCGGGCGAGCCGCGCTCACCGTTTGTTACAAGCGGTGTAAGAATCGGTACTGCTGCGGTAACAACAAGAGGTCTCAACGAGGAGGATATGGACAAAATTGCCGAGTATATTACCCTTGTTATCAACGACTATGAAAACAGCAAGGACAAAGTAAGAGCAGGCGTTGAAGAAATCTGCAATAAGTACCCTCTTTATGAATAATCTCTGCTAAAACAGGCGTGTTTAAACACAACAATAAAACACTCTTAAAGTTTCCTGCTGAACGGGTGGTTTGTACAACCTTCTAAATAAGGGTTTCGGGCTTAACCCTACAACAGGATATATTGAAATTCAACAACTTATTACAAACTTAAACAGCCGCTCACGTGCGGCTGTTTATTTTTATCTAACTTTTGGAGGTCATTTCATTTTGTTGGCTATCTTTCATAAATAATAGCTTTATATTAACTGTTTTATCGTCGCAATAATCTTTGACATATATATGCATAATATGTTAAACTCATAAATAATATAATATAATATATTCTGTAATATTGAATATTAATGGAAAAATAAGTCAA
>CAYQXN010000075.1:0-8918 GCA_964421585.1 uncultured Ruminococcus sp. | reverse complement strand
CTCCGGTTATCAAAAAAGATATTCAGCAGTCCTCCGCTTCTGTCTCCCCTATTCCAAAGGAAAAATCATATTACAACACTCACAGGAAATCTAATTATAACAATAAAACCATAGAAAAATATATGAAGCAATACCCTGAACAAATATTCTATTCTCCTGAGCCGGATAGCCCTATATTATATGAAATATTCGGTTCAAGACTGCTTTTTGAGTCAGATGAAGAAGCTGTTAAAAACTTTAAAGCTCTCTCAATTCTTGCAAATGACTTTTCTACCCGAAACGGTGAAATCTGCCGTAATTTTGCTGACTGCTATAACTACGGAAAAGGTATAGAAAAAGATGCGGGTGCCGCCACTATATGGTACGGCATTGCAGCAGATGAATACAAAGACAGTATATCATCATACAGGCTCGGCAAGCTATATTTTTACGGTGCAGACGGAATTGATATTGATAAAGGTTTAGGTGAGTACTACTTTAAACAGGCTTTTTATTTGTTTAAAGATGAAATAAAAAAACAGTGTTTTTTTTGATGAGCTTAACAGCAATGCCAATGAGCTGCATTATCAAGTTAATGTACCAAAATCAGAAGCATACAAAGAATATCTAATAGGGCAAATGTATCTCAAAGGAGAAGGCGTTGAACAAGATTATTTTAAAGCCTATCAAACCTTTTTACTTGCTGCAGAAAACGGCTATGCACATGCAAATTATTACATAGGTAACCATTATTATTACGGGTTAGGATTTAGCCAGGATTATGAGAAAGCATTTTCATATTATCAAAAAGCAAGTGAAGCTAAAGACAGTTATGCAGACTATCGTATTGCTAAGATGTATATTAAAGGAGAGGGCGTTCGCTCCGACATATTACAAGCTGAAAAGTACCTCATAAAAGCGAAGAATAACGTCACACTTGCAAGCTATGACCTTGCAAAATTATATGAAAATAATCCTGAAACCTTTAGTAAGACTGACAGTGAAATCTATAATCTATATAAAGGTGCACTCGAAGGAATGTTAAAACAGGAACAAGACGTTCATGACGCTTTTACAGAAATGCGTATAGCAAGTATGTATTTAAACGGCAACGGTACGGAAATCAATGTACCTAAAGCTGCAAGTTTACTTGAAAAAGCGGCGCAGCAAGGGAATCCTGACGCTGCATATCAATTAGGTTATATATATTCTTCAGAAAAATACAATCTTACGGATATACAGAAATCAAATAAGCACTATGTTTGTGCTCTGTCTGGCTACGAAAAGTCAGAAAAAGAAAACGTCAATGCAACTGCGGAATATAGGGTTGGTTTGATTTATCTCAATGGTCTGGGTGTAGATAAAAATATAGAAAAAGCAATAAACTGGCTTGAAAAATCGGCTCTAAACGGAAATTCCTCAGCATCCTATAGGCTCGCTGTACTTTACGACAAAGGAATTGACGTTACACAAAACACTGACAAAGCACTATATTATTATCGACTTGCTGTAATTAAAAACCATCCATATGCTCATTATAAATTAGGTAATATTGCTTTTGAAAAATGTCAAATCAATAATGCAATAGAGTGCTTTGAGCAAGCAGCAGAAAAAAATATTTCTCACGCTTGGTACAAACTCGGTCAGATTTACTTCAACGAGGAGTACGGTGTGCTCGATACCGAAAAAGCAAACGTCTGTTACAGCAAAGCCTTGCAGCAATATATCTCGGATTATGAGGAAAGCCCGGATGATTTTACAGCCTATCGCATAGGACAGATGTACTTAAATGCTCAAGGCACTGAGCAAAACATTCGGGAGTCAATTACCTGGTTTGAAAAATCAGTTCAGCAGGGCAATCATGACGCTGCGTATCAACTGGGATACATATATAAAATTGAAAGTTATGGCGTAAAAAATGACGAGCTATCAAACAAATATTTTTCCTCTGCCCTATCTTATTATCTGAATGAATTCTCCAAAAATCCTACTGACGGAAACTTGGCAATGCGCATAGGTTCATTCTACCATTATGGATTAGGAGTTGAACACGATATTGAAAAGGCAATAAGATGGTACAAAAAATCTGTTGAACTTGGCAATCAAAAGGCACAACAAAAAATTGACGAAGCAGAAAATACACGTCAAATGTCTGTAATGTCAGTTGCAACTACCGCCTGCCATTTCGGACGAATACTCAACACTGAAACGATTGCAGCAGCTAAAAACAGATATGTATCCGACAACAAAATTTTGCATAGAGAAAAGGTACAGAAAATCTATGCAGGGCAATCTGTTGATGACAGTGCACAAAGTTATGATTATTAAAAATCCTCATTCAAAGAGAATGAGGATAAGAAATTATACTATATTGCTTATATCTCTGCCATTGTAAATAAATCTACGTACTTCCATAACATCATCTATGACAACATAAAAAACAGAGTAGTTATTCACCATTATTCTGCCTTAAATACATCATCATGTTTTAAACGAATGTCTGATGTTTCGGCAAGTCTATCTGCTTCATCAAGCTTGTATTCTGTTAAATCAGTAAGCCGAGAGTATTGTTCAATACTCATAACAACCATAGTTCCATAACCGTTTTTTGTAAGATACACCGGCTGACCATTAGAAACCGCATTTTCGATTTCAGTAAATTTATTTCTTAAATCCGAAATAGGTCTTATGTCAATCATTTCAGTCACCATCCTTATCATAATTTTATCATAATAATATCATCAAGTCAATCCTATTATTATGTATATCTTATTATTACACCTTAATTATTATTGCAGGAGGATTAAAATGTCACGCTTTATTCCATTCACAGAAGACGAAATATACAGGGCGGCACACTCAGAAATAAAGCAATATCTTGAAAGTATAGGCGAAAAGGTTTTGCACAGCGGAACCGAATATATGTGGGCAAAGCACGACAGCGTTAAATTTCGCGGACATGTCTGGTATCAGCACTCCACGGGAGCAAAAGGAACAGCCGTAGATTTCCTTATGGAGTTTTTCGGTTTTTCCTTCCAGGACGCGGTAATAACGCTGCTTGACGGAAAATACATTGCCACAAGAAATACACGCTCTGAGGATATGGTCGGGAAACAGCCAGACGAAAAACATCATAAAAAACACAAGGTAATACTGCCGCCAAAAAATCCAGATAATAAACGCCTCTACGCTTATCTTTGCACCTCTCGCGGTATTAATTCTGATGTAGTTACATATTTCCTCCATAAAAAACTAATTTATGAAGATAAAGATAATCACAACATCGTATTTGTCGGAAAGGACAAAAAGAATATCATACGATATGCTGGACTGAAAGGCACTCTAACAAACAAACCATTCAAAGGAGAACTTTCAGGCAGCAACAAAAATTATTGCTTCAGACACATTGGCACTTCCGATACGCTGTATGTGTTTGAAGCTTTTATTGATTTATTCAGCTATATTACTTTATTTCATTTAAACTGTGACTGGCACAGCTTCAATTATATAGCTTTGGGAGGGCTGTATGTTGATATACTTAAAAAGTTTCTGTCTGATTATCCGCATATAAAAAACGTCGTTATCTGCACGGATAATGATTATAACAGCTCAGACGGTAAAAATCACGGTCAGGAATTTGCTGTAAAAATGGTAAATCAACTTGCTAAAAGTTACAAAGTAATGATATTTACACCTAAATTAAAAGATTGGAATGAAGTACTTATGAACAAAGGAAAGGAATGTCCACAATGAACGCAGGATTATTTATAGCCGTAGGAATTATATTTACTATTATTTTGGTTGCATATTTTGCAATGGGTCACGGAGGCAATCTTGACAAAATTAAGTCAAAAGCTGTCGGCGACGGTCAATATGGTACAGCGCAATGGGCTACGAAGGAAGAACTTAGAAATAATTTCAAATATATCCCTTTTGAACCGGAAAAATGGAGGAATGGCGAAAACCTGCCCAAACATGAAGGTATTATACTCGGTTCAGAAGTCCGCGGCAAAAACATAACAGCAATAGTTGACACTTCTGACAATCACACTATGTACGTTGCAGCTCCCGGCGGCGGTAAAACTACTTCTATGTTATATCCAAATATGGAATATGCTGCAGCTTGCGGTATGTCTTTCTTTATCACTGATACAAAAGGAACAATATCGCAGGACTACATTCCTATTCTGCAAAACTATTACCATATGCAAACATATGTAATAGATATGCGTAATCCTGCTAACAGCGACGGTTATAACCTTTTGTCACTCACAAACAAATACATAGACAGATACAAAGACTCCGGCAGCCTTGCCGATAAAGGAAAAGCAGAAGCGTATGCAAAAACCGTAGGTTCATCTGTTATAAACCTAAATGACAGTACAAGACAGGCAGGCTCAAACAAGTTTTTCTATATTGCAGCAGAGGGCGTTATCTCAGCGATAACATACCTCGTATCTGAACTATGCGATTCTCGTCAAAGACATATTGTATCTGTATTCAAAATCTGCCGACAGATTATTGAGATAGACCCGGCAACAGCAGGCAAAAAAGGCGTAATGCCGCAAACCTATTTATCACAGCTTTATGCTGCATTGCCTGAAGACCACATTGCAAAGGATTTATTATCAGCAGCAGCCACAGCAGGTGAGCTTAAAACCATTGCAAGTATTATTTCAACGGCAGTCTCACAAATGCTTTCTTTCCTTGATTCGGAAATGCAGCAGCTTCTTTGCTTTGATGAAGGAAGCATTGATATTGAAAAATTTGTCCGGGAAAAAACAGCAATTATCTTTATTTTTGATGAAGCGTCCAATACCAAAAACTTTATCGCAAATCTTCTCGTCAGACAAACATACAATGAATTGTTAAAAAACTCAGAAAATTATCAAGAAAACCGTCTGCCCCACCGTATTCAATACTTTATGGACGAATTCGGCACTTATACGGCAATCGACGGTGTGCAGCAATTTTTCTCAGCAGGTCGTTCACGAAATATTATTACAAATCCATTTTTACAGGCATTGTCACAGCTTGATGAAAAATACGGCCGTGAAACAGCTAAAAATATCCGTGCAAATTGTCAAAATGTAATGTTTAGTTACCTATCCCCTCTTTCAGATGATGCTGAAACATTTTCAAAGGCTCTCAATACACAAACAGTTATGAGCGGTTCTGTGTCAAGAAGGACAGGCACTTCAAACACGCAAAATTCTACCACTTATCAAATGATAAAAAAGCCTCTTATGACGCCTGACGAAATAAGCCGTATGAAAAAGGGCGAATGGGTTCTAATGAAAACAGGTATGAATCCAACAAAAATGAAACTGCCAAAGCTCGAAAACTGGAAAATCAAAATTGATAAGGATCACCCTTATAAGATTGAGTCTAAAGCCTCAAGAACTGTTGATTTTGCAGACAGAGCTACACTAATGAATGCTATCAGGCGCAAATACAGTAAGGCGGGCTTTACAAGCAGCACAGACTCATCCAGACAATCTGTATCCGACGAATACCTAAAATAAATATTTCAATTTTTAAAACTTGCATTTTATATGCAGGTTTTTTTATTTTCTCAAGCCTATTTGAGGAAATAAAAAAGCCTGTTAATACAGCGCTTGTTGAAAATTAGGAGGAATTTTCATGAAAGACAATCATAGAAAAGACATAGAAAACATACTCGAAGTTGAAGGCGTAAACGCCCAGGGTTACGGCATAATTTCACAGTCAGTTATGTTTGACCGTAACATATCCGTACAGAGCAAGGCAATTTATGCTTATTTAGCGTCCTACACGGGCTCAGGACGAACAGTTTTCCCAAAAAGGGAAACTATCCTTACTGACTTAAAAATGTCTAAAAACGCATTTTACAGGCATTTTAATCCTCTTGTAAAAAACGGCTATATTAAAGTGAGCAAAGCTAAGGGATTCAAGAATAAGAATGTTTATACAATCTGCAATAATACCAATAATCTCAACTGCAGCATTAATGATGAACTTTCTGAAAGTATGCTTATACTTGACGGAATTAATGCCAAGGGCTTTGGATTTATTCCAAAGCTCATTATGTGCGATATTAGACTTTCTGTTAAAGCCAAAGCTCTTATTGCATTTTTCTACAGTCTTGTTCAGGCAGGATACAGAGCCTTTCCTCACCGTTCAACTATTTGCATCTTCTTAAGGATTTCGAAAGATACATACTATAAAGCCCTCAATGAACTTATCGAATATAACTACATAACTGTAAAACAGAGGCACACAAAAAAAGGACGTTTCACTGTTAATGATTACATACTGAATAGTAACCCGGCAAAACAACCGTGTCCTAAAAATGAAGTCATCTCAGAAACACCGATGAATACTGAGGTTTTACCGTGTCCTAAAAATGAAGACATTATAAATACTGACCGTGTCCTAAAAATTGAGACATTACCGTGTCCTAAAAATGAAGACAATAATAACAGTACCAGTATTAACAGTATCTTTAATATAACTCCATCTAATCAAGAAGTTAGTTATATACCCTACACACATAACCTTGATGTGATTAAGAACTCAATACATCATCTGACGAGATTTTCGGAATATTCAGACAGTACAGACACAGAAAGCAGAAAATATTGTAAGACAGTTAAGTCATTGATTGAAATGCTTTCTGTAAAATCGCATGCACGTTACTCCAAGCAGTTTGTCAAAACTGTTACTCTGTTTGAAGAACTAAACGATTGCATCATGGATGATATTGACGGTCCATCACTGCGTGATTTGATTATGCAAACCATATGGGACTATGACATTGCAGCCCAAATATATTCAATCAAACATCCTACAGAATATCTAAAAGCTCTGCTTTGGGATGAAATTAAGAATTTTAATTTATGAGCTGCTTTGAATATTATTTCCTCCTGCCTAACAATTTGCTGATAAAAACAACTTTAAGCTTATACTTGACAGCACAGCAAAATTCAATTCGTTGTCAGCGCTGCAAATAAAGCTATTATTGCGAGATTTAGCTTGTAAGCAATTTTTACAAGCTTTTAATATAATTTCACATTTTCGCTAATTTCGTTCAACACAAACAAAACACAAGCCAATCTCTTGTCCAAGGATTTTCAGCAGATAAAAGAACAGCATAAATCAAGTCTTCGCTCGTACAGCAGCAATCTATACTTTTTGTCAAATTTTATTCTCAAAAAAATAGTAATATTTAAAATAATATTGTACGAACATCAGTATTTATCAGCAAATATAATAAATATAACTTAAAAACAATATTATTACCCACTAAGATAATACCACTTTTAATATTGCAAAAATTGTCAGCACTGCTGACAATTGTAAACGGAGTAATATTACTCGTAATATTACTCCTTTATCCTGCAAAATTGCACCGACCTAAAATCGTGGTCAAATTTTGTTTTACCGTCGTTTTTTCTGCGGGATAATCCTTGAACATCTCTCCCCCCTCTGCTTTATGAATTTCTCTAAACAGCACTAAGGAAAGTCGGTGCGCAAAAAAGCCGTTGCTCCAATGCAACGGCTTCACTATACTGCATCTGTCCCTCCGGTGGACAATTAGGAAAACATTATGTGTCCCGTCGAGGGAGAGTCCGGAAAACAGCAAGTGTTTCTCCACGGTACAGTTACAAAAAATGCCAAGTGTCCCTCTGAGGGACACTTGGCATAAAGATTTTATCTACGGATGTTGTGGCATCAACCGTTTGTTTTTCTCTGCTGCCGGATACAAAACCCCTAAAGCAGAGAAAAAAATAAATTTATCTGTCCTTCGAAGGGACACTTAAACACTCTCTGAAATTATATCAAACTTCAAAGGAAGTGTATTATCTTTTTGCAACATACTCAACATTCTGCGCGCTGTGCCAATTGGTTTATTGGTGCCTGCCTCCCATGCTTCAACAGTCTTAACTGACACACCCATCACAGCAGCAAAAGTATTCTGAGTCATATGCAATGAATTTCTAACACTCTTAATCTCATTGCTATCAAAATCAGGGACAGGATTTACAGTGCATTTTATAGTTCTGGCTTGTAAATTACCTTTTTCAAATTCAACTGCTTCATTTAAACCCTGCATAATGCTTTCATAAACACTCATCAATAATCACTCCTTTCAGACGTAGAAAATATTTTTTCCAATGCTTTAATTAAATTCTTAATTGAATTTTTTTCTTCTTTACTTAAATTATCCTTTTCATTCTTAGGTTATGCAGTTATTAAATAAATTTTTTCATAAACAGCAAAATCAACATAACAAACCCTTGCACTTCCACTTTTACCGCGATTCTCAAAAGCAAATCTCAACTTTCTTAAACCGCCGGTTCCCTGCATTACCTTTCCTATAGTAGGATTAATAGTAAGCTCCTCCTGTAAAGCTCTTAATTCTTTATCAGAAAATCCCAAAGAAGTCCACTGTTTATCGAATTCAGGAAGCATAATAAATTCTCGTGTCATAATATTCTCACCAATATTATTATACCCTATTAAATAGGGTATGTCAATACTTAATGTTTAACTCAAATAAAATTTTCTGTCCCTCGAAGGGACACTTATTCTACATCAGGAACATACTCAAGTATATCTCCGGGCTGACATTCTAAGCATTTACATAAGCTATTAAGATTTTCAGCTGAAATCACTTGACCGTTACGAAATTTTTGTAGAGTTGCTTCTCCAAAAATTTTTTCTTTTCTTATTTTATATGTTGTAAATCCTCTACTTTTTAATTCCGATAATACATCAAATCTGTACTTTAACATTTCTGTACTCCTATAAAAGTTTTTAATAAATTATATCAAAAAACATACACAAAAAACAATGTACATAATATACAAAATAATACTCTAATATTTGTGTACATAGTCAATTGAAAATACACAGTTTATAGTGTATAATATATACATAAAGTAAAGGAGGTCATA